>CAMELR010000003.1 GCA_945923775.1 uncultured Clostridia bacterium | reverse complement strand
GGTTTTCGCTTCCTTTTGCTTACAAAAGGAAGCGGGAGTGTGAGGTGTCTCCCCCCCCTGTGGGGGAGGTGGCTCGAAGCGCCAGAGGGGTTAGTTTGGCACAACATATGACCGCCTGCTATAAGCGTGATGTTATGTTTTGTGCCAAACTAGCGTAAGACCAAAGCCCTCACCACTCTGCGCGCTGGCGCGCAGTTAAACGATTCAATGGCGCTAAAGGGGTGTGGGGGAAAACAAGAGTTTTCCCCCACAGTTTTTTGAAATTTACTGCCGTTATGACTTTTTTCGACAAGCTGTAGGGCTGAGGTCGTACTCAGCCCTATAATTTTAATTGTAGCTGCACTCGAATCCGGTGAACTCTGCGGTTCCATGAGCCGCGTAAAGTCCGGTCATTACGCCTGTGAATCCCTCCGCGACCTCGCTTGAAAGGTACTTGGTGCTTCCGTATCCGAGCTGAACCTCTCCGCAGAAGAAGCTGTAGCCGTAGTTGTCAGCCTTTATCGTGAGCTTTGCAGAATCGCCGCCGATGGGAAGCTCGTTCTGGCGGTGCTTTATTCCGCCGATGTTCAGCATGAGTACCGCCTTGCAGCCGCTCTCCAACTTTTCAAGGAGAATATCGTAATGCTCGTTTTCGGTGATGAGCACGGTAAGTCCCCCGACTGCTCCTGCGTTTCCGGTCAGCTTCACGGTGGAGGTCATTTCCATGTTGAAGTCGCGCTGGCGCATTGCAACGAACGTCGGAGAATCCACGTCGTCAAGCGTGATATCCGAGCCGTGGAGCACCGCCTTGTCGTCTGACAGCTCGTAGTTTCCCATGACGGGGCGGCGCATGAAGCACCACTCCTTGTCCCAGGAGGTGTTCGCGAAAGTGAAAACCCGCTGCTCGTTCTGGGTGAAATCGCCCTTTATTTCGTAGCTCTCATCGGTGGTGCCGTCGTTTCCGCAGGTGAACCAGCCGTCCTCACCAAACTTCACCGGCGTGAGGAACACCTCGCGCCCCAGGTGGTGGTAAGGTCTCCAAATATGCTGCTGACGGAATCCCAGGGAAAGTACGTGCCAGTCGCCGTATTCATCCTGGACAAGGTCGCCGTGACCTATTCCCTGAATGATGAACGGAGCCTTGTTGCGGTTGGTGAGGACCGGATTCTTCGGGTTGCCCTCGAATTTTCCCCAGACGGAATCAGCGCGGGCGCAGGTTATCATGTGGCCGTACTCCGTGCCGCCCTCCGCAGCCATGAGGTAGTAAACTCCGTTTATCTTGTAGAGATGCGGGCTTTCAAGGTAGCGTCCGCCGGAGCCCTTCCAGATGCAGCGGCTCGGGGAGAGCTTCTTTCCGGTGGCGATGTCGATCTCGCACTGAACAACTCCGCCGACGCCGTTATCATCGGCGCCGTTGCTCATGAAATAGGTGCGGCCGTCCTCAAAGAACAGCGACGGGTCGATACCGCCCTGATCAACATATATCGGCTCCGACCACTCGCCGTAGATATCGTCGGTGTAAACGTAGAAATTCTGGTGGGTGGTGTCGTTGGTAGTCACCATGTAGAACCTGCCGTTGCTGCAGCGGATAGTCGGCGCGAAAACTCCGCCGGAGCTGTTGATCTTATCGAGCATTACCTGGCTGGGTCTGGTGAGTACGTAGCCTATCTGCTTCCAGTTAACGAGGTCGGAGCTTTCGAACAGCGGAACTCCGGGGAAATACTGGAACGAGCTGCACACCATGTAGTACTTTCCGTTGTGGGAGCACACGCTCGGGTCAGGGTAGAAGCCTTTCAGCACGGGATTGTGATATATCATCTGAGGACATTCCTTTCGTATTTTATAGATTACATTTTGATTATAGCATTTCCGGGGTGGAAATCCAACCATGTTTCGGACAAAAACCAGCACAAAACGGACATAATGTGAAACAGCCAGTCTTGACAAAATATGTCCCGATAGGTTATAATAGTAATATTGACCGGACAAAACTGCGAAAATGTCCGGAAAACGGGGGTAAAAACATGAAGCACAACGAGCAGTCGCAGCAGACAAAACAGGCGTTATCCGAGGCGCTGAAGGCTATGATGAAGAAGAAGCCGCTCAACAAGATAACTGTGCGCGAGCTTGTGGAGGACTGCGGAGTCAACCGCAAGACGTTCTACTATCATTTTGAGGATATATTCTCCCTGCTGAAATGGACGCTCGACCAGGAAGCAATGTGCATGTTCGGAAAGTACGACCTGGTATCGCAGCGGCGGGAAGCCGTGGATTTCGCGCTGGATTACATCAGCTCAAATCATGATATCCTGCATAACATCGTGCATTCGATAGGCCGCTCCGAGCTTTCTAGGTACTTCTACAACGACATCTACGAGCCGATACATAACCTGGTCTGCGAAGCTGTAAAGAAGCATTCCGTGACGGCGGAGGACAGTTATCAGGTGTTCCTGAGCCGTTTTTTGACCGAGGCTATCGCAGGGATACTCCTGGACTGTATTGAGCGCGACATGGGAGACCGCGAAAAGCTTGCGGATTATATAACGACTACCATCACCGGCTCTATACTCGGTTCGCTGGGCGTTTCAAAGTAAGCCGCAGTCGGGCTTTGATTCGAAGCCGAAAGAATTTTGAGCCGTCAGGAACTGCGAAACACTACGTGCTCAGCGGCGAACAGTCAATAACGCTAATACAAACACTGGCAGGCTTTTTGGCCTGCCAGTTTAATATTACGCCTTCATGCGCTTCTTATAATCAGCCTTGATCTCCTCAAGGGCTACTGCGTCCTGCTTACGCTTCTCCCTTGCGTCGTTCTGGATTTTCTGAACCTCGTCGATACCGTTTACAATGGTAGTCCAGGTCTCCTGGAGGGTCTCAACCTTGATCGAGGAACCGGAAGCCATAGCCGCGATCTGCTTGCTCTGCGCAACGGTGTTCTGCGCGTTCTTCTTGAGCATTTCGTTGGTCTTTTCGTCGAGCGCCTGCATCGAGTCTGCTATTATCTTCTGGCGCTTGAGCATGATCGCCTGCGCCAGCGCCTGCTTGAATACCGGCATGGTGATGATGAACGCGGAGTTTATCTTTCTCACCAGGTTCAGATTGGAATACTCCATGGTCTTGAGCATGGGCACCGTCTGAATAGCCACGTTCTCAGCTACCTTGAGGTCCATAACGCGCTGGTCGAGTATCTCGCGCATCTGGGTCAGGTTGGAGAGATCCATGCGTATCGTGCCGTCGTCGGGGTTAGCCTCGCACTTTGCGGTGTAGTCCGCGATGTACTGGTCAAGCTCCTTGACTGCCTGCTCACCCGCCATGATGTATTTCACAAGCTCCTGGTAATAGCCGAGGTTCGCGTCGTACATGTTGTCAAGCTTGGTGTTGGCGTCGCCGATCTCGCTTTCGTACTTCTTGAGCTGAACGTAGATCCTGTCGACCTCGCTGCCCATCGTTTCGTACTTGCCGATGATCTTCTCGAGCTTCTTCTTGAGATTTCCGAAGAAGCCCGGCTTCTCGTCCTGTATCTCCTTGATATCGAACTTATCCATAATGCTCGCGAGTTCCTTGAGCATTACGCCGGTGTCGTTCACCTGGTCTATCGTCATGGATTTCAGCACCTGGTCGGAAGCCTTCGAGATCTCCTCGGCCGCCTCTGCGCCGAACTTAACGATGGTGTTGGAATCGTTGAGGTTGATGGTGCTTACTAGCTTGTCGATCTCCTCGCTGGTGGCAAGCTCCTGCTTGATCTGGTCAGCCGTTACCTGAATGTTGAAATTCTTCGCTTCCTCGATCTTCACATCGAGCGCAGCCTCGTCGGGGGTCTTTGCAAGAGTCGCCGCCGGAGCAGTCTGGGGCTGTGCCGCGGGCTGCATCTGAGAGCCGGGTGTAAACTGTAATCCCATAATCGTTGGTTCCTTTCAAATTTACTTTCTGAACAGCCTGCCGAAAAATCCGCCGTTCTTCTGCTCGGAGGGTATCTTAAACTTCGGCACCTCCATATTGTAGAGAAATTCGTTCTGAGTATGCTCCTCGAATGCGTCCGCAGAAACGAACGTTTCGAGGTTCTTGTACCCCGTCGGGGTGTATATCAGTATATCAAATCCGATAAGATTGCACAGCACAAGCTGAATGCACTCCTCAAGCGAGAAGGTCTGCTCCACTGCGTCTATCCATATCAGCTTCGGGAGCTGCTTCGTGAAATCAAAGCTTTGCAGCAGCTTCATGAACTCCTTGTCGAGGTTCAGCCCGAAATGCATCACCGAACACATCAGCTCGTCGCCCTGAAGCTTCAGGAACCCGCTGTCCGCCGCTTCCTGGAGCTTGAACAGGAGCATATCCTGTATCCTGTCCGGAAGGTAACTGTATCGGTTCAGCGAGGACGCTTTCAGCCGCTCGGCATCGATTTTTCCGTTGCGGTAGAAGCTGCGGTACGCCGACAGGTCGGGATTCGCGTTCTGCTGCTGGTCTGCGGTCTTTACCCGGAGGATCGTCTCCGGCGTGAGCCGCTCGCGTATCTCCTCCCAGTACGCCGCCGCGTTGCCGTCCTTGACTCCGCTTATCTTTGCGAAGATATTCGGCACCGTTACAAGGTTCCCGGAGGTCTCAAAGCCCTGCCGGAACCGCGCTTCCTGCTTCCACAGTATGCCTATTTCCTCAAGCGTGGTTTTCAGCGTGACGGTCTGGCTGTTCGGGAACTGGAAGTCCCGGAATATCCCCGCGTCGCCGCCATAGAGCATGGTGTCAAGCTCGCGCTCTGCGGAATACGCCACCGTTGCGACCTTCATCTTGACCGCCTTGCTGGGGTAGCTTCCGCTCTCCCTGCTCTGCGGGAGCTGGAAAATCTGCATTCTGTTGTCAAGGTTCTTGTCGACCGTGATATCCAGTAGCTGCTTGTTCGGCGTGATGTAGATAACGTCGAACCCGCACCGCGACATGAAATGCAGGAAATACAGCTCCGACTGCGAGATATCCCCGTAATACAGCACCACCGGAATATCCGCGTACTGCACGGCGTACTTCCGCGCCTGAGTGCAGCGGTACAGCCAGGAAATGAGCTTGCTTCCGTAGTTGAAAACCACCGTCTGATTGCCGGTGTAAAGCTCGTTGAGCAGCTTGCGAAGCTCCGTTTGAGCCAACGCGGTTCGTATCGGGTCGCCGTTCAGCTTTATCAGCAGCGCCAGCTCGTCTATCATCTCGCCGGTGCTGTTCCGGCTGACCGTCCCAAGCTGCCTTATCTCCTCGGCGGTGGGGTTTTCCATCGGTTTTTCAATGAAAATAAGCTGCTTCTTGCTTCCGGCGAAGCCCTCTTTGAACTTCAGCAGCATGTTGTTGTACACCGCTTCCTCGTCATAGCCGATGAGCGCCGCGAAGTACACCGGGATAACCCCGCCCTCGCGGAACACTCCGCCGTTTTTAACCACGCGGGTGCGGTGTTCTGTCATGAAATCCTCAAAGATACCCGCCGCCGTGGTGCTGAGCCGCTGCACGGTGTTTTCAACCTGCTGCGCGGAAGCCCTCATCTGGCTCATTTGAGCCGCCTTCGACAGGTCTATGTGCGAGAAATCAATCTGTATCATTCCGCTCATGGAGCCGGTCATATTCTGAACGCGGTTCGCATGCGGGAACTTATCAAAGTCCTTGTCCATGCCGTAGGAAACGTACACGATACGCACCCCGGCAAGATTCATGATATGCAGAAAGTACAGCTCGCGCAGGCTCGCCGCGCCTATCAGCACCAGCGACTGCGGACGTACCGCAAGGTACTTCATCAGCCAGCAGAATATCACGAGGTATGTGTTCCTGCCGTTTGCGCCGCAGTTCCCTGAAGCCTCGGTGAGCGCCTCTGCCATGGCGTCGGCGTCGCATTCAATGCGCTGCGTCGAGAGCCACGACTGTAACCCAGCCTTCACCGACTTTACGTCGCTGAAATCCCCCGCGGCGTAGTTCGCCGCAGCGCTGACCTCAGTTGTGGAAGCCATGGGGATCTTCCCTTCGAAGAACAGACCGTTTTTCTTCGCTGCCGCGTAAGCCTCGATCAGCATATTCTTGAAAATATCGGCGTTGTCATAGCCGGTATAACGTACAAATCCTGCGGAAGCCATTCTGCCTGTCCTGTCCTCTCAATTAATCTGGGTTCCCGAAAAACGTGACGCGGTTTCAGGATTCCCTTATGTGCTTGCCTGTATACCGTAGCGGCTGCAGAGCTTCACCAGCCCGTCGCGGTAGCCCGCGCCGACTGCGGATATCCTCCACTCGCCCCGGTATATGTAGAATTCCATCGCGATGATGGTTATTTCGTTCGTGAGCCCCGGTATGTCGAACCTCACGCGTTCCCTGCCCTGGGAAAACAGCGCCACCCTCGGCTCCCTGACCTGCGAGAAATTCTTCACGCTGTCGCCGGAATAAACCGAGTACGCTACGGAAATTCGCTGCACCTCCGGCGGGAGCTTCGCCAGATCAACGGAAATGTGACCGTCGTCCGGGTAGTAGCGCACCGCGCCGTCCGGGGAGCTCTCGTTTCCGAAGAACACGAGGTCGCCGTCTCCGCGGCATTTCTCGTTCTCGTCAAGCAGGAACACATACGGGTCGATATCCGCGTTCCCGAGCCGCTGCCCGGTGAGGTACACCTCCACCGTTCCGGAGAGGTATCCCGCCGCCGGAGCGCGCTGACCCTTCCGCAGCTCAAGGAGCTGGTTATCGGGCAGCGGAGCCGCCCCCACGTCGGAGATGACGTCCGCAGGCTCCGGCTTCACAGCCGGGGCGGGAGCCGCTGCGGTCTGCGGAGCGTTCCTCGCTATCTGCGGAGCCTCGTAAATGAGCCGCTCCTTTACCGCCGGAGCATTCGCCGAGAACCTTCCGCTGAGGTATATCCTTCTGCGGAACTGCGAAACCAGAAGCACCTCCGAATAAACCAGCGAAGCGGAGCCGCTGCCGCTGACGAACACCCTGACGCTGCTGCGCCCAGCGGGGATATACTGCGGCACGAACCTCACCCCGGAAGCGGTGCAGACCAGCTTCGCCGGGGCGGGAATATCCACCGTCATAATGAAGCTGTTCTCCTCAGACGGGGAAATCTCCCCAAGCTGAAGCGCCCGCGGGATACCGCACTCGCCGTCCTCCGCGCCGAAGCCGGAAACGGTGCCGAGCACCTCCACGTCCCGGATATTCACCGGGAATTTAGCGGTTATCGCAGGCTCGGAGAGCGCGCCTTCGGTTATCTCCACGCGAATCCCCTCTAGGGTCACGCCCTGCGACGAAACCTCGATAACGCTGCCGTGCTTTGACCACACGGTGGCGCTGCTTCCGCGGAGAGTCAGGGGCTTGTTTATAACAACAGGCCCTTCGTATTCACCCGCCGGGAGCGCGGCTGTTCCCCCCGCCGGGGTATTTGCAATTATATCTGACAGAGCTGACAAGCCGCTTCCCTCCTGACCGGTGCTGATTTCTGATCAATTATACGTTGACGCCGTACGCGCGGCAGAGCGCCTCAAGTCCGCCCTGGTAGCCCGCTGCAACTGCGTTGAACTTCCAGTCGCCGTTGTAACGGTAGATCTCGCATACAACAAGCGCGGTCTCGATGGAGAACTCCTCCATGAGGTCGAAGTGGATTACTTCCTCGCCGTTAACGTCGTCGGGGTTGTCGATCTTAACTACTCTTACGTACGCGTTGGATACCTGACCGAAGTTCTGATTGCGCTGCTGCGCGTCGAAAATCGTTACGGTAACTGCGATCTTCTCGATCTCCGGAGGGATCTTCGTGAAGTCGATGATGATAGCCTCGTCGTCGCCGTCGCCCTCGCCGGTGCGGTTATCGCCGGTGTGGACTACCGCGCCGTTTCTGCCGTTAAGATTGTTATAGAATACAAAGTCCTCGTCGCGGAGGACCTTGCCGTTTGCTCCCAGAAGGAACACGCTCGCGTCAAGGTCGAAATCGCTGCCGCCGTCGTACTTGTTGGTGTCCCAGCCGAGACCGATCCTTGCCAGAGTAACAGACTTGTCAAGACTTACGCGCTGACCCTTAGAAAGATTTACTGCCATTTTGTTTTCCTCCTTGAAAATCATATGTTGTCCCGCGCGTGCCCCGCATTCTGCGGAGCCGCCTGGGATTTACCGTGCCTTACTTGTTGGAGACCGCCTTTGCGATACCCTTTCTGATGAGATCCACCGGAATAATGGAGATCGCTATTACAAGCACCATCAGCCACTCGACCGCATTTAGACCGTAGCCGCTCAGGATAGCGCCGCCGAGGTAGGTCATGAGTATCTGAACTACCGCGATTATGCCGAATACCGTAAGGAATCCCTTGTTCTTGCCGAGGTTATCGAACAGGTTCGCGCGGTCGGTTCTTGCGTTGAACGCATTGAACACCGCGATGAAAATGAAGAATGCGAAGTATGCGGTGTGCAGGAACATGTGGGTCTCGCCCTCGATGGTGTTCTGACGGAGGAAGCCCCAGCTTTCGAGGAAGCTTACGCCGGGTACGTTCGGGTCAGCGTCGAAGCTGCCGAGTACCAGAAGCGCGATGGAAAGAATGAACGTCCAGCCTGCGCCGGTGATTATCTGGGACATCATGTTCTTGCTGATTATCGGTTCAGTTCTGCGCTTGGGCTTCTCGTGCATGAATCTGGAGAGAGCCGGCTCGCCGCCGAATGCCAGAGCCGCCAGCGTATCCATTACGAGGTTTACCCACAGGATCTGGATAACGGACAGCGGGTTGTCAAGTCCGATGAGCGGGCAGATGAAGCTGATGAGAACTGCAGAAACGTTGATCGTGAGCTGGAATACTATGAACTTCCTGATGGAGTTGAAGATGGTTCTGCCGTAGAGGATAGCGCGGTCGATGGAGTTGAAGTTGTCGTCCAGGATAACAATATCGGACGCTTCCTTTGCTACTTCTGTGCCGCCGCCCATTGCGAAGCCTACGTCCGCCTTCTTGAGCGCCGGGGAGTCGTTAACGCCGTCGCCGGTCATGCCCGCAACGAGGTCAAGCTCCTGGGCAAGGCGCACCAGACGGCTCTTGTCGGAGGGGAGCGCTCTTGCGATAACGCGGATATTCGGGAGCATCTTCTTGATCTCCTCATCGGAGAGCTTTGCAAGCTCGTCGGAGGTCAAGACAACATCGGTGTCCTTCTCGAGCAGGCCTGCGTCCTTCGCGATGGCAACTGCGGTCTCCTTGCGGTCGCCGGTGATCATTACTACCTGCACTCCAGCGCCCTTTACCTCCGCGATGGCGGTCAAAGACTCCGGACGCACCTCGTCGCGGATACCCACAACGCCTACCAGCGTCCAGTTGCTGCTGTCCGGGAGCGCGTCCTCGCCGAGGGCGTCCTCTGTGGTGGCGATAGCCAGCACGCGGATAGCACGGTTTGCAAGCTCGTCTATCTGCTTGTTGAGCTGGGTCATGTCAAACGGCTTCTTCTCGCCGTTTACGTCCCAGTAGTGGGAGCATCTCTGGAGTATCTTCTCAGGCGCGCCCTTGATGAGCGTCAGGTCGTAGTCGCCTGTTACCTGGGTCGCTGAATACTTGTTCGTGGAGTTGAACGGGATATTCCCGACCGCCTTCACGTCCGCGGAGCACTCAGTGCCTGCCGCAAAGCCGAGTATAGCGCGCTCGGTGGCGTTGCCGCCGATGACCTTCATGTCCTTGCCCTCGCCGGAAACGATGGAGAGCGTGTTCTTATGGATAGACAGCGACAGGATATCCTTGAGCTTCCCGCCGATGTCGCCGAACTTCTTGGATTCGTTGAGGGCGCCGTCGATGAACGTTACCGCCTCGAGCTTGCCCTTTGTGATAGTTCCGGTCTTATCGGAGAACAGGATATTCAGGGAGCCTGCAGTCTCGATACCTGCGACCTTTCTTACAAGCACGTTGTCCTTGAGCATCTTGCCCATGTTCTGTGCGGAAACTATCGCGATCATCAGCGGAAGTCCCTCGGGGACAGCCATTACGATGATGATGACCGCAAGCATTACGGACTGGATAACAGCCTCGAGCAGAGCCGCCCACTGGAAAACTCCCTCTGCGAACAGGAACGCTTCGATGCCGCCCTCGCCCATGAACAGGGTCTTTATGAGCATTGCGACCGCGATAGCGATACCGCCGATGTAGCCGAACTTGCTTATGCCGTCAGCCAGCTTGCCGAGCTTCACCTTAAGAGGAGTCTCGCGGTCGTCGTCGGTCTGGAGCTCGCTTGCGATCTTGCCGTATACGGACTTGTCGCCGACTACGGTGACTTCCATCACCGCGTTGCCGGAACATACCACGCTTCCGCGGAAAACCTTGTGCTCGTTGTCGAAATTGAGGCTCTCGTCGGTATCCTTCCAGCCCTCGGGAACTGCGAGCTTCTTGGCCTCGCGGCTCTCGCCGTTGAGCACGGACTGATCGACCTTGATGTCGCCGTCGATGATTATACCGTCAGCCGGTACCTTATCTCCGGACTGTAACAGGATAGCGTCGCCGACTACGATGTCGTTTATTGCCACCTCGGCGATCTCGCCGTTGCGGTAGACCTTGCACATAATGCGGGAAGCCTCTTCCTGGAGCTTCTGGAACGCGTTCTCGTTCCTGTACTCAGAGAATGTGGAAACCAGCGTTGCAAGCGCGATAGCTACGAAGATTCCGAGAGGCTCGTACCACTCCGGAGCGCCCTCCTTGATGATCCCAACGCCGCCGAGCACCGCCAGGACAACGTTGATGAGCAAGGCAACGATGAGTATTTTTATCATCGGGTCGCCGAGGTTGCCCTTGAGCTTATCCCAGAAGCTCTCGGACGCCTGCTCCGTCATGCTGTTGTCGCCGTATTTCTGCCGCGACTCCTCAGCCTGCTTGTCTGTCAAACCAAACTGCTTCATAAATTTTCCCTTTCTTTCAAAAGAAATCACCCATCGGACTAGTAAACCGTGACCTCGCACAGCAGACCGTCATCACGGTCGGTCATGCGGAACACTGCTCCGTCCCTGAGCTCTACCGCCTGCCCCTTCGGGACAAGCCTTCCGGAGGGAGAGGTCATGCCCTCCACCCCGTTGTTGACGAGCAGCCACATTCCGTTATGCCTGCAAATGTACGCACGCATATCGGTGCCCGCCTTTTCATCATTGTGGACAGTGGAACTTACGTGCCAGTCGTACAGCGGCATGCCATCGTACGCGATAGCCTCGCCGTTGTCGCGGTATACGCCGTTCCTGCCCCTCATCATGCTCTTGAAGCTGAGCCTGATCACCCTGTCCCGGAGGCGTGTTCCGCAGAAGGGGCATACCGGATCACTCTCATCTCTGAGAATGAACCATTTTTTCTCGCAGCCGGGATTCCCGCACTTCACAAGTCTGTCCCACGCGCGCAGGAGCTCACGCTCCCACTCCATCGCGGTAGGCCTTTGTGAAGGGTCGTGAAGCCCGTCCACGAACGCCCTCAGGAACAACTGCTCAAGCCCCTTTGAAAGCGACTGTATCGTCACTTTCAGATCCGGCGGGCGGTTGCTCCTGTCGTTTGGGTTTTCTATAAACAGCGCTTCCGGCCCCATCGCGAGGTAGTCGTCCTCCTCGGCGGAAGCCGCGCTGTGTATCTTAGGTCCCTTTAAAGGGTGCCTGAAAAAGAGATATTCGTAAATAAGCACCGGCAGCGCGTGCAGGTCTGTGGAAACGCAGGGCAGGCAGCGCCGCGGGTCGTTGTAGTCGTACTCCAGCGTTGCGAGGACCTCCGGCGCTATGTACCCGGACGTCCCGCACACCTCCGGCGGATACTTCCCCGGAACCACCAGCGAATCTATGTCGATAACCACGGTGGAGCCGCTCTTGGGGTCAATGAGCACGTTGTTGCAGGAAAGGTCGGAATGCGCGAGCCCCGCCTGGTGCATTCTGCGAATGCTCCTTGAAAGGCATATCGCCGCCCCCAGCATGGTGCGGAAATCGCCCTTTTCCTCCGGGGCGATGTACTTCCTGAGCCTTCCGGTGAACCAGTTGCTCTTTTTGTCCTTGCCCTTGAGGTTCAGCCCATTCGTGGAAGCGTTCCCGCCGAAAAAGAACTTCTGCGGGTAGGTCGGACAGACTATCCCGAACTCCGGCTGGCTGACTATCGCGACAGGCCAGCAAAACCGGCTGCGGAAGTACTCCGCGGTCTTTTCCGTATTGCCGAGCGCTCCCCCCGCCTGCTCCGACAGGGTGGGATTATAAATGCTGACGATGGTGCGGATACGATCCTGAATGTTCGGATTGTGCCCGTCGCGCGGGTCATTGAAGAACTGCACCGCGTATTTTCTGTCCGGTGTGAAGAAGGTGTGCTTCATTCCGCCACGGGGCGCGTTGGCGTCCACCACGAAATCAAGCGTGCTGCCAAGCGGCGAGCCTTCCTCGAGCACCGCAGTCACTATCTGACCGCTGTTCATATTCCGTCAGTCTTTCCTTTCCGCGGATACCCGCGATTCATTATACGTTATGCCGGAACTCCTCCGGACATGTTTTTCAGCCCTGCGCGCTGAGGTCCAGCACCACAAGCGTGCGGTCGTCGAAGCTGCCGCGCTCGTTGTAGTTGTCGAGCCAGGTCAGCAGTCTGTCCTGCGGGCGCTTCCCGATGAATACTCCCCAGGAATTCAGCGACCAGGGAGCCAGCTCCCCGCGTCTGTCCCACAGCCCGTCGACGTCCTCGCCGCCGTTCAGGAGCTGCTTTGCGTACTGCAAAGCCACAGAGCGCTGATCCGGGCTTACCGACGGGAACCGCACAGGCTCCGGCGGGAGAGGCTCGGCCTTTCCGCCCGGCATTGGGATTATCCCGTTGAGCATGAGATCAAGGCACAGCCGCTTCATCTGGGGCTGCGCCGGGAAATAATCGTCCGCTACGCCGTCGCTCATCAGCATTATGATGTCTGACTTTCCGCGGCTTATTCTGGTCTTGCGGGCGATCGCGCCTTCGGAGACGTTTTTTTCCGACAGGAAGTCGGTTTCGCCGGAGTACGCACCGCTGTCCGCTTCGCCAAGCAGCCGGAAGCAGTTCTCATGACCTGCATTCCTGTCGATGGCGCAGATACAGCCGTCGCCTATCTGGGCGGAGAGCACGAAGTTCTCATGCCCGCCGTTTATCTCCAGCGGAACCACCAGAGCCGCAAGGAACGTGCTCCCCATATCCGCGAGGGTGGGATTCCTGCCCAGGCTCGCGGTGTAGGCGCTGTCGGAGTAAATGCTCCCGAGCTTCTTTATAACTGCGTCGAACCCCGCGCGTGCGGCGTTCTGTATCAGCGGAGCTATCTGCCCGCAGGCTTCCATGAACTCCGCCCCGGACATATCCCCGGAGAGCTTCCCGCGAAGCTCCGGCTGGCTTTCAAACAATCCGGAGACCGCGCCCCTGAGGTACTCGACTGCGCCCTCGCAGCTTACCCTTGCGCCGATGCGCGACAGCGGCTTAGAACCGGCGCCGTCCGCGACCACCGCGATAAGGCAGCCCGCGGATTCCGCAGTCTCGAACCAGTCGTCGCAGTTGGTGCCCTCGTGCTTGTGCTTCTTTCCGCGCACCCGCGCACCTATCGCCTCGCACCTTCCGACGCGCTGATATTTGCTGTGGAACTCGGTGTGGAGCTCCGTGCCGTCCTCTATCACCGTGCGGTAGCGCCATATCGACGCCGTGTGCCGCATTACCTCCCGGTCGGAGAGCTTCGGAGCCTCCGGCTTCGCTTCTTCGGGGGGGCGCTCAGGTTCCAGAGTTTCGCCGGGTTCCGGCGCAGCTTCAGCGGGCTGAGGCCCCTCCGCTCCGGAAACGTCAGCGGAGGCCTGCGGCTCTTCTGATACAGGCTGTTCAGCGGTTTCATCGGAGCCGTTCAGCACATCAGGCTCCTGCCTGATATCTTCGTCGTACATAATACCCCCTTATCAGGGAACGATAACAAATCCCTGGGGAGGCGGCGGGAGCTGGATAGCCTCTCCGGGCTTTGCGTCTATGCTCTTGGAGGACGCCTTTATCGAGCCGGACACCCACGCAAAGAATGCCGCAAGGTCGCCGGCGGTGAGGTTGTTCATCATCAGGACGTTGTTTGTTATCTTGCGGAGCGTGTTTGTATTCGCGTTTGCTCCGGCAGCGCATGCGATGATGTTTCCGGTGGAAACCGACTTGAGCGCTTCGATCCCTTCGTCCAGGTTATCGGTGGGAGCGCCGTCCGTCAGCAGGAACACCAGCGGCTTCCAGTCGCCCTTCTGGGTCGCGGTGGAGGTGCGCACCTCTGTGCGGATACAGTCCGCCAGAACGTGGAGCGCTCCACCGAGCGCAGTTGCGCCGCCTGCGGTGAGCTCCGGCTCCTTGAAGAGCATCAGTTCAGTCAGCGGGGATATCTGCCGCGCGGTGCTGTTGAATGTGATAACTGACAGGCACGCTGTTTCCAGCGCCTGGGGATCTCCCTTGAGTTCGGTGAGGAGCGCCTTGATTCCCTGCTTCACTGCCTCGATAGGCTCGCCTGACATGGAGCCTGAGCAGTCCAGCAGCAGGTAAACCGGCAGCCTTCTGATATAGTCTGACATTTGCTTGACCTCCTGACATGCCGCTTCGCCGCGGCTTTATTGCTTAATTTACTTTAAGACCTAACCAGACTGACAGACTATATTCTGCCAGCTTAATGTTAATTATACCCTAAAAAGTCTCCCATGTCAATAGCATATTTGAATCATATGCCCAAGCCATGGAACTCCGGAAAAACCAAAATCCCCCGGGGACACCGGGGGATCGTGGTAATGAAGGAGGATCATATATATCATGATGTTGGATCGTTATGTCACTTGTGTTTCTGAACATATTGTATCACACCCGGGAGGAAAAATCAACATATATGACAGGATTGTAACCGAAATCCGGAGATTGTAATTATTCAGTAACTTTTCAACCGCTTTTGTAACCGTTTTGTAACTTTTCTGTAACCCGCCCGAGAACACAATGAAATCAAGGTGAAAATTTTAAAAAAAGACTGTTCAAACACAGCAAAATGTGCTATACTATACTAGTATATAAAATGCATTATTATGCACAGGAGAGAAACAAATGATATATCTGGACAGCGCCGCCACCACAAAGCCCTGCGAGCAGGCAGCGGACGCTATTTTATCGGCAATGCAGAACAGCTTCGGAAACGCAAGCTCCCTGCACGGAATGGGCATACGTTCCGAAAAGATCATCGCCTCCGCGAAAAAGACCCTGCTTGCAAAGCTTGGCGAGGGCGACATAATATTCACCTCCGGCGCGACCGAGAGCAACAACACCGCGCTGCTCGGCGCTGCGGAGACCTATAAGCGCTCCGGCGACCGGATAGTGACCACGGCGATAGAGCACCCCTCAGTCGCGAACGTCATGATAAAGCTGGAGGAGCGCGGCTTCCACGTGGAGCGCCTCGCCCCGAAAGATCACCCGGATTTCGTGCAGGCGCTCGCCGACGCGGTAGATGAGCATACCGTGCTGGTATCCTGCATGGCGGTCAACAACGAGACCGGCTTCGCCAACGACGTGAAGCGGCTGTACAGGCTGGTAAAGCGGAAGAATCCGAAAACAATCGTACATATCGACGCGGTGCAGGGATTCCTGAAAGTCCCGCTGGACGGCGACCTTATCAGCATTTCCGGTCACAAGATACACGCGAGCAAGGGGATCGGCGCGCTCTATATCAGAAAGGGCATACGCATTTCCCCGCTGCTGGCCGGAGGCGGTCAGCAGAAGAACCTCCGCAGCGGCACCGAGCCGGTGGAGCTCATCGCCGGACTTGAAGCGGCGGTCAGAGGCTACCATGGCACCCCGGAGCACTTCGGAGCGCTGAAGGCTCATCTGCTGGACGGTCTTTCCGCGCTCGGCGGGATAACCGTCAACTCCGGAGAAAACTGCGTCCCCAACATCGTGAATTTCAGCGTTGAGGGCGTCCGCTCGGAAATAATGCTCCACTCCCTCGAGGAGCGCGAGATATACGTTTCAAGCGGCTCGGCATGCTCCCGCGGAAAAACCAGCGGAGTCCTGGCGGCGTTCGGAATACCCGATAAGCTCGCCGACAGCGCGATAAGGGTCAGCATGTGCGCAGACACCACCGAAGCCGACATCGACGCGCTTCTTGAAGGAATCAGGGCGGGTATCGCGAGATTCCGCAGATAATATCGAAAAAGGAACGGAACAAATGAAAGAGATAATTCTTGTAAAATATGGTGAGATAGCCCTCAAGGGTCTGAATAAGTCCACATTCGAGGACATGCTCCAGAAGAACATAAAGCGCCGCCTGAAAAAGCTCGGCACATTCGGGTTTTACCGCAGGCAGTCGACCATCTACATTACCCCTCCCGACGGCGCAGACATCGACGAGGTGATAAGCCGCCTTCAGAAGATATTCGGTATCAGCGCGATACAGCGCTGCGCCGTATTCCCGAAGGATTTCAGCGTTATCGCGGAGCATGCTCCCGAGTACCTGCGCGAAGCCCTCGAGGGCGCAAAGACCTTCAAGGTGGAATCCAAGCGCAGCGACAAGGCGTTCCCGATGAAAACCCCGGAGATACAGCAGGAGCTGGGCGCGGTAATTCTGGACGCGTTCCCGCATATCGGCGTGGACGTCCACGAGCCGGAAGTCACCGTGCGCCTTGAGATCCGCGACAACGGAGCCTACCTCAGCGCCCTGAGAATTCCCGGCGCAGGAGGAATGCCGGTCGGAAGCTCCGGCAAGAGCCTGCTCATGCTCTCCGGCGGCATAGACAGCCCGGTAGCCGGATACATGATGGCAAAGCGCGGTCTCATCGTGGACTGCATTCACTACGTAAGCCCGCCCTACACCTCCGAGCGCGCACGCATGAAGGTAGAGGCGCTCTGCGAGAAGCTCACCGACTGGTGCGGCAACATCGTGTTCTACTGCGTTCCGTTCACAGAGCTTCAGGAAGCGCTCCGGGACAACTGCCCCGAGGAGCTGTTCACAGTTCTCATGCGCCGTCTGATGGTGAAGATCGCCAACCGCATATGCGCAGCGAACGACTACGGCGCGATAATCACCGGCGAGAGCGTAGCCCAGGTCGCAAGCCAGACGCTCCCCGCGATTTTCTGCACCAACGCCGCTGCGGAGTACCCGGTATTCCGCCCGGTGATCGGCATGGATAAGCGCGAGATAGTCGACATCGCGCGGCACATCGACACTTTCGAGGTGTCCACCCTGCCCTACGAGGACTGCTGCACGGTATTCTCCCCGAAGCACCCGAAAACCCGCCCGTCGCTTGAGGAGATTCTCGCGGCGGAGGCGTCGTTCGATTTCGAGCCGCTCATTGAAAAGGCGGTAAGGGAGACCGAGGTGAAGCAGTTCAAGTACGGCGTGAGAAACGTCGACCTTGACATGTGATATGGACATTCAAAACATTTATAATAGTATAGCGGAGCTTTCCCGCGAAATCGTCCGGGAATGCGCCGCGCGCGGTGCGAAAATATCCACGGCGGAAAGCTGCACCGGCGGCATGATATCCGGCGCGGTGACTTCCGTTTCGGGAAGCTCCGCGGTGATAGAGCTGGGGGTCTGCTCCTACTCTAACCGCATAAAGCACGAGATCCTGCATGTTCCCTCGGAAGTGCTCGAGCGGTTCACGGAATACAGCGTGGAATGCGCAGCGGAAATGGCAAAGGGCGTCATGGAGCTTTCCAGCGCGGACTACGGCGTTTCCACCACCGGAGTGGCAGGTCCCACCGGCGGCAGCGCTGAACACCCGGTCGGGGAGGTCTGCATAGCGGTCAGCAGCAGAAACGGCTGCCGCAGCGAGCGCTTTATTTTCGCGCAGGGAGAAGCAGACCGTGAGCTTATCCGCGCGCTTGCGGCGGAAAAGGCGCTCTCAATGCTGCTCTGCGAGATAAAGAAATAATCTGGGGTGAATATTAATGGCAAATTACACAGACAAGCCTAAGAAGCATGCTTCAAGGGATATTGCGGTCGATAAGCTGGATTTTTACACCGAGCCGCATAAATCCCCCAAGAAGCAGGATAAAATAAAGGGCAGACCGAAGTCCGGCTGGGCGCGGTTCTGCTATGCGGCGTTCCCGCAGGCGGAGGATTCCGGCGGCGAGAAGGTGCGCAAGATCGTACTGATAGTGGCGGTCGTGGTTTTCGTCGCTACCATCGGCGTGCTGATCTCTCAGCTCGCGGGTATGGGCGCGGATAAGAGCACCAACTCGAAGATCGCCGATATCGCTGGAGTCCCCGAGGACAGTCTCGTTAACGTAAACCCGGACTACGACCCGTTCAACACAAACGCCACCGCAGGTCAGGATCAGACCGAGGAGATCGACGTTACTCCGCTCGTGAATACTCCGATAAACCCAAACTGGGACGAGCTTCTTGCAACCAACTCCGACGTCAAGGGCTGGATAAAGATAACCGGAACGGCGGTAAACAACGTAGTAGTAAAATCCTACGACAACAGCTACTATCTTACCCACAACCTCTACCGCGAGGACAGCGTTTCCGGCACCATCTTCTCCTCCTACCTCAATAAGTGGGACGGCACTGACGACAACATCATACTCTACGGTCACAACATGATAAGCGGCGAGTTCTTCGCGCACGTTACGCACTACGTTCCCAACATGGCAAGCAAGGAGCCGCTGGCGTTCTATAAGGTCCACCCGACGGTAATGCTCGCAACGCCGAGCGGCGGCTGCGAGACCTACAAGATATTCGCCGGTATCCTCGCAAACACCCAGAGCCAGTACGGCGAGGTGTTCGACTATGTCGACAAGACTAAGTTCTACAGCAAGGATGACTTCAACAACTTCATCATCGACGTAATGGACAGAAGCTGGTTCTTCACCGATGTAGACCTCACCTACGGCGACCAGATCCTCACGCTGTCAACATGCAGCTGGCCTCTCGGAAAGAGCGTGGATACCCGCTGGGTACTGTTTGCGAGAAAGGTACGCCCCGGCGAGAGCGAATCCGTCGACGTTACCGTTGCCGAGCAGAACCTCAACCCCAAGCTGTTCGATTACTACTACAGCAGAATGGGCGGCTCCTGGGCAGGAAGCACATGGGATAAATCAAAGCTGCTGAGCTACTAAACGATCCCGAAAGGATAGAATATCATGGCTAATTTTGTTGAAAAGGAAAACATCTTCCTCAGAATCGCTAAGTACCTTTTCCCCTGGAAAGGCGATAAGCCCGCCGAGATAATCCGCAAGTGCATTTTCCTCGGCGCCGCTGTTGTGCTGATCGTTTCGCTGGTGATGATAATTTCGTTCTACGGAAGCACCGCGCAGGACAACAAGCTCAACGAGCAGATATCAAGCCTCTACCACGGCTCCGCCAGCGTCACCATCGACCCGGTGAAGAAGGACGAGCTTGTCAAGGAATACCCCGAGGTAAACGAGGAGTTCCTCCCGCTGCTGGAGCAGAACAAGGACGTTATCGGCTGGATAACGATGGGCGACGAGGATTCCCCCTTCGTTGACAACGTGGTCGTTCAGGGCGACGACAACGAATACTACCTCGACCACAACCTCAACGGCGATTACAGCAAGACAGGTACGGTATTCGCGGACTACCGCGAGAAGATAACCGCGGAAAACACTCCGGCGAACATTATCCTTTACGGTCACAACGTCAACACCGGCGAGTACTTCGCGAAGCTAACGAGATACTTCAACTACCGCACGCAGCTCAACTACGGCATGGATTGGTACAGGAAGTACCCCACGATAACATTCAACACACTCTACCGCAAGTCCACCTACAAGATATTCGCCGGCATGCTGGTGAACACCGAGGAAAAGGACGGCGAGGTGTTCTATTACCTCCAGGGCAGGAAGTTCAAGAACAAGGCGGCGTTCGATGATTACGTAGCCCAGATACTCGACCGCACCACATTCTACACCGACGTAGACCTCAAGTACGGCGACAACCTCATCACCCTGTCGACCTGCATTCTCGATTACGGTATCGACGCACGCTGGGTCATTTTCGGCAGAGAGGTCCGCGAGGGCGAGGATCCCACGGTCGACGTAAGCAAGGCGTACGAAAACCCCGACCCGCTGTATTTTGACTACTATTACAATGTATTCGGCGGATCATGGGGCGGCAGAAAGTGGGACGCTGATATGATCTACGATTACAGCTATACCGTTGAGTCCAAAAAGACCGACGAAGCATGATCTCTGAAAGGACGTTATTCTCATGGCAGAAATGGATATGGGTCTTTCCCCGAACAATAACAACAAGAAAAAGCGCAAGAAGAAAAAGCAGAGTCTCGGCGAGAGCCTCCGCACCGGACTGCTCCCCTGCAAGGGAGACAGCTCCTCCGAGATAGCCCGCAAGCTGATCTTCCTGGGTTCGCTTTGCCTGATGATCGTCGCGCTGGTCATCATCGCGATTCACTTTATCTCCCTGCTGAAGCCCGAGGCCCCCATCGGGACCTCCGTTGTGGAAAGCAACGGCGAACAGGTGGTTCAGGGCGAGCAGCAGGTAATCGTAAACCTCCAGGCTCCCACCAAGGAGCAGATCGAAAACCTGCCGGAAGGCTCCGTAAACGAGGAATACGCGGCATACTACGAGGCAAATCACGATTTCGTCGGCTGGATAACCATTAACGGCACCAACGTCGACTACCCCGTAGTCCAGGGCGAGGACAACCTGTTCTACCTCCACCACAACTTCAACGGCGAGGAAGAATTCGCAGGAACCATCTTCACCGACTACGAGGGCAAGTTCGGACCCAACCAGATGCCGAACAACACGATACTTTACGGTCACAACATGCTGTACAAGTACAAGTTCTCCGCGCTGAACAACTACAACAACAATATCGACTTCCTCAAGGAGACCCCGGTAGTTGACTTCAACACGCTCTACCAGGACAACAAGTACAAGATATTCTCCGTGTTCATCACCAACACCGACGAGGAGCACGGCGACGTATTCGACTACACCAAGTACGTTTACTTCAAGAACAGCGACGAATTCTACGAATACATAAAGGAAGTAATGGACAGGAGCAAGTACAACACCGGCGTTGACGTCGAGTACGGCGACGAGCTTCTGACGCTCTCCACCTGCGACGGCTCCACCGGATTCGAGAACATGCGCCTTGTTATCGTGGCAAGAAAGGTCCGCGAGAACGAAAGCCCCGACGTCGACACCTCCAAGATAACCCGCAAGGACAGCATAAAGTACTTCAAGGCATACACCGACGTTTACGGCGACAAGTGGAAGGGCAGGACCTGGGATATCTCCCTTGTAAAGGGAATGAAGGAATACCTCGAGGATAACGGCCTGATGGACGACCCGTCCAACTACTGATACCGGAGGAACTATGAAAAAGCTATCACTTGCGAAGATCATCGCGGCGCTGGTGATCGTGAACTGCTACATGTTCACATGCGGCGTGATGGGTACTGTCGGCGACGCGCAGATGCTCACCGAGGACACATCTGAGGAGCATTCCGAGACCGCTGCTCCCGCCGGCGACATCGACCAGGCGGAGGGTCAGGGCACGCTTGACTTCCTTGTGCCCGACGAGACCGGAACGGGCGTGGTGCAGATAAATCTGCTGAATATGGCGCCGATGTCGCTCTCCGACAAAATGGTGATGAGTACATACAGCGCCCTCAGCGACGAACTCCCACAGCCGCAGGAAACGACCGACGAGATACTCGGCGAGGACGACTCCACTCTTGAGCCGACCTCCGAGACCTACGACAGCGAGGAAATTCTCGGTCCGCGCGAGGAAACCGAGGAGATACCTGCAGTGACAACGCCTCCCGCTACAACGTCGACTACAGCGGCGACTACCCAGACGACCGCCGCGACAACAGCGACACCCTCCACGACTGCGACTGCATCGACAAGCGCGGCGGCTTCAACGACCACCACGGCTAAGGACATCGGAGGTATCCCGGTGGATGCCGACGACGTTCCGCCGGTAAGCTCCGCGAATGACGACCAGCCGGACGAGATCGACCCCGACAGCAGTTCCAGCGACGCGGCGGCAGGTGAGATACTGACCGTCAAGGCGAACGGAAGCACCGTTTCCGGCTCGGCGCTTGAGATAGTCGGCAGAATGACGCAGAACGAGGTCGGACACATCTTCGCGCCGGAAGCGATAAAGGCGCAGGCGGTGGCGGCTTATACATACGTAAAGTTCTGCAACGAGTACGGAACCTACCCGAGCGTAGGTCTTGCGAGCACGGTCTCTGATTCGGTGAACGTGCTTGTGCAGTCGGTGCTCGGAAAGGCGATCTACTACAACGGGGCGCTCATTCAGGCGGTGTATTCCGCGTCCAGCGCAGGTTACACGGCTTCCAGCAAGAACGTATGGGGAACCGACTATCCCTACCTCCAGAGCCGCTTCTGCGACCTCGACAAGCAGTACGACCCGAACTACGGCAGGAAGGTGGAATACACCTCCGCCGAGATAAAGAGCAAGGTGCTGGAAAAAACCGGCATCGACCTCACCGGAGACCCCTCCGGGTGGCTTTCTGTAGAGACCAATGTGGACGGCTTCTACGTAGGTCAGATGAACGTCGGCGGATATCACAGCTACACCGACAGCAGCGGCGATTCCGTGAAGATAACCGGACGCGTGTTCCGCGAGAGGATTATGAGCTTCGAGCTGCGCTCCAGCGCGTTCGATGTTGAGTACGACGCGAACTCGGATAAGTTCATATTCACCACCTACGGATACGGCCACGGCGTTGGAATGAGCCAGAACGGCGCAAACGCCCTCGCGACCTACCTGGGCTACGACTACAAGGAGATCCTGACCTACTACTATCAGGGGACCGAAGTAAAATAAAAAAGTGGGCTGGCGAGACAGTCTTTATTTTCCGCGCAGCGTACTGGTTTTCGCTTCCTTTTGACTACAAAAGGAAGCGGGAGCGTGAGGTGTCTCCCCCAGCGGGGGAGGTGGCACGAAGTGCCAGAGGGGCTGACCGTAAGACCAGAGCCCTCACCACTCTGCGCGCTGGCGCGCAGCTAAGCGATTCAAAAGCGCTAAAGGGGTGTGGGGGAAAACAAAAGTTTTCCCCCACTGGTTTTGGCATTTTACTGCCGTTATCGCCATTATCCACGATCAATTTATTGCCTGATATAGATTCCCTGATCCTCGATGTATTCCTCAAGCTCCTGCTTCATATCGTCGACCCAGGCGTGCGCGGAAGGCTCTGCGGGGACTCCCGGCGCGCTTCCCGGCTTCTCAGCGGAGGGCTGTTCCGGAATGGATTTCTTTTCTTTGTCATTCATGGCTGTGCTCCTTTCCTATATTACTATGATACCACATTTCAGGATCAATTTCAACCGGAGGTAAAAATATGGCTACATGGCTTGCTCATCTTCGGGTCGCCGAACTCATTTCCGCTGAGCTGTGCGCACCGTGGCTGTCAGAGCCGGACTTCCTCGCGGGAAGCGTCGCACCGGACTGCGGCATCGCCGTCCCCGGAGGGTTCGACCCTCCCAAGGAAGTAACGCACTGGACTCAGCGCGGAAAGGGTCACTGCGACTACGAGAGATTCTACCGCGAGATGATCGCCGGAAAATCCCACGACCCGCATACGCTCTCCTTCCTGCTGGGGTATTACTGCCACCTCATGGCGGACGTCCTGTGGGTCAGGCGCATAAACGAGCCCTGCAAGGAGCTCCACCGCGAACTCTACGCCGCTGACCGCGCCGAATACTACCGCCGTGTAAAGCCCGAGTGGTACGCAAACGACCATCTCTACCTCCGCGAGCACCCGGACTGCCGTGTGTTCCGGGAGTTCTGCAAAATCGCTGATTATCCGGTGTACTGCCTCCCCTACTACGGCTCCGACTATGTTGAGCGGCAGATACGGAATATTCAGCAGTTCTACCTGAACCCGCCGGAATTCAGCACCGATTTCCACTTTCTCACGCCGCAGGCAATGCAGGAGTGGGTCGGACGCTCCGCGGTGGACATCGCCGCGCAGGTATCCTCGCTGCGACTTTCTATCTGAGAATATCTGAGCAAAACCCCCGGTTTTCGCCGGGGGTTTTGCTTATGCGGTTTTATATTCAGGAAGGTTATGAAGAATGCTAGTTTAGCTGAACGTTACTCAACGTCCTGGAGTGCGTCGTAGCCGGTCTCGCCCGTGCGAACCTTTACAACGTCCTCAACATCGTAAACGAAGATCTTGCCGTCGCCGATGTGGCCTGTGTACAGAGCCTGCTTAGCGGTCTCAACGACTGTCTCAACAGGAACCTTGCATACAACGATCTCGACCTTTACCTTGGGCAGGAGCGTTGTCTCGACCTTGACGCCGCGGTAGAACTCAGTAGCGCCCTTCTGCATGCCACAGCCGAGTACGTTGGTGACTGTCATACCGGTTACGCCGATGTCGGACATCGCATGCTTGAGAACTTCGAACTTCTCCTGCTTAGCTATGATGACTACCTTGCTCATCTTTGTGCCGTCGGAAGGCTTAGCGCTCTTGTATGCAACAGGAACAGCAGCCTCAACAGGTGCAGAGCCGACCTTTACAGTCTCTACTTCCTTCTCCTTGCCGGAGGTGGAAAGCTCTACGTGCATTGCAGGAACGAAGTCTGCATAGGAGGAAGGCAGACCGTGCTCTGTAGCGTCCAGACCAACGATCTCTTCGTGGCGGGAAACTCTCAGACCGATAGTTTTCTTGATAATAAGGAATGTAATTGTGATCGTTACAGCGGTCCAAGCCATTACAGCAACCATACCGAGGAGCTGAACGCCTAACTGATGGAATCCACCGCCGTAGAACAGACCGGTGATACCGTTCTGACCGTTGCCGTTAGCGAAAAGACCTACTGCGATAGTTCCCCATACGCCGTTGAATCCATGAACTGCAACAGCGCCGACCGGGTCGTCGATGTGAAGCTTGTAATCGAGGAGCCAAACGCCGAAGCAAACCAGGAATCCGGAAACCAGACCGATGATCGCAGCGCCGAGGCAGTCGGTGTCAGCGCAGGGAGCCGTGATAGCAACCAGACCTGCAAGGGAAGCGTTAAGGCACATGGAGACATCAGGCTTGCCGTGTCTGATCCAGGTGTAAACCATGGTCGTGCAGGTTGCAACCGCAGGAGCTACTGTAGTAGTAAGGAAGATGTTTGCGAGGTAGTGGGTATCGGAAGCGGCAGCGCCGTTGAATCCGTACCAGCCGAACCAGAGGATAAATACGCCGAGGGCGCCGAGTGTCATGGAGTGACCGAGGATCGCGTTAGGCTTGCCGTCCTTGCCGAACTTGCCGATACGCGGACCGACCATCTTCGCACCGATGAGGGCGCAGATACCGCCGACCATGTGGATACATGTGGAACCAGCGAAGTCAACGAAGCCCATCTGAGCCAGCCAGCCGCCGCCCCAGATCCAGTGAGCCTCGATCGGGTAAACGATCGCGCTGATAACGCCGGAGTAGATGCAGTAGCTGAGGAACTTCGTTCTTTCTGCCATCGCGCCGGAAACGATAGTTGCGGCAGTCGCGCAAAAAACGAGGTTGAACACGAACTCAGCACATCTGTTGAAGTCCGAGAAACTGCCGAGAATGTCGAGGTTCGGGATACCAACCAGACCGAAGAGCGTATCCTCGCCGAGCAGGAGTCCGAAACCAAGAAGGATAAATACTACTGTGCCGATACAGAAGTCCATGAGGTTCTTCATGATGATGTTGCCGGCGTTCTTTGAACGCGTCATACCGGTCTCGACCATCGCGAAGCCGCACTGCATGAAGAATACCCAGGCGGCACCGATAAGGTACCATATGCCGTTTACATCGCTGCCGCTGTACATCGTTTCATCAACGACAGCCTGGATCGCTGCGTTCTGATCCGGGGTGAATACCGTTCCCGCCTCGGACAATAAAGTCAATAGTGTGTTCATTTAAGAACCGTCCCCTTTCTGTTTTTGAAGCCGTCCGCCTGTCCCGCATAACCGGAGGCGGCAGCCCGTATTGACTTGATATGCTAACAAAGCGGGGCTATGACCGGCAGGCTTCGCCATTGAAGTCTGTCTGTCATAGCCCCTTTGCTATGGTCTGATTATACACCAAACAAGAATTTTTGTCAAGCGATTTTTGCAAGTTTTTGTGCTAGAAATTGCATTTTGGCATATTGACGAATACTGTAGTTGAAATCAGGAGTTCAACTATGCAAACATTACAAAAAGCACAAAGAATCAGGTCAAAAACGCGATTTTTCTCAATTGAAGCACATATTTCCGGGCGTTTCAGGTATCGGCGGAATCAATTTCCGGCATGGCTGCGGGTATGTTTTTTCTGAAATTGCAGAAAATACTGACGTAAACTTTCAAAAAGGAGCTGATCACCATGTCAAAAAAGACTGAAGCATATATCAAGAGCAGCGCCGCCGGTCTGATAGCCGGAGGTCTGGCATTCATGGCGGTGAATTCCCTCAGCAGACACTCCATGAAGCGCCGCAGCACCGCGAAGGTGTTCCGAATGCTGGGCGCACTTATGGACGCTATCTGAGCACCCGGTTGTTCCGGAAACAAAAAAACTCTCCCGCGGAGACCCACGGGAGAGTTTCAACTTAATTGTGGTTCACTGCCTGAATCCTAAAGCAGGAAGCGACTTCACATTGCCGACTACATAATTAAGTATCGGCAGAGCGTCGTGAGCGTCTACCGCGCCGTCCGCGTTGGTATCGCCGCAGCGCTTGTCGAGCGGGTAGCCGTAGGTCGCGTATTTGAGGATAGCCGCAGCGTCGTGGGCGTTTACAACTCCGTCGCCGTTAACGTCGCCGCAGAGGTACGCTGGAGGTGCCACCTCGCTTCCGAGCGCGATGAAATAGCGTCCGCCGCACTTGATGTTGAATATAACGTTTCCGTCCCTGTCAACCGCCGATATATCCTGGAACACAAGCTTTCCGGTCTCGTCGTTGTAGCTGTAGAGCGCCGCATTCTGCCCGATATTGTCCTTGCCGATGAACGCCGTGAGCTGAGCCGTGAAATTCAGCAGACGCGCATTTATTCTGAGCTGCCTGCTGTCAGAGCAGAGGATACCTGCATATGCGGCCTCCGGGATACCGACGTCAACGCCGGAAATGCTGAGGTCGATGTACTTTCCGGGTACCGCCTTCGCGCCGTCTATCTCCCATGTTCTGCCGAAGCCTGCGTCCATTATCAACTTCATCTTTCTGTCGATTGAAGCCCGGAGCGCGTCCTCGGGCATTGTGGTCTCATCGTTAAGGGTTATCTCGATAACCGAGCCTTCCCCGGTGGACTTTATCTCCTTTACGATATTATCCCAGCCTTCGGATTTCACTGTTCTCGCCTTCTTAACTCCGTTCACCCTGGTGCCGGAACTTCCGGAAGCGTCGTCAGTATCGTCATTTCTGCTTCCCGGATTTATCTCGCTGTCAATGGTGACAAGCCAGTCTGACGCGTGCGTAAATTTAAGCTTCGCGATATACTTACCGCTTTCCTCAGCGAGGTCGGAGTATACGCTCCATTTGAGCTGGTCTCCGGAGAGCTGATACAGATTTGCGTAATACGTCCCGGGGTTGGTCGGCTTGCCATCGCTGAGGTTCAGCTTCAGCAGAGCAGTGAATCCGAAATCTCCGCTGTGCTGAATGGATAGCTGCATTTTGTACAGATGTCCGGAGGCGTTCTTTACCGCTTCCGCCCAGCTGCTTTCAGCGACCCTTATTATTCTCAGGTCGATCGGCTTCGCCGTGTAATCCGCGTCAAATCCGGTTATTATCCAGCTATAATCGCCGTAATTCAGCTCGACTTCCCTGCCGCTGTCCTTTATCTTCTGCATAACCTCGCCGGGGATAGTCTCGCCGGCAGGCACGCTGATAACCGGGTGCTCCCTGGCAAGCTCGCCGTCAACGAAACCCCAGATGTCCTCCTGAAGCTCATCAAACGTGTACTCAACGACAAGCTCGTTGGCTGTGAAGTCCCTGATAACCGCGTTATGGCCGTTTACCGTCGCTGTGGTAGTTCCGTCGAACGCAAAGTATTTCTTCGGGCTGAGAGTCACGGACACCGTGTACTGCCCGCCCGCAGCGAACTCGCCGGAGGTATCGAGGGTTTCACCCCGGTACCACGATACTTTATCCGCCTCGTAATCCGCGCCGGAGGGAATCTCCGCAGTATCCGGGAACTTTACGCCGATTTCCGGCTCTGCAACGGTTATCTCCACCTGCGGGATAATATCATCGGGGAGCTCCTCCTGCGGGATATACGCCACAAGTACGCTTCCGGCGGCGATTCCAGATATGGAGTCAATGCCGAAGCCGTCCTTATCGTTAACGAGTTGGCTGAACCTGTAGCCGCCGTTTTCCCCAGTGGAAACGCCCTCGAAAAGCTTCCAGTTGTCGAAATCGAACCCATAGTGCTCCCTGAGAGTCAGCACGCTGGCCAGATCAGCCGCTTTTGCCGGAAGCTCCGTCACATTGTACTGCTTGAACTGTGACAAATCAGCCAGCACGTCGCCGTCGAAGCAGCTCGAACCGGTGACATACATCTCAGGGCACATTCTGAGTGTTACCTTCTGGACGTCCGCATGCTGCGCGAGGAACTCATTTACAGCTTCCTCGAGCTTATCGCCGGAAGCGCTGAACATCGGATATGCGCCGCCGCCATCGGAAACCAGCCACAGAGTATCGCTGTTCTCGCCTGATTTTACATACTTGAACGCCTTGTTATATTCATATTCGTCGCAATGCTCTGAGGAAAATCTGCCGACGGATTTTCCATAGCGGTCGAGGACATCAAATTCAGCAAACCGCAGAAGTTTTGCCCGATTCTGATTGAATTCATCAAAATTGCGAACCATGCGGTTTATGAAATCCCATGCCTCTTCACCGGAAGATACATTGAGCATGGAAACGGCAACATCAGGCACGTAATGCACGAAACAGTAAGTTGCGTCAAGGTTTCTGCGGTTCTCGTCGCTGATGGTGTAATAGCTCCCTAAAGGCTGGTCAAACGCGGAATAGTACTGTACCTTGAATTCGATTCCTTTGAAAATCAACTGGAGCGCGATATTCTCGTACTTCGAACCCAATGCGTTTATTGCGTCCACCATGTCAGACGTTTCGATATAATCAGCGGTGCTTACCTCAGCTACCGGGACGATGTCATTAAATCCAGAATCGCCGACCCACATTCTCCAGGCGGAAACCTCATGCAGGGGGTCCGGAAATGCATTCATCGCATAGCTTTTAATGTCCACGGGAAATGTCAGCAGATTTTGCCGGCTGTTTCCGGAAGCAGCCTTCAAAGCCCCGGAAGGATCATCGCTGTTATCCTTGACATTATAGACAGTATGTTCGTTATTCAGCTCAACATCGCCGTGATCGGTGGAATCAGTTTCAAGCGCCGTGAGAAGTTCCTCCAGCCCGCCGCCGGAAACGCCATGATGCGCGCCTTCATATATAACGTCAAATGCATTGGCGTCGCTGTAACTGCCCAGTTCGATCAGAATATCGCCGGCGTGACTATGCTCATAACCACTGTATTTGAATCTGTTCACAGCCGCCGACGCATTGACTGGTATCGCGGAAGCCGTCAGAGCTCCCGCCAGAGCCACAGCCAGCAGGCTTTTCATCTTTTTCTTAATCAAATGTATCTTCCTTTCCTGATAAAGTATATTATTGTCCCGATTTATTTTACAATGAATCATGTAATTTGTCAAGACATGTCTTCCTGATTGTTGCGATTTTCTGCACAAATGTTTGGCATGGCGCGATATATCTGCGCCATGCCGCTTTATATTCACAGTTTGACCGTTTCGTACATGTTCTGCAAAACTAGCCAGTTCGGAACGTAGCACCGGTTGATCGTCCACCAGCTCGCCCCGGCAAGCCCGTAATCGTCGATGAGCTGAAGCTTCGCCTCTATGCTGCGCGGATCGTCGAACCACACCACATGCTGAGTTCCGTTGTCGGTGTAGTAGAAGTACGGCGTCTGCGCCTGCTCGTCGAACTGTATCTCCGCGCCGTATCTCAGGGCAAGATCCACAGCCTGGGTGAAGCTTACGCTCTGCGCCGGAGTCCCACGCATGAACGGCAGCGTCCAGTCGTAGCCGTAATTCGGCATTCCCATCAGTATTTTCTCGGGCGGTATCTCGGTCACTGCGTAGTCAAGCACGCGCCGCACTTCGTTTATCGGTGATACCGCAAGCGGCGGGCCGTATGTGTACCCCCACTCATACGACCCGAAATGATATCATACATTTTAAACTCATTTTTCAAATAGAAAGAAATTGAATCATAAACAAAAAATATGAAATGAAGGGTAAAAATAAAGCATTTTAAATTTACATATGCTGTATGCAAGGAGTCAAAATCACAGCTTTTGTTGTCAAACCATATTGACATTTTCAATGGTTTGTGATACAATAACAACAAGTAAATTTCTTATTTCGTGTCGTTCACCCTTTTAAAGAATCGCGAACTCATGAAATTCGTTTTTCCATCAAATAGGCGAAAACTTGTAAACAATGCCAAATGCGAATATAATAAAATATATTTGCAGTATTATTAGCTAAATCGAGGTAATAATATGAGTAAAGTCATAGTGGGCTATCATGCAACGAATAAAACCAATGTAGCTTCCATTCTTACAGACAATTTTAAGAGACCTGTAAAATCTACAGAAAACACAGACAAAAAAGCTGATAAGAGGTTCTACAAATATTGGTTAGGCAATGGCGTTTATTTCTTCGAAGATATAGAGGTTGCTAAATGGTGGAAATCATGTCCTTCTACTACTTTTGGTGAAAAGGAATCTTTTGAAAATAAAGCCATTATTCGCGCTAGGATTGCTACATCTGACAAAACGTGGGATCTCAGAAAAGTGGATACTTGGCGAAAGACAATTAAGGCTTTTGATGAATATATGGATGAGTTAGGTAAATATATTACAGGTGGAAATGATGACCAAGAAAAAGATGACCAAGAAAAAGATGACCAAGAATTAAATGAAGAAATAGATGAAGAATTATTCCAAAAACTTCGATGTTCTTTTTTTAATTGGTTTAATCAAAATTATGATGTCGATATTATAATAGCGGCATTTAATCAGTCAGAATTCGACTATCTTGATAAAGGTTGTTATAATATAGGAAAACTTATGGACATTTATTATACAGAGGTGCAATATTGTGTTTATGACATAAAGTGTATCAAGCACAGAGAACTTGCAAAGGAGGATGCACAGTGAATAGAAAATTTAAGCCGGGTTCTGAAGAATCCATTAACCTAATTATGGAATCTCTAAAATTTGCGGGAATTGATTGCCGAAGGATAAAAGAAGGCGAAGAAGGTGGAATATTCTACAGAGATAAAAACGGTGAACGAAAAAAATTCATGCAAAATATCTTTGTAAAGCGTTCTTTAAAATATGAAACAGAAAGAATGGATTTCAGTATTCCATTAGAAAAAGCGGAATGTGATTTAACTAACGACCAGGCTGACGAGCTAATTGTTCATACCGTTGAAGAACCACAGATATTTAAAGAAGCTATGCGAGCATTGTGTTCGGGCAAATTTCAAAGTGATTTGAAAAAAGATTCAATACCTGGACAGGAAAGTTTTCAGGTGTTTGATAACGCTCTTGTAGCAGCATAAGGGAGGATACTATGGTAGAATCGATAAAGAGCATACTAAAGCTCGACGAATTATTTTTCTCAGAAATTGTTTTCGAAAGGAAAGATAGTTTTTCAGATTATAGTGAGGATGACGTTGATATTGGAATCGGGAAAGATTATAATATAGAAGGCAACACTTTAGGTGTCAAGCTCGCAATTCGTGCTTGCCTACCGGATCATTTTGATCTTAAAGTTGTTGTCTCTGCGAAATTTACTGTGAGCGGTGATAATCCAAAGCCAGAAATGTTTGTAAAAAACGCCATTGCAATTATGTTTCCATATATTCGTAGTGAGGTTACACTTCTAACATCACAGCCAAATTTAAAACCAATCATGATACCGCCAGTAAATATTAATGCCCTTATCGAATACTACGAAAACAAAAATAAAAATGAATAATTCCTTATCCCCGGGACTAACGTTCTGGGGATAAACACTTTTCAACTTAAGAGTAAATAAGCTAATGTGAATTATATATTATTCAGTATTACAGCTAACAATATATCTATTTCGTTATTATCTATCAGCATTTGTTGATTTTCAACAAATAGCAGACACCGCCAACTCCTAGTGGTATAATTTATCAAGAGGAGTGTATTGCAGATGATTATGATCATGTTATCCCGCAAGCTGGGCGAGCTTAGGGTAACACAGGCTGAACTTGCCGCAAAGACAGGGATACGTCCGAACACTATAAATGATCTATTCCACAACGTTGCCGAACGAGTCAGCCTTGAACACCTTGATAAAATCTGCGAGGCGCTGGACTGCGACCTGTCGGAGATCGTTGCTTTTACCCCCAATGCAAGCAAGACCGTTGATAAGTGCAAAAGTCAGAGCGTTTACAAACAAAAGGTGTGAGAGATCCCCGACTGAGAACAGCCGGGGATTTTCTTGTGCAAAAAACACTTGACATTGCACCCGATTGAGTGTATAATATAATTACACTCAATCGAATGTATCTGAAAGGAGTATGATTTATGGATTTAAGCGGATTTCAAATGTGCCACTTATCCGATGACGCACACGGTATTCTAAGAGAAAAGCGTGTAGTCCTCGGACTAACCCAGCAACAGGTAGCTGACAAAGCAAAAGTTGTTCTGCAGCAGTATCAGAAGTTCGAAAGCGGGGAACGTAATATCATGACCTGCTCATTTAGTATTGCATGCCGCGTCATTGAGGCATTAGGCATGGATATCACAGACTTCTACCACGGCAAGTATGCATTTGGAGAAGAGGTATATTCTTCACCAGAAGGCTTGCGATACAAGAAAACGGGAAAGCTCACATCAGAAGACGTAAAATAAAAAAACGCCGCCCTCAAGGAAATTACCTCAAGGGCGGCGCACTTATTTATATTATACCTCTTCAGTTTTCACTGTGAAACCCATCGCGTTCAGCGGACCGGTAGTGGCCGGAAGCTCAGATTTCGTGACTACCTTTGTGGCAGTAACGCGGTATTTCTGATTAGGGAGCTTGTTCTTGCCTTCCTTGCGGATATGAGCCGCAAACCCCGTGTAACCCCAGTTGCAGTCACACTGTCCGATGATTCCGGGAACTGCTCCGACACCCTGCACATCGTAGTATTTATGACCAGCAACCGAGTGTTGCCACATATCGTACTTGGTGATGTACTTCTTGACCTTTGCCTCGGATATGTACGCGGCAAGCCACAGGGGATAGTCCTTCAGCTCCTCGAAATTGAGGTGGCAGCATATCCAGTTGACGTTCGTGTACAGCATCGGCTGATAGTTATGCGCGGCTATCGTGTCCATGAAGGCCTTGCACATCGCCGTACATACAGTCTTCCCAAGTTTGTACTGCGATTCCATCTCAAGGTCGTAGGCTATCGGATACGTGATCTTGCCGTCCAGCTTGTTCGCCTTAATCGTGCTGATCAGCCACTCGGCCTCTGCCTTAGCCTGCGCGGTATTCTTGGCGGTGCTGAACAGATATACCCCGACATATAAGCCGGCCGCCAAACAGCCACGAACGTGCTGCAGGAAGTACTTGTCCATGCTAGTACCGTATGCCGCTCGAACCATAACGAACTTGACGGGATATCCGAGGATTTTTCCGGACTTAAGCGCCGAGTAATCGACATCAGGCTGACAATAGCTGATGTCGATGCCTGCATACTTAGCCATTACTCCTCACCGTCCTTTTTATCTTCACGTTCTGATTTCTTTTTCAAGACCTCAATTGCCTTTGTAATGACTGAGGGAATAGGTACACCCATCAGTCCGGCATTTTCAATGATGCTGATAGTTTCATTGGCAATGAAAGCAATAACCGTCGCGTCCCGAATGAAATTAGACCCCATGATCATATCAAGCCGGCAGGCTACAAGGACAACAAGCAGAGAAACTCCCTTTCTACAAAGACCTTTCCACCCTGCACGGCTCTCCAGTGCGCCGTTCTCCGTCTTTTCAGACTTATGAAATACTCCGGCGACAATAAGACCTGTCGCATAATCAACGCCCATGAATATCAGCAGCGTGATCAGCGCGGCGTCAAAGCCACCGAAAAAACTTGCAATAGTGCTTCCTACAATGCCAATTGCGGTGCAAATTCCGTCTTTCATATCATTGCCTCCAGTTCGTTTATCTTAGCGCGCCAGCTTGCACGCTCCGCAAGCTTGTCCATGTATTCCTCCCGGGTCGCAGCCCCCTCCGCTATTTTGGCGGAGATGTAGTCTGTTTCAGCAAGTTTCTCCTTGAGGTCGGAAATCTCGATTGCCGCAGAAACCCTCGCACGCTCTGGGGCTTTCTCATCGTCGGAACGGAGCGCCGGAACGCCTCCGACAAGCTTGTAATTATACAGCCCGTCCGCGTCAGTAAGACCATGCTCTAAATAGTGCCCCTGCGCATGGTGATACTTGTCGCCCTCCCCGCAGTCAATCTCGATCCAGCTTGCACCGTCGACAAACGCGCTGGAATTGATGTCAGTGATTATCCCGCCAGAATCTGTTCTGACGTAAACTATGTATTTTTCCATATTAGCCTCCTTAAGGTTTAAAGTTCCGCGCTAAGGATTATACTACCGGTGGTGTCGGGTTTGTGGCTGAGTTCGTACTGCTCCCCGATAGTCAGTGAGTCGGCAGCGTTCACAAGCAGCTTGACAGCGTTTGAATTGCACCCACGCACCTGGATACTAGCTGCCTCAGAGTAAACGCTTCCATCCTTCGTGCTACTAAGCACAACGTTTTCAAAAGAAACCGAGGGAATAGTGCGGAACGAAGCCGGCGCGTACAGATAAAAAATCGCATAGCTCGTGCTGTAGGCTTCGGCAAGCCCTGCACGCAGCAGGCTCCCACGGAGAACATACAGGTACCGCTGGCACTTTGCAAGCTCCGTAGCCGGGTCAGGCGGCACAAACGGAGTTGCGCCATCGCCAACCTCTAGCTTGACCCATGCGAGTTTTAGGGAGTTTCCGGCTTCGGTGCCCTTGTTAATTCCTACGGACACTGCGGAAATGTACTCGCCCTCGGAAAGGTCAACCGATACTTTATTTACCCCCTTGTGAAGCAAGGAAGTGTAATAGCTGTCGATGTAATCTCCAGAAACGTTCACAGTACGGATTCTTGCCGACCAGACCCCTGATACTTCCAGGACGTTCAGAGAGAGTGTGTATTTCCCGGGAGCAAGTGGATTTTCGATTCTCTGCCAAAAGGCGTGAGTATTTGTGCCTGGATTAATGACTGAGGTGATAAGTATGCCATTTGCGCTTGGTGTTGCCGTGCATTTATTTCCCTCAATATACCACCCGTCCACTGTATAACCGCTGGAATACTTGTTCTGTCCGCGCTGATTTACCCGAAAATCAGGATTTATCAACAGGTTTGGATTCATTGGTTCAACATAATCTGCGATATCAGCAACAGTATGAGTATGCCCCACATCAGCCTTGTCACCAAGCCTTTTCTCCAGTTCTGCACTAGTTATAAACACCAGACTGCTGACATTAACATTAACATCGTAGGTCTGCGAAAGTGCGATAACCGCCGTGAATATCTCCATAAAGTCCGGATAATCAACCGACGACGGTATCTCCTCGCCGTTCGCGTCCTGATATATCGCGAACAGTACCTCTGTTTCGCCGTCAGAGGCGTATATCCCGACCTGTTTAAACGTGCAGGCTTCCGATATGCCATCGTTGCGAATCTGCAGCTTGAGCTGCAAACCACTGCTGCCGTCCAGCCTTACCTGTTCCGCAATCAGTACAGTCACATCAGACAGTGCCGAAGAAAGCTCTGTCTGGTCTTTGAGTGCAGCGGATTCTACATGCCCGCTGCCCACAGCCGCTCTTGACAAGGTCAGCACCTTGCCCGATGTCAGGGATTGTTCGAGCAGTTCCAGCCCGACATCCGTTATTGCGTTGTCATTCCATGTTGCCATCATTAACCTCCGCATATATAGTTTTTACCTTGCCGCCCAGCTTGGTCCCGGCATGGACATCAGCAGCGGCAGTGATTCCAGCAATACGCGGGTCGTAAATTATACCGCGCAAATGCTTGATTTTGCCGCATATCAAAGTCTTAACATTAACGCCTGTTTTCGCGTCGATGTCAATGATGAAAACTGTTTCATCAAGCACGGAACGGATATTTTTATAGTAATTTACCTTGGCCAGGACCCGTTTGCGCTTCTCCTCGTCGCTGCCGCTGTTCCATATATAGATTTTAAAATGAAAAGGAGGACCGTTGTATTGATTCCATTCAACGACCTGGACATTTTCATAAATACTCCGCAAAGCAGTTTCAACCGCATACTTAGTGCCTTTGCATTTGTGGACAAGCAGACACTCCTTGACTGCCTGCCGCTTGCTCTCAATTGACGAATCTGCCTCATACCACTGTATCTTTAAATCAACGGCAAGAATATCAAGGACATCTTCGGGGAGTTCGTCCACCCTCGGAAAGACAGCCGAATACTCAGATTGAGCCACCGTCTTGATAAGCTCACTTGCGACAGCGTCCGCAAGTTTGACCTTGTCCGTGTCGCGGGTAAGCGAATACGGAAAAGCGGCAAGGAGCGCGTCCTTTTCTGTGATCAGCTTACTCATCTTCATATCCTCCGTTCGTTATCACGGATTTCGCAAGGTCGGTATGCGCTACCTGCGGGGTAAGGCGGTCGGAACCGTCACGAAGCGAAACGAACACTGGCGACTTGATATCAACACGCTTTGCACCAGTATCCTTAAGCAGCCACATGAGCCGCGATGGATTTATATCCCGGCCGATTTTCCCACACTGCCACTCTGCATATTCCTCAACTGCGCTGCGTATTGCCGCTTCGATCTCCGCCGCCGACTTCTCGGAATTGCGGTCGATATAATATGTAAGATTCACGCTGAACTCAACGACAAGCGGGTCGAGAACCTCAACAACGTCCGTAAGCGGTCTGACCTTATCGTCATTGCAGGCGGCAAGTATAGCGTTCTTCGTTCCATCATCGGCGATTTCGCCGTTTGTCATTATCGCGAAGATGTTCACATATCCCGGCTTGTCCTTGGGACTTATCGCGCACACGTCCGCTATGCTTGTTGATACCGCCTTTGCGTGATACTCATAGGCTCCCTTCGGGCCGGCGGTGCTGAATGCCTCCAGCCCGGCTCTCATGAGCTCATAGTATTCATCGTCGGTCGCGCGTTCAGCGCCGCTGTGGGACGTTTCCACATTTTCACAAGACGAAAAATACATAACATTATCTACGTCCACAAGCTTATTGATCTGCCCGGGCGCGTAGCCGTTACCGACTTCGCCCTCCGTTTCGCAGACAATCGGAACATCGACCGTGACCTCCCCGATATCTACCGCCGCATCCTCTGTGACTGTCCACATGAGCGCCCCGCTGCTATCGGTGACCCTTGTCCCCTTGGGTATCGGTATCGCCGTTTCCTGCGGCGCTGACAGCGTAAAGCGCACCACGCATTCCGCCGGCTTTGCTTCCGGTCTTGTCACGTTGTATATCATTTCACCGAGCGCATCGAGGTTTTCACCCGCCGCCCGAGACGGCAGGTTCTGATTTGCCGCATAATTTACGATTATGCGCTGCTGTATGATTATCCCGGCGACCCACTGAATGAACATTTTATCAGGATCTGCCGGCAGCAGTGTGTGTCCTGTGAGTTCCTCATACTTGGCGGTAAGGTCTGCAACGACTTCCGCGCTGTCGGTCGAAACAAACTGATAATCAGTCGCTCTGCTCATCTGCTATGCTCACCTCCACCGTTAATGCCATTGTGCCGTCCGCTGATTTTTCAAAGTACACATCGTCCAGCTTTGCACGCGGCTCAAATTCTTCAATCGCGTCCGAAATCTCCACGAACGCTATCGTTTCCGCAGCGTCGATAGGCTTGTCCACGAACTCCATAGGCAAGCCGAATTCCCTATGCATGGGTACCGTTCCGCGCTTGGTATTCAGCAGGAGTGCGATGTTCTGCAATACGGATAGCAGTTCGCTGTCCTGCTGCAGGGAAAGCGAGTAACCATCAGCGGCGCTTACCTTGTATGACATTTCATCGCCCCTTACTTGTTGTATTCTTTGAGTGTTATCGCTACGCCAGCGGTTATAAGCTCCGACTTCTTGCCGTAGATTTCCTCGGTAACGTTCAGTTTGGTGATTACCCAGCGATAGTTGCCTATCACCCTCTTGCCGATCACGAATTTAAGCGTTTTGCCGGTCTTTTTGTACTTTTTCAGCTTATCCAGTTCCTCAGCGACTTTAACGCCAAGAATCTGCGAAAGCGTCATGTTAAAAGAAACTGTATCCGCGTCATTTCCCGTGAACTCAATGATCTCATTCCCGCCATGCCGCTTGTGACTTCCGTAAGACGCGGAACTGCTTATTTTCAAGCCCGAAAAAGTTTCAACTTTGTTTGTTGAAACTGTGAAAACAACTTTCCCAAGACTGCCGACTTTCACGTCAATCCTCCCATGATAATGCCGTCACCGTTGAATTCGTCGTTGTATTCGCACACCACGGTCTGACCGATGAACGGCAGCCAGCCGTATATCTTCATCGATATTTCGTGCGTGTGTACGCGCCCGCCTGCACATTCGATGTCGGGCGACTTCCCGCTGATCTCATCAGGGTGGCTCTTGGTGTATTCCGCGCCGCTGTTCAGCTCCCGGTCGGCTGACGCGTGTTTCTCACTGATAGTCCACGCTTTTCCGTCCGATTTCAGTGCCAGCGTAACAAGAGAGGAGTGGTTGAGGACAGGCAGCCAATCCGAAACGATGTCCACATCGGGAAATCTGACCCTTGCCATTCTTTTTTTAACGTCCACAACAGTGACTGTTCCGATTCTAAACATTGTCAACCTCCGTAAAGTATCTGATTTACCCGCGCCTGCACCTGCTCATAGCTGTGTCCAGCGGCTTCAAGCAGTTCCTTGCGCTTGGGATATACGTCCCATTCGCCACGGATCACCTGCATAGCCAGCTCCTGTATCTCATCACTGCTGTCCGTCTTGCCGCCGCTCGTGCTCTCGCTTTCCGAAAGGCACTTTCTCAGGGTGACCTGCGTAGTATAGCCGCTAGAAGATATGCTGTGTTTTGCGGACTTGACGATGTACTTACCATCGCCAAACCCGAAATCACAAAGTTCCACCGTGTTTCCTGCGGCAAGCCTGGGATCTCCGGGGAACGTAAACGTTCCGGTGATCTCAAATTTGTTGTGCAGACGGAGCAGCTTGTGTGCGAGTTCCTGCGCCTCTGCCTTGCTTGATACGCGCTGACACACCTGTAAGCATTGCTGATTGTCGCTGTTCTCGTTATAATTCTCCGCATACTCAGTCGCAGAAATGACCGCGCCGCTCGTAGTGGTGCAATACACCCGGCATGAAGTGTAGCAGTTGTTCGTGCCGGTGGAAAGCTTGTACTTAGTGTAGCCGCCCTCCTCGCCGAATTTTATCTTTCTGACCGCCTTTTTCCCCTCATAAGCCGCCTGATCGAACACCACGAGGATATTGTTGGTGGCTTTCAGGGAGCAGCCGGCATTATGGCACAACTTCTGCAGGAAAGCAATATCCGATGTCTGATACTGCTCCACGCGGGAATACCTCGGATTGAATTCGCTTTCAAAAAGCACTCCCATTCCGTTCTGCCGCGCTATCTGACTTGCTATCTCAGAAAGAGTGATGTTCTCCCACGACTTGGATTTCAGAGTCTGCCGCACAGTGTTGCTGAACGAAAGTGATGTTGCCTTGATGGTGACGGTCGCTGGCGGGCCCTGTGCGTCTATGCTGTCAAGCTCGAACTGACCGCAGTCAAGCACTGCGTCCTTGCCGTCGTTGTTCCCGTTTCGGAGTACAATGACGGCGGATATCTTAAGCCCCTTACCAGTCTGAATCTGCGTGTTAGCCGTGCTGCCAGACTTCTTGGAGCTTGAACTTTTTGTGGAGCTTGAAGAACTCGAAGAGGACGAAGAACCGCCCCCGCCGACGGATTTAAGATTGGTACCCTTTATGTATCCATTCTTGCCGGAATAGGTGATTTTCGCCCAGCTCGAATAAAATCCGTGAACCTCAACGATAGTGCCGTAAGGGAGTTTGCCGATCACCTTGTATTTCTCGCCAGCGCCCTTTCGGATATTTACACCCGTTGAGGCAGTCACTCTGTATCTTGGTTTATCGGTACCACTGCTAGTCGAAGAACTCGAACCTGAAGACGTTGATGTCTTTATGCTGCCCTCCGGTGCGGTGGATATCACCGAACCGCCCAGCGCACCGCCATCAATTATACTGTTCAGCCATTTCCGCAGCCATTTGCCGTCACGGTCGCAGACCTTTATCTGCAGGTCGTCCGCCTCGTCCTCTTCGTTGTCCGTGTATGTGAAAGAAAGCCAGCCTTTGTTCACATACACGGAAATGTCCACACCGCCAAGAACGACCTGCGTTTCAGCGCGGCGCGCAAGGTGCTTGTCACTCATCCGCTCGCCTTCTTCCACGGCGGCAGATCGTCCGCCGTTATTCTGTCCTCAACATCCGGGACATCGAGAACAACGCCCTCCGAAAAGATGTAGATGTATCGGTATTCAGGGTTGGCATTGATAAGCACGTCCGTGAATTTCACATCTCCGTACACCTGGTGGGATATGCTGTCCCACATATCCCCCTGCTGCGTCGTATATGTGCTCAAGCGTACACACTCCTTTGCCTGTCTATTCCCGCTTCCTCAAGCGCGTCCCGAACCATATCAACAAGCCGCTCGGACATCTCCTGCAGCTTTTCCTCGGTCATATCGCTAACTTCTCCGTTCACGACAAACTGGGGCGCTATGGTGATCTGCGCGCCCGAGCCGCCGGAAAGCAGCGCCCTGGTGTTATCCGCGTCAACGACTCTTTCACCGCCGCGCATAGCCACAATTTCCGGTCCTTCCTCGCCTACAAGGGCAATGCCATTTTCTGCGTAGTCAGTACCGCTTGCATAAGCGTTCTCAATATCATGGAAACCACGCACGCTTCCCTCATACGCCTTGTCAGAAGCGCTCGCCCCTGCCAGGGCCTGTGCAGCGGCTGCCGCAACAATATCCGCCGCTGTGGTGACCGAGCCTTTCCCGGCAAGGATAGCGTCAGCATAAGCCTGTATCGTAGCTTTTGCCGCTTCTTCTGCCTTGTCGCTCAGTTTCATATCCTCAACGGCTTTTTCCATGTCGTCAACGATACCGTCCATTGTATCGTCAATATCGACCTTGTAGTCGGCAAGCGATTTCGAAACCTCTTCCTGCGCCTTTTTCTGCTCCTCAAAGTTCGTGACCATGGTTTTCAGTTCTTCATCGGTCGCGTCAGCCATGCCGGCGATGACGTTCACCGAATCAGAAGAACCGTCCGCGAACGAGGCAATCACATCTCCCAAGCCCTCAATGTCGCCAGTCCTCTTGGATAGCGACTCAAGGTTATAGTTGTAATTGTCCCAGTATTCTGTCTGCGAAGAAAGCGCGTCATTGATAGTTTCGATGCTTGTCGGCAAAGTTTCCTCAGCGTTCGTCCAAAGGTTGTATTGACCGTTAACGCTGTCGTAAGCCGCCTGATATGCGTCGTTGTAAGCCTGCAAAAGCTCGGTTGTCTGGTCGGTGACGTCGTTTACCGCTATGGATACCGCGTCATATGCGGAAACCATCTGCTCAGAAGCACCGGAAATTACATCGCTGTATTCTATGCCGACGCTTTCGCACTCAGCAATAGCCGCGTTGACCTCTGCCAAATCAGAAAGGACCTTGCTTCGTTCTTCTGATGCCTTGTTAAGATCCTGTGTATAGTCACTCTTTCCGAAGATGTTTCCGAGAAACGAGTAATCAAGAGTATTCTCAACGAAACTCTTTTCTCTGAAATAAGCCTGATTATAAGCAATCTCGGCTTTTTCAGCCTGCTCCTGCAGTTGCTGCTGCTTGATAGTCAGTTCTGCAATATTATCCTGTGCCGCTTTGTACTTTGCCTGTATGCTGTCAGAACCCGCCGCTCTGTCAATAGCACCAGAAAGGCCGTCCAGCTTGCCTGTAACATTCTCAACGGTCAGCCCAAGGTCAGGATACAGCTCATTCAGCTTTTCAAGAATCGGCTGCATAAGCGCTTCTTTATGCGCCGCCGTTTCCGACGAAGATGCAATATCCTTCAGTTTTGCCGCCAGTATCTGCGCCTGTTCCTGCTGATCAGCAATAGAATCGGTTCCCTCATGGTACGAGGAAAGCAGGTCAGAGGTGGAATCATGAAGTGAATCGATTTCCGAATACAATTCCGAAACGGAAAATGACTGCTGCTCAATAGTCGCGGTCGCTTCGTCAAGGTCATATTTCAGAGCGCGTGCCTGGTCTGAGGTTTCGCCGTATGTATCGCAGGCGGTCTGATAGTCGCTGTTAAGCTGTTCGACCCTGTCCTGCTGTTCCTGCGAAGCTGTTGTCAGCGTCAGTGTTTCAAGCCTTGCCGCCTTTGTTGCCTCAGAATAGCCGACAATCCCCGCCGTAAGCGCAACGACCGAAACCGCAATGATTCCCGCCGGATTAGCTAGCATTGCCGCATTCAGCTTCATTTGTGCGCCGGCAGCGGCAAACTGTGCCGCCACGTTCTTTGAAAGGTTGATATTCAGCAGCATGAGCAAGCCGTTCTCGCTTGCCTTTATGCCGATTCCAGCCGCCGAAAGAGCGTTAGAAATCTTTTTCACCGCCGTGAATGCCGTGTAGCCTGCGACAACAACGCCGATCTCCGCGCCGATTGCCATGATAGACTTGACAACAGCGGGGTTTTCCTCACAGAATTCATTTATGCCGGTCATGATCTGTGTGCCTGTCTGAGTAAGCCTGCGAAGTTCATCTTCATACAGACTGCCGACAGTCATCTTAAGACCGTCGGTGGCAGAATCGAGTAGTGTAACATCGCCCTGCAGGTTGTCAAGCTTGGTGTCAGCCATCTTCTGCGCCGCGCCGGAACAGTTGTTTATCTTCTCGGTAAGGGACTGGAAGTCCTCGTCCGAGGCGTTGATTATTGCAAGCAGACCGTTGTATCCGCGCTGTCCGGCAATCGCCATAGCGTTCTGGACACGCTCTGCCTCGGTCATCTGCTCAAAGTAGCCGCGAAGGTCGATTATGGCATCGGAGAACTCGTCAATAGTGCCGTCAGCATTTACCGCAGAGTATTCGATTTCTCCGAATGCATCAGCTGTGAGGGTCGCGCCATTGAGCAAGCCGTTGAATGTGTTTTTCAGTGCGGTACCTGCAACAGACCCCTTAACACCAGCATTAGCCATAAGACCAACGCCGACCGCAACATCTTCAATGCTGTATCCGAGCGCCCCGGCTATCGCGCCCGCGCCAGAAAAGGTTTCGCCCATGGTGGCAACGTTGGTGTTGGAGTTCGTAGCGGCCGCTGCAAGCACATCGGCAAAGTGCGCGGTATCCTTTGCAGTAAGCCCGAACGCAGTCAGGTTATCGGTGACGATATCCGAAACAAGCGCAAGGTCTTCACCGGAAGCGGCGGCAAGGTTTATCATGCCGTTCATACCGGAAAGCATCTCGTTCGCATCCCAGCCTGCCATACCCATGTAGGTCATAGCCTCTGCCGACTGGTTTGCAGTAAACGAGGTCTGCGCACCGAGCTCCTTTGCTTTGGCGGTCAGTTCCTGCATCTGGACTGCGTTCGCGCCGGATAGAGCCTCGACAGTACTCATTGTGCTGCCAAACTCCATCGACACATCAATGCATTCCTGATATGCGTCCGCTATCTTCTTCAGCGCAGTGCCGATTCCTGCCGCCACCATCGCCGCCCCGACGGTTTCAAACGCCGTTGCGCCGGCGTCACCATATCGGGAGGCTTCCTCAGCAGCTCTTTCTTCCTGCTTGGTTAGTTCCTCGACCTGGGTTTTCAAGCGGTTGCTTTCACTTGTAAGCTGGTTGATATCAATGCCTGCCTCAGAGAGCTTCTGACCCATCTGCTGTAAGCGCTGATTTTTGTCCGCAATAGCCTGTTCGGTTTTCTCAATGCGGTTTTTCAGCTCGACTTCACGCGCCGCAAGCTGCGCCTCCTGTACCGTAGTGTCCTCGGTGCTGTTTTTCAGCTTTGCAAGTCCGCTCTGAGTGATTTCGAGCTGCTTTTCATATGTATTAAGCTGCTTGGTAGACCGTTCAATGCCTGCCTGCTGTTTCTGATAGGCGCTGATATCGCTTTGCTGCTTATTCAGCGTCTGTATCTCCTTCTGAGTTTTATCAAGTATCTTCTGGGCGGAGTTGAACGTTCCCTTGAAGTTCTCACCCAGCCGCGCGCCGAGTTTGAACAACATTTCATACTGCTTGCTTGCCATTCAACCCTCACCCTTCCCTACTTCTTTTCCGACTCTTTCAGGATTTTATTGTGCGTAATAATCCACCGCTGTATTTCTTTAAGTGGCTGCCCCAGCCAAAATGGGATAGGTGCATATCCGTTTTGCGCCAAAATAAGGATATTGCGCCTTAGCGTCTCGACTGTGCAACACCGGACAAGAAAAAACGCGCTCTGTTCTTTATCCTCTCGAAATCGATGATGGATATTTTATAGAAAAAATCCACGCCGACAGGCTTTGTACAAGCCTTTGCGGCCATACGGATAAGATAATTCGCATCGTTGATAGCGCCATAGTACATTGTTTTCCCGCGGGATACAAGTTCTTCCTCAATGTTCAGAGCGTCCGCGCCGGTGAGCTTGTCAAAGTCAAATGCAAGCTCGGTTACCTCCTCACCGTTATACATAACGGTCTTGGTCAGGTGAAGTACATTCTCAACGCTGGTGTTTTCCATGGTAGCAAGCTCCTTTTCTACAAGCTCGTCCATGTTCTCGGTCTTTTCAAGGTCAACGTTTGTCTTTGCCATAATTCAAAATTCCTCCTCGAATAAAACGCCGCTCCCTGCGAAATGCAGGGAACAGCGATAGTAATTATCAGGACATACCCAGACACTTGCGGATCTCCGCCGCTCTGTCCTTGCCGGTGTGGTCAATGTAACGGAAATTCAGCGGGTCATACTCGCAGAGCTTCTTGCCGTTCGCGTCGATTTCCGCATAGTAGTGTACCGCGTATTCGCCGTTTACAGATATCGGCGACGCGTTCTTGACGGTACCGCCGGTCAGCTTTTTCGGCACAACGCGCATGATGATCTTCTTCTGCTTGGTTTCAAGCTCGCCCTCGCTGTAGTTGTAGTGCTGGTCAGCACGCCACAGGGAAAGCGTGTGGACGCGTTCCTCCGCAAGAGCGTATGCCGCCTCGTTCGTGTGATTGAACTTGAACGTAGTGGTCATAGCCTTGAGGTGCGCCGCAACAGGTATCTCAATTTCACCGAGAACGCCAGCGCCGCTCACGTTAAAGACCTCGTTTTCAAAGTCCGGGAGATCAACCTCCGCAACTCCGTAAAACATCTTTTCGTCCTCATACACGGAATAGGCGATTACGCCCTCGTCAACACCATTAGGCATTTGTGTTCCTCCTTTCGTTAAGAGCCAAGCGCAGCCTCAAGCATATCCACGCTGTACTGAACGTGCATATCTATCTGCTGTGCCGGTATCGGTGATGCCGCCTGACAGTCAAGCCGGAACATACCGCCCATAAGGGTCGTAACAGGGTTGAGATCCTCAGAATAGGAGATCTCGCCGCCGTAGAGCTTACCCTCCGCCGTCAGACCGTTCAGCCATGCGTTGAACGCATTGATGATTGCGTCACGCAGCGCGGGGGTCAGAGGCTTGTCGATGTACTGCCAGAATGTATTGATGAACGTGTTGCATATCCAGTCCTGAACTCTGTTGGTGCAGATGAACATCTTAGCTACATCGCTCGTCTTGGGATAGCAGCCCAGATAGTTGCCCCACAGGGTCCAGCCGCCGTTGTTAAGCACGGTGACAACCCCGGCAGATACGCTGATAACGTCAGCCTGCGGAAGTGAAAGCGTTACCTCGGTGCCATCCGCGCAAACCGCGCCGGTGATGGATACGGACTTGTTGGACGGAGACTCATACGGGCAATCGGCATTGTCGGAATCCACCTTTGCGATAAGTCCGCACACGATAACAGAAAGGTCGAAAAGGTAATCGCCGCTCTTGACCATCGGCCAGCATACGATCATGTCCTCGGATACGTATCCGTTGTCGGTCTTGTGCTTAAGCACCTTGGAATAGTCATTGACTGTCTTGGTGTTGATGTCCACGACCGCCTTGGCGCGGAACAGTCCATTGATACTCGGCGCTTTCGCCGCCATCACCGCCGCTACTGTCGGATCTGTTGACCAGCCGGGGGCGCATATAAGGTCGGGAACAATCCCGACAACGCTGCGGCACATTTCAACTGTTTCCACAGCCATTTCAACGTCCTCTGCCGTGATGGTGGAAAGGTCTGCGACATCATAGCCGATCTTGAGCTTGTCGGCGCTGTAGCTCGAAGAGTCTGCCAGCAGCTCGATACACAGCGCGTTGCCGCTATAATATGCCTCATAGTCAGTGCCCTTTGTCAGTACTGCTGACGCACTTCCTGCCGTTACCTTAAGATCGTCGTTTATGATAGCGTCAGCGGTAAGCTCCACGATGTGATCAGTTACTGTGTATTCCTCGACTGCAACAGCCTTCTTGTGCTTTGACGGGTCGAAGATGTTGTAGAATATCGCCGGCGACATACCCATAAGTTTATGGTATCCGTACATTGCCTGACAGAGATTCCACTTGGGCGAACCGTCCGCGTTCCTCCACTCGGCGCTGTAGCCGCCGAGTTCCTCCGCCTCGCTGAATCCGGACGAAAGCTGAGGCTTGCCGGTGTAGCCCTTACCGCGATGGCAGGGCCATGCGCCGATGAAATAAGGAATACCGACCGCTGCGGTCTGAACCGCAACAACGCCGGTATCGTCCTTATATGTGTTTATGCCATGTCTTAAAGCCACGTTTTACTCCTCCTTGCCTGTGATTTTCCTGATAAGCGCGTCATACGAGATGTAAATGCCGCGCTTTTCCTTCAGGTCGCTTTTTGCCTTTGCAACGTTGCGGTCTGCGACAATAAGCCGCTCGATCTGCGGGTAATCCTTGAGCTTTTCGCCGAACGATTCAATAATTTCAGCCTTTGAGCCGAAATATATCCTGCCGTTTGTGGCAACTCCGCGTATCGAGGGACCTAAATAGACCCAGACCCTTGACTCTGCCGCCGCGTTCTGCCCATCCTGCTCCACCTGTTCCGGCTGTTCGGACGTAACTTTGTCGCCGACGGTCTTTACCTCAGACATTTCCTCCGAAACGTCGGTTTTCCTTGCCAAAGAAATCAACCTCCCTCTGTATTGGTCTGATGTGGAATGTGCCTATCATTTCGCCTGCATAGTAGGGCGCGGTATCGTCGGGATAGACGACCGACTCAACCCCCTCATGCTCGTCCAGTACGAATTCTTTCCCTATCTGTACCTGTTCAAGCAGCCGCTCCTGCACCCTGTCCATGAGGTTGAGGAGCATTACAGCGCCGTCCTGCTCGTCCTGCGAGTACACGCAGAAGATAAAGCGCACCGCCGCCGTGTATTCGGGATTAGGATAGCCGTTCTCGCTCCGCTGGTGCTTGCTGTCGATAAACTGAACGATGATATACGGTGCGAGTTTCTTTGCCGAATTGCTGTCAGGCAGGCGCATGAGATACACCGCCGGAACGCGGCTTTTCTCCTTTGCGTCGCCTTTCTGGACTGCCTCCGGAAGAGAAACGTTCTTTATAGCGTCCTCACAGAACTTTTTCAGTTCCTGAATGAGTTTTACCCTCGTCATGTTTACCTCCAGCCGTTAAGCAGCGCTGTTGTTTCATGTTCCATGCGCTCCTCAAATACCTTGCGCACATTATCGCCAACTGTATTTGCAAGTGTCGGATTCGCACCCAGCATCTGCGGAACGGACGGACCGAACTTCTGCTTTATCGGCAGTCTGCTTGACCCGTATCGTTCAAAAAGCCCGATGTGTCCGCTGTCCATCGTTGCACGGAAAACGTGTTTCAGCGTTTCGCCGGCGGTGTTCCGCTTGACCTGCACTCTGTACAGCCCGGAACTGGTGATTTTTGCGTTGAACCGGATAAGCGGAACATGAAATCCGCGAAAACTAAGTCCGACGCTTATTTCATCGCCGGACTTCTGAATATGCTGCGAGGACTTGGTATACTTCTTGAAGTCGGACGTATTCAGCGAATAGTCCTTATTGACTTCACGCGCTACAGCCGCCGTGCCGCTCGTTGCGGCGCGGGTCAGGGAAGAACTGGCCGCTTTCTCAATGCCGCCCGGTATCCCGGCTAAGAGCTTTGTTGCCCGGTCGAGCGCCTTGGAGCTGCCGGAATCATCAGCAAGAGAAATGTTGACGATTCCGGAATAATTGCCGCCTGAATAGCTGTCACTCATCGTAATACCTCAGTTCCAGCGTGATAAGCCCCATCTCGCATTTGGACGTAACTACCGAATACTTGCGGAAAAACGTCTTACCTAGCGCCTCGCCGTCGTCTATCTCAAAGCGATGTCCCTGTTCGGGGATCACCCCGTCAAGGTCCTTCTCGTTGATATAGGCAACGGCGGTCACAAGGTATATGCCCTCAGCATGATCGCTCTGAACTATATGTCTGTCAGACTGCTTGACACGCTGGAGAATGATCGGTATATCTTCATATACCTCTCCATCGTATTTCACTGTGTGACTTTCCGCTAACTCCTCGGTGTTCATCAGCACATTTGCGATATCGGACTTGACCATGTCCTTAAAGCCCATTATTCGCCCTCCGGATCATCGGACAGCGCGTCGGCGAAAAAGTCGTCAAGCGCCTTGATGAGTTCCTGCTTGGTCGCAGCTGCAGACACCTCGATACCGTACTCGTTTGCAATCGACTGCAAATCAGCTTTCGAGGTGTCCGGACCGTACTGCGGTATGCCGAAGTCATCGCCGGCGCTTTCGTCATTATCATTGTCATTACTTTCAGACTGAACCTCGCCGCGCTCGGCACCGTCCACCGCCTCCGCGATACCCTCGCGGACAAGCCTTAAGCCCAGTTTCTCGTCAACATCAAACGGCGGGTCCTTGGGTGACTTGGGCTTGACGATACCGTTAACCACCAACCCGAATGTGGTGTTTCTGATACGAATTAACACTGTATGCCTCCTATCAGCCTACAACCTTGCTTGCGAAGATATAAGGGGTATAAACCCTGGGCATTGCAATAGGTCTGGAATACAGCTCGACTGCTCTGGTGTTGTGCTTGTTGTCGACGAAGAGCTTGGAAACTCTCGACTTTGCGATGGTCTCAAAATTATCCCTGCCATAAGGCATGAGCGTTATAGCACCGTAAGCCACACGTCCGCAGTTCGGGAATGTTACCATTGCCGCGTCCTTGGGGAAGTAGCTCTTGGTCTTGCCGTTCTCGTCCTCGTACTTATTGCCCACAACGATAACTCTGAGTGTGTGCCCTCTGAAATTGAATGTACCCAGTTCGTTGATACCGGGCATAACGATACGCTCGTTTACAGCGCCAAAGTTGTAAGCGAGAGTCTTGTCCAGCATTACACGGAGTTCCTCGTTCTTATAGAATACATCGGCAACATCAGAGCCGATAAGCAGGTCGGCAGGCACCATTCCGCGATCGGAAAGCAGCTCGCACATAGCATATACATCACCGATGATATTAGCGTCAGCGGAGTTCCACAGATTCTGGGGGGTATAAGTATGCTCAGAAGCATCTCCGTCATAGAACTGAATGTGCTTGACCTCGCCGGGTGTATTGACGTCGATGTACTCCTGCATAGTGATCGCATTGTTCTGCATTACCTGTGCGCACATCCACTCGATTCTGCGGCGTGTTCTGATTTCAAGTTCCGTGAAATCTTCTGCAAGCAGGCGGATAGCTCTCTGTGCAGGTGTAGAGCCCGTTACAAGAGCCTCGCCGAATCCGCGCTTTGACAGATCGTCAACCGTGAGCGAACGGGATTCTGCTATGTATGCCGGTCTGAATTCGGATAATTCGTAGCCATCGCGTCCAACGCTGATAGCGCCGCCGCGCTCTGCAACGAAACGCGCCAGCTTACGCTGTCCGGCGCGCTTATACTCTACAAGCACCTTATCCGATGTAAAAATGTCGTTCCTGCCCGTGGTGAAGTAACGTTCGCTGAAAAACATTGATTCCGGCTTAGCCTTTTCAGCAATAGACTGTAACACATAAGACTGTGTGATGTCAAGATTAACTGCCATTTTGTCCTCCTTGTCAGTTTGAATCGGCGGCGGTAAACTCAATACCATACTTACGCAGGGTATCCTTGTCTGCCTCCGTCATCTGGTAGCTGTCCTTCATGATGATCTTGTTGCTGTTGAACTTGCCGCCGATGTAGATGGTCATGTTTACATCTTCGTCAGCCGGTACAGTGATATCATCGGTCAGAATACCGTAAGGCTCAAGCACCTCGCTGTCCGAAGACGAAGCGGTTGTTCCCAGGATAACAAGTGTGCCGTCCTTTGAAGATTTCGCAAGCACGGTGCCGCGCTTAAGCTCTCCTGTGTTCTTGCGGAGCTTTCCGGTGCCGACTCTTAACGCCGGATCCGTGCCGGCGACAAGGTTGTCAGCAGTAACCGTGCCGAGCTTGTTGAGAAGTTCAGTTGTCATTACTTATCCCTCCTTCAGTGCCTCGTCGATAGCTGCTAAAACCTCAGCCTCTTCCTGGGCTTTTGTCTGTTCCGTGCTGCCGTCAGCCTGCGGGGCAACTGCGTGAACATCTTCCACGCCGGAACCGCTGTAATCTGCCTTCATGTCGTTAAGGAACGACTGACCTTTCCTTGCATTCTCCGACATAGCCTTGTAAGCAAGTTCCTCAGCTGTGCAGGGGTTCTTGTACTTAGCGTCAGCGAGGAGCTCCGGGCTTACCTGTCCGGCGATAGCCTCTATCTTCTCTAAGCGTGTGCGCTCGTCCGCAAGCGCCTTCTGCACAGCGGCGTCCATTGCCGTCTTGTTTTCGTCTGCGTGTTCTGCCTTGTAATCCTCCTCAACGCGTGCTGCGAGTTCAGGATTTTCTTTGCGCAGTTCAGCAAGATTTACTGCCATAGTAGTTTTACCTCCCTCATTGTTGTTTGATCTATTTGCATTGCCTTCGTTTGATTCAGGCTGTAATGCCATGTGGTGTGCCGCTGTAATATTCGGAGCGTTATTTACAACTGGTATATTTTCAGGGCATGTTGCTCCGTAAAGCGGCATAAATCTGCCGCTCACATACAGCGCCGTCTTATCAGCCGATGCAGCTATCTTGACTTCATCGCTCGTTTCGACAAGTTCATCGACAAAGCCTTGCTCCTTGGCTTCTTTTCCGGTCATAAATGTTTCAGCCGACATCATACTGAGCAGTTCGGCTTCCTCTTTTCCAGTCTTACGCTTGTATGCTGCCAGCATGACCTTGTCGTAAGCATCATTGGTCTGCGCAACTTTTCTGAGTTCATCCGCGTTGTAATAGCCAAATACAGGGGCTAATGACTTGTGTATCATTATCAGCGACCCCTCAGACGCTCTGACTGTATCAGCAGCGCACATAATGTGCGAGCCTGCGGACATTGCCACACCGTCAACGGTGCAGGTGATCTGTGTGCCGTTCGTAACCATTTCGCGAAGCTTGTTGTATATGACTATCGCAACGGTACATGAACCGCCGCAGGAATTGAGCTTTATATCTAACTTTCTGCTCTTGGATATTGCCTTTAAGTCATCTAAGATCTCGCTTTCAACGATGTAATTTTCTTCCGTGGGCTTATTGGTGTCATAATCAAACGGTCTGCTTTTTACTACCAGACCGTAAAGCACAAGTTCAGCGGTTTCCATGTCAGCATCAGCCCTGACCGAATAGCCCTCATGCTCTGCGAAATATACAGCGCCTTTATTCTTCGTCGGCATTTTCTTCATCTCCCTCTTCATCATCGTCAGCGATGTTATTCGTCTGGGCGGGTATGACGTTCTTCATAAGTTCGTTCTCCACCGCAAGAGCAGCCATATTATCCTCCCAGTTTTCGCCGTAGTACTCTCTTGTGATCTGCTCGTTAGTTTTCCAGCCATGTTGAACCAGCATCGCATTTGACTCGGCTTCTTTCTTGGGGTCAAGCTGTGTAAGCGCCGGACCGTCCCACCGCGCACTGCACCAAGCCGCTCGGATAAGAGGGTCATCGAAGAAACCCGGTGCCCTTATCCTGCCGCGTGCAACAGCCTCAGCAAGCCAGACCTCATAAACAGGCTGGCAGAAGTCATTAACGAACCAAGAACGGCGCATTTTAATGACTTCCCACGCTTCTTCAAGCGCGCCCTTGGAAGCAGAATAGGACGCGGTGAACTCCTTAAGCAATACCTCATGCGGCATTTCAAGCGCCGCACCTATCTGCCGTGCGATCGAATTGGTGAACGTTTCATAACCGGCAGTCGGTATATTAGGATTGCCGAATACGATTTTTTCGCCCTTTTTCAGCTTGACGATATTTCCGGGCGACATCTCCGGCTCGTCCTCGTTGGCGTCGTCATCATCGGAATGGTCGAACATCGGCATATCAGTCGAATCTGTATCCGTTTCAAGCCAACCAGTAAAATACGTCTGAATGATTGCCGCTGTAAGTTCGCTTTCCGTGTATCTGCGGTTCTGCAGGAGCATTTCGATGACCGGGGCGAGATACGAAACGCCCCGATACTGGTCGGGGCGCTCTGAATCCATGATCTGCAGTATGTTAGGCAGTCCGGTCTTTTTGCTGACCGCCTCAACTCTGACCCAGTTGATGTCCTTAAGCATGGTCGAATACGGATAACCGTTGCAGACATGGTAAGCTACCACTCGTCCGCCTGCGTCCACCTCTACGCCGTCATGCACTTCATTATCGCCGTGCTTGCCCTCTGTGACTGAAAAAATCCCATTTGAAACAGAGCATAACGGCGTGCTTATTCTGTCAGCTTCTATCATCTGCACACAAAGAGAATACGGATTAAGCCGGGTAGGCTCCCGCCTTTTCAGCAGGGCAAACACATCGCCGCTCATCAGCCAGGATTTCACGGCTAGCTGCTGCAGTTCATAGAAATTGTTTATGCCCAGCGCGTCACATGATGACTTGTTCAGACACCATGCCCGGAATTCAGCCTCGGTGCGTTTGCACCATTGCCTTGCACTTTCCGGCGAAAGTCCAAGCAGTTCCGCGTCAAGACTGCACTTCATTCTGAGTCCCGGGCCGACTATCTTCGTGCGATTAGTGTTCACAGCGGCGGCGGCTATCGGAGAAGCCATATATAGCATGCGCCCGCGCTGACGCATTGTTGCATTGTGAAAGTCTATATCCTCAATCGGCGCGCCCGAACGCGCATTGAAAGCCCTTAATGACCTTTTAGTAAGCGATGCTCCAGCGTCGCCGTACCCGCTTGCATATACATTTGAATCGCTCAAAAACGTCCCCCCTTTTTTTGTGGAATAGCAAAGGCACGCCGTTTGACCGGGCGTGCCTTGATTGTATTAAATTGTAGATTTCACTTGTCGGCAATTGCGGCTCATGCGCCGTTTTTGCCCATAAAAAAAGCACCTCTTTCAAGGTGCTAATATTTGTATTTTTTTGATTTTTTTGATTTTTTTGAGATTTTTTCAAAAAAACTATTGACAATCACGTTATAACGTGGTATAATAATATTGTCAGAAGGGAGGTGAAGGCGATGGACAATAAAATAAAAGAGCTCACCAAGTTGCTCGAACAGCTTGACAAGCTCTTGACCCAGGTGGTGAAAATCCTCATCACGGTCGGAACCATCTGGGCTATAATCAAGGGAACGTTCTTCTAAACGTTCCGCTCTACCGGGGCGAAAGCCCCGGCAAGAGTATTATAACACATTTTCAAAAGGAGGTCAATAGTATGAGCGAAAAAAACAGAACACTTCTCAAGCTGATCTGGCACATTGCAAGCATCTCCATGTCTGTGGTGGCTATAGTATTCTTAATCTGGTTCTTCTTCGTAAAGTAAAGGGGGATTTTTATGTTTCTGTATATCAAGGCATATCGGCTGCGTGCAAAGATTTCCGTGCCGAAAATGTCTGAACTCACAGGCATACCAAAGCGCACCATTGAAGACTTGGAAAAACGCGGCGACTGCCTTGTTTCCAATGCTCTGAAAATCACCGATGCGCTCGGCATAACCCTTAACGACCTGCTGGCGCCGCCGCCTGACGCCGCTGAGTAAGCCGTTTCAACATTCAAAGCGCCTGCCCGCAAGCAGGCGCTTTTTCTTCGGAGAAGAGCCGCATGCGCCGCTGCTGCCGCGCACACAGCCCTCGGAGAAATTATGAACTCTGCCGTGAAAGCCCTAAACCGGCAGAAATCAAGGCGCGATCAAATTCGCGCCCTCTTTTCTGCTGATTTTTGAAATTGATTGCAAAACGTATCATCTGTCCGTGGGGATTATGCCCACGGTCTTGCGCGTTGCCTTGCCGTGCAGGATAGCGTCATAGTATGCCTGCCGGTCAACAGCCTCTTCCAGCAGCTCGTCAAGCTTTGTCATGTCGAACTTGGTGATCTCCATGTCACCGATCTTGTACGATTTTACGCCGCCAGACGTAAGCGACTCCTGTGCCTTGATAAGTTCGTCTATACGTTTTGTATAATGCTCATACATTTTACGAGCTGTATTTTTATTAATCATCGTTATCACCAATCATCGTAAAACTCACTTTTCTTGCGCTTACGCGGCTTCGCTTTCTTCTCTTTCATGGGAATTGACGCATTTTCTTCGCCCGGCTTAGCCGTTCGGAGCTTCTGCTCTATCGCGTCCCAGTCAGGCGAAAGTATCTCGCACGCCGCAAGGTTGTAGTTCCGGATATCAAAAGCCTCGTTGCGCTCATGTCCGGGGATCTTCTGCCATTGCCAGGGGTGTTTCAGTTTCGGAACATACGCAAGGTGTTCCGACATTAGTTGCTTAAAGAATTGCTTGCCGTAATCGTCGCGCAAGGGAAAGTGACAGTAGTTAGCGCCGGGAGACTGAACGCGGAGGTTGTCCACGATCTTCTGCTTGCCGGCATTAACGCCTATCTCATACACCCACACCTGTCCGATAACCTTACCGTTGACCACGATTTTTTGTTTCTTAGGCGGCGCGGTGTATGGTATATCCGGACGGTTCGCGCCCTTTATCGCAAACACATGGTCATATTGACGGGCAAGACAGTGCTGGCGGACTTCCTGTGTAAAGTGTCCGCCCTCGTCGATAAAAGTAAGCGAGATTTGCAACGAAACCCCGCTTTTGAACTTGTATTTATGAGATAATACCTCGTCAAGCCGCTCCCAGACTTCCTCTGTGTCAGGGCGTCCAAGGATAACACCTTTCTTTATACCCCATGTTTCACCGTATCGCCGATGTCCCACGACCTCATATTCAAGGCGGTCATCTTGTGTATCCACACCGCAGGTGAGCAGGAGCACGCCGTCCGGCACTTCTGCCTCATAGACTTCGCGCCGCGCCATAACATCATCTTCTGAAGCCATGTCGCCGCGTTCCTCCCACAGCTCGCCGAACTGTGTGTTATACACGACCTGCAGCTTTGCGGAATCCGTCCCGGCTTGCAGGAACTGTAAGATTATCGACTCCCATGTTGCCCAAGGTGAAACCCATGCTGTAAGCCAGAACGAGCGCGTCTTGTGGTGCTCCTTAGCCTCCGGAACAGTCGCTACCCATTTCGCAGGCTGCGACTTCATCGTGTGTTCATCGGAAATGCCGCCGCATTCGGGACATACATAGAATAGCTCGGTAATGTGGAAAATCTTCTTGTCGCCCTTTTCGTCAGCCTCGTATTCAAATCTGATATTATCAAATTTAATCTCTACATATTTACCGCAATGGGGGCAGGCGGTTTTCCACCGCTCCATTGTACCTAAGTTGTATGAGTTTTCGATAGCAGACGCCCCTTTTACTGTCGGCGTTGAAACCTCAACCATCTTCTTGTTGTAGAATGTTCTTGTTCTTGCAACAGCAAGCTCCCAGGGGTCGCCCTCCGAGCCTGCGCTCTTAGCCCACCTGTCGCGCTCATCACCGAATACATAGCGTATCGGCATTGAGGAAAGATCGTGCGCTACATTTGAGCCGGTCATTACAAGCACGCCGCCGGGGAATGACTTCTGCCGCTTGGTGTTCGCTGTATCACGCGATTTCGGGTCTGCGACCTTGCGCTTAAGGCAGCGTGTTTCGCGTATCATCGGCGCGATTCTCATTTCCGAGTATCGCTTAACATCATCAATGGTGGGCTGTATCAGCAGGATCGGTCCGGGGTCTTGGTCTATGCAGTATCCAACCATGTTGTTTATGGTCTCTGATTTTCCGACCTGCGACGCCGCGACAACTACGATATGCTCAATCAACGGGTCTGTAAAGCTGTCGAGTATGTCGAACATATACGGCGTTCTTGAAGTTCGCCACTTTCCGACTTCCGCTGATGATTCGGAGGTAAGCCGTCTGTTCTTGTCCGCCCATTGAGAAACGGTAAGGTCTTCCGGGGGTTTCATGCCGTTGAGGATTTTTGCAAGGCAAGTGTTCAGCTTGTTTGTGCGTTCCTTTTCAGATTCTCTAAACACTCTGCCACCTCCCGCAGGCGATACTATTCAAACCCCTTTCTTGCTCATGGTTTGTGATTTTAATTATATTGGTTGGGACAGCCGGGTTTGAACCGGCGAATGATGGAGTCAAAGTCCATTGCCTTACCGCTTGGCGACGTCCCAATAAAAATACCGCTTGAGCGCGGTGAATCAGACTGGTTGAATGTTGGCTCTGTGCCCGTCGCTTCAAGCGGTATTCTTTTTCGATTATATTGTATCACAAATATTTAGCAACATGGGGAACATTCGTAACAAATTTCAAAAATATCTGAAAAAGTTATTAGCAAATATTACGAGAAATCCCCCGAAATCAAGCGCAGATTGATTTCACGCAGATTTATTCATCTTCATCACCGTCTTCAAAATCTGCGTCAAGCTCACGGTTGGTTCGCTGCCGCACAAGCTCGTCATACTTTTTCGGGTCATATCTGTATTCCGACAAGTCCTTAAGGATCTCGCGCACCTCGCGTTCTATGATCTTCTGTACCTGTGCAGGCTCGGAGCAAGCGGCACAGTCGGTCGCACATCTTCCTGCAAGAGCTACCAGACCGCCGCGAACAAAGTAGAGCAAGTCGGCGGTCATTTTCTGTACATCTTCCGAACGGTGCATTTTTCCCTGAAACTCCTTAGCCTGCATTTCTGCAATAGCCGCCTTGGACTCCTTGAGCTTTGCCTCAGCCTTTTTCCGCTTAAGCTCCACATCGGCTGTATCATCATCGCCGCGCCGAGCTTCGAGAGTGGAGCAGTACGCCCTCATAGTCTGCACAAAATCAAACAGCGGACCGTACTTGGTCTGGGTTTCCTTGATTATCCCACGAGCTGTTATATCGCGTATCCACGAGGTAGTTTTCCCGGTCGCCGCTACAATGTCGGCGGTTTTCACGAAAATCTGTGCGCCGGCTTTCAGCGAGAATATGATTTGCGGCGCGGAGTCGCTTGGGGCAGAATTCGCGCCCTGTTCCGCTTCTGTTTGCGCTTCTTCCTCCATTGCAGCTAACCTTGCCGCCGCGTCAAGGAGCGCGTTGTTGCCGCTCTCGGCGGGAATTTCGGGCGTTTTCCTGCGGGATTTACGCGCCGTTTGTCCCTTATTGGTCTTTGTCTGGTCTTGCTTAGTTGTTTTTCGTCCGGCTTTTGTGCCGCTTTTTTCGGTTTTTACGATATTTTTTGTAGGTTTCGCGGCGCTTTTTGCTGATTTCCTGCCGGTAGTACCCGTTTTTGCTACGGTTTCCGATGATTTCGCCGATTTGACTTCATTTTCCTCGCTTTTTTTCCTTGCCACAGTATATACCCCCTAAAAAATGTTCTTCAATTCAAGTGACCGATTTTTTTCTTCACGACTAGGCGAAAATCGGGCGTCGGCGAGCCGCACCTAACCCCGCCCCCCTTTCACAGTACCTTTTGCCGCTGTTCACATTCGAGCAACGACAAGAACGGCGCATTTGCGCCGCTCATTAACCGCTGGTGTGTGGGTGTGGGGCTGGTTAGTTGTACTTCTCCAGAAGAATGCCGAGTGCAATCTCAGCCTCTTTTGTCACGGGCTTGACATCCCAGCCTCTGTCGTAGTTTGTTACTATCCTGCCGCTCTGCTTTAGACTCAGCTTTGAAACGCGCCCTCCGTCAATGCCGTAGACTTCGCTCGGTTCTTCGTAGTGCTTGACGCAGTAATGAATTACAATGCCGTTAACTGTCATGCTGCCTGTTGTCCACATATTGTTCCCTCCGTTGCTCTTGCCGCTCGTTCCGGTTCTGTTCCTTGCCCTTATCAGAAAAGGCTTTCAATCTTGTTGTATTCAGCTTTCAGCCTTGCCACCTCTTGAGCAATGCACTTGATTCTGAATCCGTTCCTGCAGGCTTTGCCTTCAGCTGTGAGTTTCTCGATTTCTGCCTTGCGGCGGGTGAGTACTTCAATCTCATTTCCTTCCTTTGCGTCGTTGATGTCTCTTTCAAACCTTGTCATTTCTTTTCCCTCGCTTGTTTTGTATTCCTTTCGGTATGTGTATATTAACTCTAAAAGGGGATAATAGCAAGCGGTTTACGAGAAATATAATGCACAAAGATTTCGGAAGGATAATGTGTATATCATCTGCTCCTGCTCCGGTGGATAATATCGAGAATCTCCTCTCGCTCGGCAGCGTCAATCCCAAGACTCTGCAATGCCTCTCTTGTGCCGCAGTCGGGGCAAATGAGCGTGTATCCGTCCTCCCGCGATACTGCAGGCGGTGCGGTATAAACCGCGTTGCATTTAGGGCATTGTGCCGCTCTCTTGGTTGTTTCTTTCATAGTGTAGCCTCCTTACTTCTTTTGACCGCGTCCATCAGAATATCCGTATCAAATCCGAAATCCTTGTATCCTTCTCGGCAGGTGTTTACATATATCGGACTCGGTATCCCGATTTGTCTATCTTCGTGCATGATGTAGGCAAAGCATTCGTGAACGCCCAAATCCTCGCCGTCCTTGCCCCAGATTTGCCGCCTGAAAACCTTCTTGTAGTAGAATGCGGGAAAACCCTCGTACCTGTCCAGCGCCCGAATGTCGCGCTCTGTGACCGCCCACACGCCGACAGGAACGCTTGAGCCTTTGCGCCGCTCGATTGTGAGGTATGCCCCGGTCTTGCTCCCTTTGAAAAGGAGTTCGTAATCCTTGATTTCGCCTGTTCCGAAATACTTCGCGTCCGGGCAGCGCAATATCATCTGAGCAATATTGAGGTTGCTTCCATAAGCCAAGTAGAGTTTTTCTTTCATAAAAGCACATCCTTTCCGAAGAATTGTTCTTCTACCACCTTAAGACCGCCGAAGCGGTCTGGGTGGCTTTGTGGTTTATGCGGTTCTGCCGCTTCGGAAGGCTCCGTCGCCGCTCAGCCTGTTGGTGAAGGTTTCTCTTGCGGTCTTGAATTCGTCTCCGATAAAGCCAAGTCTGAGGAGCCAAGTCCGCATTGCGTATTTGGGGTTCTCGGTCTGCTGGGGCTTGGGGCTTGCGCTCTTCGCGTTCTTTGCCATCGCGCTAAGTGCTAAGCAAAGCTGAATGTAGCTTTTAAGCTGTCCTGCGTGGAGTCCGTTTTTCTTGTTGCCGCTCGGCGCGTCGAATTGGAAAAGTCTGAACTCAACCGTGCCCTTTGTGAAGGTGGCGTGCAGGTTAAGCATATGGTAGCGGCTATCGTTGTAGTGTTGGTCGCGACCGTAGTTTGCGTGTTGGCTGCTGTACCAGGTGTCTGCAAGCTCCGCCATTGTCTGGGGCTTTTTGCGGTTGAGTTCCTCAAGGAATGCTCTGCTTACCGTGCGGCAGTAGCGGTTCATTCTGTTTCTGTCAAGGTTGAGCGCGCTTGCTAAAAGGCTTTCGTGGCTTGCCATTATGTTTGCGAGATTTCTGAGGCTCTGCGGTGTGTGCCCCTGTGCTCCGATGTGAATGTGTACTCCGCAGCCTCTTGTCGCGTCGCTCTTTGCGCCTGCCTTGCGGAGGCGGCGAATGAGTTCCTGCAAGGTTTCTATGTCGTTGTAGGTAAGTATCGGGGTAACCAGTTCGCACTTTTCGGCTTCGGGTCCTGCAATGCTTACATCCTTTTGGAATTTCCACTCGCGCCCCTCGCTGTCCCATGCGGAGTAAGTGCAGTAACCGTTGCGGCCTGCGGTGTTCTCGTGACGGTGTGTTCCGAAGAAGTCGGCGGCAATCTTGGCTGCGTTTGCCCTTGTGATGTTGTTCATCTCTACCTCTACGCCTATGGTCTGGTTCTTGATTCCCTCGATTTGTGCCTGTGTATTTTTCATTGTGGTGTCCTCCGTTTGTTGTTCATTTCCCTTTCGGTGTGTACATATTAACTCTAAAAGAGAATAATAGCAAGCGGTTTCGGAACAATATAATACACGAAATGTACAGCGAAATTATGTGTATATTATGCCGCTCAATCCTCAAGGTCGGAACAGGTGTTCTTGCCGCTGATAAGCTGCGAATATATGTTGGCATACCTCTCGCATTCGCTTCCCTCGCTTCCTGCAATCGCTTGCAAAAAGTAATCTGCCGCCTCCTGCCTCGAGTCCCACACCTGTTTTTCTCCGTAACAAACGGTGGTTATCGTGTCAATCTTGCGAACAATATCAACGCCAATAATCGCATTTAAGCCGCTCCCATTGTCCCAATCTATGAGGATATTTCCTGCGTCGTCAACGCCGCGAACAGTTCCTCGCGTGCCAATCGGCGGCGCTTGGGAGTCGTCCATTGAAACCAGCTCCACACGGCAGCCGGCAGGATATTTCCTGCGGTAACTCTCGGTCTTTTCTTTGCTGGGGAATTTCATATGATAACCTCCGTTCTGAAAGCCTGCTGATTGTAACAGGCTTTCTTGTTGCTACATATTAACTCTGAATTGGATATAAATCAAGGGGCATTACCGCACAAACTTTCAACATTCAACTGTGAACAATACACAATTCCCGAAAGAACGAAGAAAACGCAGGGCAAAGCAACGCCATTTCCCCACAGCTTGTATTCGGCAGAGTCGGTGTGGGGATTCTTCAACCATTTGCGGAGCTGCTTTTCGGATTTTGCCTTTGCAGAGCCGCTCGTGATTTTCGTGTGTGTTTCAAAAACGCACCGCCAGAACTTAAGCTCGTCATCAGTCGGTTCGTTAGTTCCAAGGTCGGAACACCACCAATCCGGGAATCCTTGCAACCGGGCGCACTCCGTAGGCATAAGCCGGCGGACTATGTACCGAGGTTCTTCTGCAACGGTCGGCGGGTCCTTGTAGTCTGAAGCAACAAGAGTATTTGCAATGTTCTCCGTAGCTTCCGTGTGATAAGAGTTCTTGCTTGTGCTATACACGAGAGTTTCAGAGCCGCCGCCGTACATTCCTCCTGCCGCTCGAAGAGAGCCGCACTTGTCGTTCTCGATATACTTGTCGTATGCCTCCTGCGAAAAGGCAACAGCGTGGCGGTCAGTCGCATTCAGCGTGAAAGAAATATCCTCGTTCACTCCGCCGCCTTGCGGGCCGTTCTTATCCGTCCGGCCTATCATAGACCCTTGAACCGCTACAACAGCGATACCGCCTTGATGGCAGGAAGGATCTCCACCCTTGCAGTCTAGCGTCCGTGATGTTTCGGCAAGGTAAAATCCGCTGTGTGGGTTCTCCGATTTCATTGAGTTGCTGTCTTGGGAACAGATTCCGAAAACTACAGCTACTCCACCTTGGTTTGAATCAGGGGCATTGCCGCCCGTGTCTATTGTCCTAGCGGTATCAGTCTCGTAGCAGTTCTGCCGTGCGTTCCTGGTTCCCTCGGAAGTAAATCTCACATCAAAGCACCTTGCCTCTTCCGAAACGACAAAAGGCTGATTATTGCCGCCCATTCCATAGGTTGAACTTACTGTCGGAGCGATTTCAAGCGGTCCCGTGTACCGTGTATCCTGCGAGTGGTTTTCGTAGACGGTTGCCGGCACCGTTCCGGCACGGAGCGTGGGCGAGGTTTCTTCCTCGTATCCGATTCCTCGTGTTTTCGCCGAGTGCTCTGTGCAGAATCCTGCCGCACTTGTTAAATCTCCCTTGCTTGCCGCTCCAATGCTGCTTTCAATATCAGCGGCAGTTCTTTGCCACGCGCGAAAGCTCTCTGCAGAATACCCCGACACGCCTTCTGACTCAAACAGTATTTTTCCGGCGCATTCGGAATTAAAATCTGCGACAAGGTAGATGCGTTTTCTTCTTTGGGGTACTCCCCAATATTGAGCGTCAAGAACTCTCCAAGCAATGGAGAAGTCTTTTGCCACGATATTTCCCACTGATGTCCATCTCTCAAATCGAGGAACAGAAACGGTTTCGTCTTTGACTTTGCACAGGCTTTCGAGTACACAGCGGAAGTCCTCGCCTTTGTTGGAGCTGAATGCTCCGGGGACATTCTCCCACACGCAGTATCTCGGATATTTCCCATTTGTAGCACACCTCATCTCTTTAATTATTCTGACCGCCTCGTAAAATAGGCCGGAACGCGAACCGCCCAAGCCGCCCCTCTTGCCGGCAATGCTCATATCCTGACAAGGGCTGCCAAAGGTGATAATATCAACAGGCGGCAGCTCTGCACCGTTCAAAGAGGATACATCTCCGTAGTGTTTCATCTGCGGTATTCGCATTGTCGTGACACGAACAGCGAACGGCTCTATCTCGGAAGCCCACAGCGGCGTAATTCCGGCAAGCATTCCACCGAGAGGGAAACCGCCGCTGCCATCGAATAAACTACCCAATGTCAGACTACTCATGCTCCACCGCCTTAACAAGCGCGGAGTATTGTATCTTCTCTCCGTTGCGTTCCACGAATACTTCATCGGGGCGTCCTGTATCCTCAACATATCTTCGCAGAATGACCGAAGCATACTTTTCGTCCAGCTCCATTGTGTAGCAAATGCGGTTTGTCAGCTCACAAGCCATAAGCGTTGAGCCGCTGCCGCCGAAAGTATCAAGTACAATCGCATTTTCCTGCGAGGAATTCTGAATAGGGTAGGATAGCAGGTCAAGCGGCTTTGAGGTGGGGTGGTTCGCGTTTTTCTTAGGCTTGGCGAAATTCCATATCGTGGTCTGCTTTCGGTCGGAGTACCACGAATGCTTACCGTTCTGAAGGAAACCGTATAAAACCGGCTCATGCTGCCATTGGTAGTCGCTCCGTCCTAAAACCAGACTATCTTTGACCCAAATACAGCAGCCAGCAAGGTGAAAGCCTGTGTCTACAAAAGCCCTGCGGAAATTCAACCCTTCGGTATCCGCGTGGAAGATGTATGCCGCAGCTCCCTTTTCGAGGCAATCAGCCGCCGCGCTGAAAGCAGACTTGAGGAAATTGTAGAAATCCTCGTTCTTGATACTGTCGTTCTGAATGGTCAAGCCGCTCGATGATTTGAACGATACCCCATACGGCGGATCTGTCAAGAACAGGTTCGCCCTCTTGCCGCTCATCAGCGCCGATACATCATCAGCGCTGGTTGCGTCCCCACACATCAGCCTGTGTCTGCCTACCGTCCAGACATCTCCGCGCTGTACAAACGCTGCTTTCTCCAATGCGGCCGATAAGTCGTAGTTATCATCTTCGACATCAGACTTGTTTTTGTCCGAGAATAAATCGGCAATCTCCTTTTCGTCAAAGCCGGTAATTGATAGGTCGAAACCCTCTCCCTGCAGGTCGGACAGTTCCACTGCCAGCAGTTCATCGTCCCAGCCTGCGTTAATACTCAGCTTGTTGTCTGCGATGATATAAGCGCGTTTCTGCGCCTCTGTAAGGTGGGATTCTTTCACGCAGGGTATTTTCTTTAACCCCAGCTTTTGTGCCGCGTAAAAGCGACCGTGGCCGCACAGGATCGTGTTATCTTCGGATATTACGATTGGAGCAAGAAAGCCAAATTCCTTTATTGAAGCGGCGATTTGTGAGATTTGTGCAGGGGAATGCGTCCGGGCATTTCTGGCATAAGGGATAAGCTCCTCAATGTCAGCGAGGTAGTAGTTCAGTTCATTACTCACCGTAAACCACCTCCCGGACATAGGCGGTTGGTGTAGGGTGCGCGTCTTTCAGCAGAAGATTGATTTCTCCGCGAATCGCAATGACCTGTTTCATGTATGACTGCGCCATCACAACATACGGGGATTGAATCGGTGCGCCGGTGGTAGGGTGCTTGGCAATATAGCCGTACTTGGATATGAGCCGCTCAAGGTGTATCCATCGTGCAACAGAAAAAGCGTACTGCTCTACCAGCTGAACAGATACTACGCCTTTTGCCCCGCGCGAATCCAGCCATTCAAGGGTTTCTTTCAACACCTCCTCTGCTCCAAGTTCGCTGCCGTCGCGCTGTATCTCTTTCAGATACTCTTTTATCGGCGGCATTTCGACAGCTTTGATTTCTGCACTCTTTTTGTTGGTTAACATAAAACCTCCTCAATTTTATACAGCGCCCCGGGCGAGAACGCAAAAATTGAGGAGTGTATTGCATTAGATTATGAATATATTATATCACGCTTCATTTGTGACATGGGGAACATTCGTAACAAATCAATCCTAGTTATCCGGGATTATCCGATATGTAACGATAGTACATCATCTTGACCGAGTCTTTCGTGTTACCGCCTCCGAGTTCTTCAGCAATATCCCTCCAAATCTTATGCTCAAGCACTCTCTTCTCCATAATTCTCTTGATGAGCAAATCGGGGATACTCGTAATATAACGCTCAATGCGCACCTTCAGAATCTCGTATTCCTTGACCTGTGTCTCAAGCTCGGTCTTAAGGTATGCAAGCTCAATAAAGTTGTCCTCCGTATGGTTTCGCGGTGTAGGATTTTTGGGTACTCCGCTTGTGTCAAATCCGCTTGAGCCGCAGAGTTTTGCTTCAATTTTCGCAATTCTTTCTTTTGTATCACGAATGGCGTCTTCAAGCAAGTAGTAGCTGTTTAATTCTGCAATCGTCATATCGTTTGTTCCCCTTTGTCAAATATATCCGTTCTCTTTTGCAAATGTAGTGAGTTTCTTGACTGTGACCTTTCCTATGCCCGGAATGTTGGCGTTAGTAAACGCCTCAAGGAATTCAGCCGTGCGGTTAGCTGTCTTGCCGAGTTCGTCAAACGCTGCGGACGCCTTCGAGGCTTCGGCAGATGCAGAACGGACTTTCTCGACCAGTTGTGCGTCAGTCATTTTCCGTAATTTCACCGCTTCTTCGTGAATGCTCACTTCCTCCGGCGTTCTTCTGCAGTTTCTTTTCTTTGCCATAAGTTACACCTCCTTGTTTGCAATTGATTGCAAAACTGTTTATTTTTCTTCGAGATATGAAAGGAGCGTTTTTTGAGCCGCCTCAAATCCGTAGCACACCTCGACCGCGTAGCCGTTGTCTTTGAGCTTTTCAATCCAAGCGTTCTGAGCTTCCGAGGTTCTCCCCTTTGGTGCTTTCATTTCGATGAACAGCCCGTGGTATGCGCCGCGCGGCACAGGGAGGAACAGGTCGGGAACTCCCGCCTGCACTCCCATTGCCTTGAACCGTGCTGCCTCGACCTTGTTGCGCTTGCCGCCGTTCGGCACATGGAACAGCAACGATAATTCGGGGTGCTTGCCGCTCTCAAACTGCGCCCAACGAATAAGTATCATCTGTTCGTTATCTTCTATGTGCTGCATTTATACCCCCAAAGCCCTCGATGCGTACATATCAGCTGTGTGCGTAAACAACACAACTGGGTATCTCTCGACCGCTCTGCCGTAATACTCCCATTCCTTCTGGTCGGTGAACGAGCCCATGTGCCACCGTATGCACGCGATTTCCTGTTCGTTGAGGTTGAGGTGGCGCTGGAGCATTATCACGGACTTATCGCCATGCCCTGAATATATCTGCTGTTTGTTCCACTCCCACTTACCCTCATCAGCATTGAAGGTGTAGTCATCAATCTTGCAGATGTCGTGAAACATTCCAACAAGCCAGGGACTATTGTCATTTTGCCATTGTAGTCCGAGGCTGTGAGTGTATCTTTTAAGTTCCTTTGTAACTATCAGCGAGTGAATAAATAAACCTCCGCAATGATTCCCGTGGTGTCCGAGAGAGGCTGGAGCAGCGAAAAAGCCATGAGCCTTAAGCCAAAGAGGAAAGTTTTCCGGAACGGTTACGCATTCGGGGTAGTTGAAAAACTCGGAATAGTTCTCTTTGTTGGTTTTTTCAATATCCTTGTGATTTTCCCCGATATGGTTGTACAGGAATTTCAACTTGCTATGGGTGGCGTCGCAAGGCTTTATCTGGCCGCTCTCCCAAAGCTCGACTTCGTATGCGGGTTCGTCTACCGCATAAGCTACCTGCTCCATTGTGAGATGGTTTTTCTCACGCAGCTCTTTCAGCTGATTTGCTAACTCTATGCTCATTTGTGTTCCTCCTAATCAAAATGGGTAATCGTCGTCTGATGTGGTATTGTCCGTAGAATGCGATTCAACGGCTGTGGCTTGTTCCTTTGCGCCGCTCGGCGAATTGGTCGCTTTTGCTCCTCCAAAATTTGCTCCGTCTACATAGATTTCGGTTTTGTACACCTTGTTTCCTGCTTTATCGGTGTATTCTCCCGTTCGCAGAGAACCGTTGATTATTATCATATCGCCTTTGGCAAAATGGCCGCAGATGAATTCGGCTGTCTGGCGAAAGGCAACGCAGGAAAACCAGTCTGATTTGTATGTGCCATCGGCTTCTTTGTAGTTGCGCTTGACAGCAATTCGAAAAGAAACGCTTGATATGCCGCTCGGTGATGTCTTTAATTCAGGGGCTGCTCCAAGATTGCCCTGCAAGCATACGCTATTCAGCATCGTCCTCGCCCTCCGTATCCTCGTTGTCGTCGAATGTGTACTGGTGTTCCTCCTCGGAATTGTTTGCCGCTCTGCGTTCCTCCTCGGCTGTCAAGGCGTTTTGGTAAAGGCTCATGCAGTTGTATATCTTTGTCTGTGACTCCTGCCAATTCTCTACCATTCCTTTCGGGATACGAAGCGACGGAATCATTGCGATGAGCTGTAAGCCGTTGTATACCAACAGGTATGTAGCGCCGTCTTCACCTTGAACAAGCGATTTGTATGTGTATTCCGTTTCAACGATAGGGGAAAGCAGTTCGGCAGGAATAAACGCGAATGTGGTCTGTTCCTTATCAACAATCACCTTCATTTCTTCGTCTCCGAAGAAAGTGGAGTGTATTTCGATTTCGTCTAATTCGTATCTTTTGAAACGACAAGCAACTTGTGCTTTGTCCGCAAGCTCCTTTGCTCCGTCATCATCGTTCCATATCTTATCGATAGTTTTTGCGCTGAAATCGAACATTGCACAAGCCTGGGCAAATGTCATCGTAGGCAAATCGGAAATATCGTAGAGACCCCAACTTCCTCCGAGCCACTGTTTTTCCTGCTCGTTGAATGTGAAAGTTATACCAAGGTTATGCACCTTTTTCACGAGCTTTGCAAGTTTCTTAATAATCATGAGAACCTCCTGTTTTTCTTCTTTGAAGCCGCAGCAATACGCCGTTTCTTCTTGTTCTTCTTGAATGATTTTGCCCCAGCCGAACGGCGCGGATCATCACTGTATTCCCGCCGCTCGAAGCTCGATGTTTCGGATATACCCGAAATTATCCCTGGGATAAGCATTGCAGTATAGGGTCCCTTCACGAATTATCCTCCTCTACAGGATTCTTTTTAGCTTGTGCAAGTTCCAGAAACCTCATGATTTTAGGCTTGGTATTTGCGGGCAGACCTTCCCGAAGCCATTTGATAAGCTTCGCTTCTTCACAGTTTATCGCTATTGCAATTTCGCCCAGTGATACTCCCGCTTTCTTTGCGGCTCTACGAATCTCAACATTTGCCTTGTTCATTCTGGATCGACCTCCTTTGTCCTAATAGGCGCTGGATGGTAGTTTTTGCATTCATCCCGCAAATCACCTATATACCTCGTTTGCGCCCAAACCAACTCCATAAATCGGCAGCGCCCGATACTCCCCTCCCGCCCATTGTCGGGAATGAAATGCCTGCAGGTCATGCAGCAACAATGGCTCAGATTAGACTTAATTTCGCTCATTCAGGTACCTCTGATTTCTTAACTACTACTCTGCAGGTATTAACAGCCGTGCCGCTCTCCTTGAACGAGCTTTCGGGGAGCTGCTCAATGGTACCGCCGTAGCTTTCCACAAGAGTGCGGAATTCTGCCGTGCGCTTATCTGTACGGAAGAGTACCGACGCGGACATAATAGCAACTACGCAGCGTGTTGCCATGTGAATTGCCTTTGTGACGTGGATAATATCCTGCTGCTTGGTGAATGGCGGATTCATTACGATTACGCTATACTGCTTGTCCGGCTCAAATGTCATGAAATCATCATGCACCACTGAAAATCCCTGTTCTTCAAGGAAAGCGCGATTCTTGGGGTTAAGCTCGATGCAGTCGCAGCCGGGCATATACTTGGCGATTGCTCCTCTTCCTGCCGAAGGCTCAAGGCAGAAATCATCAGAAGTGATATTCGCAAGTCTTACCGTTTCGGCGGCAAGCTCGTCCGGAGTGGGGAAGAACTGATATTCGGTTTTCTCGCTGGTGTATTCGCCGGTGAGGATAATGTTTTGAAGGATGTCCTCCACATCATCGGAAAAGATGTGACATTTCTTGGAGCTGTTCCACTTGCCGCCGATTGCCGAAAGCACCTTGTTTACCTGCTGATATGTCTTCCGGTCAAGCTGTTCAGTGAGGCGCAGCGTGTTGCCCTCAACCTCTGCTTTTGCAAGCACTTCGATTATTGCGTTGTCAATTCTCATCGTTTATGTCCTCCAACATAAGCTGTATTATTTCATCGGGTGCGTTGTCCCACCCGGATTTGATCGTTGCTACTATCTTATCAAGAGCGCGGTTCTGCGCCTTGAGTAACTTTGATGATTTTCGCTTGAACCACTCTGCTAGTTCGATTGGGTCATCGGGCATATCTTTTGGATCTTCCTGCGGTTGTTTCTGCTGAAATGTTGCCGCTAGAAGTACCATTTTCTCGACGGTTTCACGCTGCTTATCGGGTACGATGTATATCAGCGGGAGTTTCTCAATCTCCGAGCAATCAAGCTTTCGGGAAAAACCTGTCTGCGAACCATCGTCCGGCGGTATGCAGAGTTTCAGAGAAGCCAACAGGCACAACAGTCCGTATTCGGGCAGTATCTCCGGGACGAAGCGTACTGCGCAGACGTGCTTGGAAAGAACGCAGTCGCCTATGTCATTTATCGCGACCTTTCCGAGTGTACCCACGGTAGATATCAGAATATCGCCGAGCCTCGATATGGTTTCGTTCTCATAGTTCTCGCAGTACTTATCGCATTTCAGCCGTGCGTTCTTCATGCAGGACGCACCGACAATGTAGGGTATGCCTTTGCCCTCGGTGTTCAGTTTGGCTTTATCAATGTTGCGTCCCTGAAATATTGCGGCGCAATCGCCAATGGTTATGTATTCAGCCATCTTTCGTGCCACCTCGGCCTATATGATTGATTAGAAAATCAGAGTAATCCTCGGCATCGCAGGTATCATCTTTACATGGCCGCTCTATTGGATCTCTATCTGCGTAATGCTTATAAGTTCCCTTGACAATAATCTGCGTGGGGAATTTCTCATGAACGGATATTATTGCGCTTTTAGCATTTTCTTCGTTGTCAAAGAGTGCAAAGTAAACCATTCCTCTTCTGTCGCAGAAATACATCTTCGGATCACACCACCCGACAAATCCTTTCATCTTGCGAACCGCGTTGACGATACGCCGCCTTTCGTTATCAAGAGGAAAAGCCCATTGATAAAGCGTGACTGTCCACACCTCGCACCGATACTTTTTTGATGGATACCGATGAATATCAAGTTCGCCTTTCATGCTGAGGCACCTCCGTAATCATGATTCTTTCATTCCTTTCTTATGACATAGAAGTTTTGCATTAAAAAAAACCAATCTCAATGTCTGGTATACATCTATAGGCAAAGGCTTCTTCTCAGCCTCCATTGCGGTATATTCTGAAACGGTTACCCCAGCAAGTGTCGCAGCCGTTCCCACGGAAACTTTAGCGTCAAGTCTCATTTTTCTAAGCTGTGCCGCACTCGTTGATGCGGCCTCATTCTGTGCATGAACACTCAATTTAACGATTGTTTTCTCTGCACTTTCTCTGCATCTGTCCTGCTTTATAGCGCACTCTGTATTATCACAATCGTAAAAGCAGCCGCTCGTATCACCGCCGTTTTCGCCCACTCCATCCCAAAATCCGCTTACGCGCTTTGTCGGCTCATCGCACTCCTCGCAGCGTTTTAAATCACTTGAAGCAATCGTTATAGTGTTGCTATTCGTTTCCTTGCCTTTCCTTACGGCTTTGAACATAGGCACATAGCCTTGCCAAATTCGGTACCACCCGCAGACCTTTTTCATATCAATGCTGACGTGCTTTTTCTTCGCCCGACTCACGGTGTATAAATCTTCTGCTTGTATCTGCTCCCAGCAAGAGGAGTCCATCATAGGCAGCCCAGACTTCCTGCACCAAGCTGCTCGGTATGTCTTGTAGTAATCGTTGTAGCTCTCCTTGGTCTTTTCAAGCCAGTTGTTACTCATTGCCAGCACCGCCTTTCAGCAGCTCTGGGTTGTCGTAGATATTACCGATAACTTGCGCCGCAAATTTATCCTGCTTGTGCCTTGATACAGCTGTGAGAATAGAGCTATTTTGCCAAGCAGTCGGGTCTGTCCGGTGGAAATATCTCACGCCAAATGTAGCAATTTCATCAATCCAGACAATTACGCCTATCCATTCGCTTGAGTAAGCAGTTCCAGAAACAATATCCCCTTCGAAAATCATCTTATTATTTCTGTCGGTAAGCCCGGTATAGTCACTAACGGTATCAGGGTCAACCTCAATGCATTCGTCATAGGTCATATATACCCCATCCACCCACTGTACTCCGGGTTTGGTAATGATATAGGTTCGCTTGCCCATGCCTAATAATGGCTCACCCTCTACCGGTATGCCGTAAACAAATTCGCCCTCGTTGTTGTCCGTCCGTTTTCCACGGCTGATTCTCTCACGCATTATCAGACCTCCTCTTCTAAGACCTTTTGTACGATATATTCCGTGCACGATTTTACGACTTTGTATGCTGGAATGCTTCTATCACGCAATAGTTCTTCGTCAAGCAATTTGCTTTTGGGTGGAGGTGTCATTCCGGCACTACCGAAGAATTTATCAATAAGCTCCTCTGCTTCTTGATGTGTTAAGGGTGTGACCTCATAATGCAGAGAAAACCGCCTTACAAGAGCCTTGTCAAGAGCCTCAAACCTGTTTGTTGTGCCAATTATAATAACATCGTTCGGCATTCTGTCTAGTTCCTGCATAAGAGCAATTACAATCCTGTTCATTTCTCCAACATCGTCTTTTTGCCCTCTTGCTAACCCAATAGTGTCAATTTCATCAAAACACAATACGCAAGGATTTGACCTAACATAATTAAATATCTTTCCGATATTCTTTTGCGTATTTCCCAAAACACCGTCGACAAGATTTGAAAATTTCACATAAACAAACGGCAAACCCGCTCTATACGCGATATACCGTGCAATCTCGGTTTTGCCGCAGCCGCTCTGTCCATAAAGGATAAGAGCGGGGTAATACGATATACCTAATTTGGATAATCTTTCAGCCGCCCGATATGTCGCCAAAAGCTTTTCGGTTATTGCCTTTTCATTTTCTCGCAACAGAAATTTACTGTCCGAATAATTGCTTGGCGGTTCTGCAACAAGCAGTGATTTGAGGTCACTCGGCAGCTCGATAAAAGCACTGTCCGATTTGTCTAGCCAGTATAACATTTCTTGCTTGAAATGCCTGTCTTTTTCGAAATGGTTGGCTTCAAGGATATTTCTTGCCTGCTGACGCGCCAGTTTAACTTTTCCGATACATACATATCGTATAAGATCCCTAGTTTCTCCGTTCATATCAAATCACCTTCCCGCCGTGCTTGAAAGGCCTTGTCTTGTTGTATTCGTGTTTCTCTGCGATTGCCGCTCCAATATCGATACCGTATCGTCCGCACATATCGAGTATGCGCAGGATTACATCTGCCAGCTCCACAGGTATGCCCTCAGGCTTTCCGTCATCGCCGTTGTATGTTCCCACTATAGGTTGACCTTTGCGATATTCTTCAAGCGCCTCGGATAGCTCGCAATGACACAATTCAATAAGCTCTCCGAATCTACGTTCTTCATCCCACCAACCATGGTCCTTTGCGTTCTCATGCACTTCGGAAGCAACTTCGTTGATTGATATTCCAAGCTTGCCACTCCTTGCAGCGTACAGCACTTCCTTTTCAGCTTCTGAAATTTGCTCTTTTGGAATGCTTGGTATATACGGAACAACTATGTTCGGTTCACGCAGTGCCGAAATTGAACTTGGTTTGGGTACCGAATTAGCCTTTAACACATCAAGTGCTTCAATAATTGTCATTGTACTTATATCCTCCTTATATCGCTGTGGATAGGTTCCGAGTAGGGGTAAACCCTACCCGAAAACAATCCAGCATTTTCATCAATTATTCAAGGCATCGTTCATGCGCTCCAGCGCTGTTTTCAAGGCTGTTTTGAGCGTCTCACGTTCTTCATCATCAGCTTCACTCATAGCCTCTGCCGCCGCATTGAACGCAGCCTTTATCTGACTCAGATAGAACTTGACCTTATCCTTTACGCCGCTCGTAGGAGCAGGCGCGGGCGCAGGCTGTGCATTCGATTGCAAAGCAGCGTTTTCGGATTTCAGCTTTTCAAGCTCGTCCTCGTACTTTTTCGCTGTGGATTCCTTGGCTCTTTCAGCCTTTTCACGCAGCGCGTCATTTTCAGCTTTCAGCTTGTCAATCTCACCCGCAAATTTCTTCTCTGTCTCGAGCACGGCGGTCTTCTTTGCCACCGCAATTGTAGTGTCGAAAAGCTTGTCTTTTTCCTTGCTCATCTCATCGCGGCCCTGCTGAATGAGCGCGTTCCGCTCTTCCTCAGAGATTGCGGCAGGTCGGCTTTCAAGCTCTCGGAGCTGTGCAAAAAGCGCTTCTTTTTCTTTGGCCGTTTCCGCGTTCTGCGCTTCATTTTCCTGCTTTGCCGCTTCAAGCTGCTTTTTCAGTTCCTCGACCTGTGATTCAAGAGAAGCGCTTTCAGCAGTCTTGCTCTTTTCTTCCTCAAGCAACATTGTCAGCTGCTCGTATTTGTTCCGGTACTCCTCTACCTTTGCGCTCAGTTCGCGAACCGAAAGACTATTCACATCATTGTGCTGCATGAGGTCCTCGGCATCTTCGTCATCAAGCTTGGCTATTTCAAGCAGTTTGGTGATACCAAGCTGCTGGAGCTGTCTCAGCTTTTCCTCGCCGAATTTTTCGTAAATCTGAATGAAGTTGTATCCGTGGCGCTTTCCAATACCGCACTTCTTCTCGCAGTATTCCTCGAAACTTTCAAAGCCAAGCTCCGTGAAAAGCCGCTCATCGCGAACCATCTTTAGGTCGCGGCCCATTTCTATCATGGAGCTGGCGGCTATTTTGCCGTTTGCAATGATCTGCTGTGTGAGCTTTGCCGCTCTGTCCTGCCGCTCGGATGACACCTGCGTATTCGTACTTGTTGTTACTTCTGTCGTGAATGTCTGCTGTTCCATAGGCTGTTCCTCCTTTTTTGCCTTGCGATAATAAATGCACCCTTCCGGATTAGCGCTGCAACGAGAAAGCCATTCCATTGCTATTTTTTCCTTAACGAAATTCATGGTGCATTGCGAACATTCGAAGTTCATTCCTTTGAGCACCGGATTCACTGTAACTTTTCCTTTGTCCCCGAAATAAGGACACATCACAGGAGCACTTAGGAATGCGTGTGCAATAACCTGCAGCTGTGGGCTCTCGTCCGTCGTATCCTCGTCATCAAAATCGTCCTCGTCATCAACATCAGGTGGGATTTCATCGAAGCTGTTCTGTATCGGTGCGGGTTCCCCGGTTTCTTCCATGATAGGACAGTTATCTCCACCATGCCAGCAGCACTGAATCAGCGCCGCTCCCTCCGGGTCTTTATTATTGAATACCTTTCCACCGTTCGTCATGTATGAACAGAGGATCTTTGTGGTTTCGGTGCCAATCAAATCGGTACCCTTATAGTACTGACATTTGTCCATGCGTTATTCTCCTATCCTTACACGTTGCTGTTCATTTGCAGATTCAGGGGTAATAGAGTAATTCTCCAGCAGCTTTTTTACAACTTTAAGCCATTTATCCACAAAAGCTCTTATTTCCTTGTTCGGCGCAATATTATGCAGCCCGCGATTTTCTTTCAGCGTTCCGCTGTTACTGATATCCACTGTAAAAAACGGCTTATCCGGCTCGTTGATCTTCCGCAGCGCAAAAATGTTGTCCTTAGTTTCAATGCAGCGCTCTATGTATGTCTTTACACAGTGGTCAAGTTCGGTGCTTTCCCGGACGAATTCACCGACGGTCCGCAGCGGACGAATAATAAATTTCTTATCCTGCCATGAAAGCGGCTCCAGTACGGATGCCCGCTCCTGCAAGCTTGCACTCTGCTTTTCGTTTTTTTGAATGAATACCAGCTCACTGCACCGGTCATGCTCTTTCTTTATGTCTGGTGGGAATAACAGATCGCGGTTTCCTGCTAAGTCGATTTTCAGCTGTTTGGCAGACGCCACATAATCCTTCCAGAACATTGCCGCCTTGTCTTTGTATTTCGCACTTTGTTTTTCCAAATAGTTGCTTACCCGCTGAGTAGTCAGATGATACCTCTGCACGATCTCCGATATCTCCGCAAGATATTCGTTGCTAAGCCTAACCAGCCTTGTAAATGCTTCAGCGTCTTTTTCTGAAAGCTTCAGATTCCGCCACAGCTTGACCTGCGAATCCGTCACATCTATCTCCGCAAAATAGGGTATCACCGAACGGCTGACTCCCAGATACTTGTAGGGCTTGAGTGACTCGCAAACCTTTATGTCGTCTGCGTAGCCTTGGATCATTCTTTCCGCTAAACGGTACAGGTGTTCCTTTCCAAGGTTCTCTACTATCGGCTTCCTTTTCAGCCCGTTTATCAGCGCGGCAATGTGCAATCCCAACTTTTCGCAAAGCGGTCTAATGTCCATATTATGCAGCGCCGGTATTCCGGTCGCTTGTAAAACTTCGACCAGATTTCCGGGGTAGGCCTCACCCAAACCGTAAGTCCTGCAATACATTGTCCGTAATTTCCCCCATTGACTGCCTAATTTTTCATACACAGATTGTATTTTCGCAACCCCAACGTCGATTTCCCAAAAGTCGCGGCGGAATTCGATAAATTCATTCTTCCGAGTTATCTTTGCTGTGGATACGTTATAGGTGTACGTTGAATACGCCAAGAAATACCGGCTGATGAATCTCCTCTGATCGATGATCTGATGATATATGATATCGTGTGATTTATTCCAAGTAATCACCGACCTTTCTCTACCAAATCGTTTCGAGTTAATATTAATACACTCGATCTCCGCGCCGCACTTAGGACAACGTGTCCGCAACTTGTCCTTAATTCCGATAAGTTCAGACTTCTTCTTGCAGACAGCACATTTCCCCGTCTGAATTCTCTTGTGATCATAGCTGTAAAACCACGGCGCAAGTGTGAGCCGCTCACCAAAGACCCATCTGCCGACTTCCTCCGGCGGTTCCGTAAACTGCGACATCATATCGCTTATGCGCTGCCGCTTCCGAGTCTCTGCGTCCCGCTGTTTCTTTTCCATAATGTCACGTTGATACTGGGCCAGCCACTCCAGCATTCTAGCGGACTTGAAATCGCCCTCCTTAAAGTCATGAACATCATAACCGGAAAACACCTTGCAGCTCTGGACGAACCTGCCTATCACTTCGTCAGCGTCCTTATATGGGAAAACATATCCGTCCGACCATCCATATCTAAGGTCGCTTGAAATTGAGTCGTACCAGCATTGATTGGCGAACGTGACACCCGCGTTTCCTATCCTAAAATCCCCGCGCCGGAATTCTCCATCTCCAAGGTATTCCTGCCCGGCCATTTCGCCGTTTTCTGTAAGGAAATGCCGCTCACTCAGATTCCATTCAGACCCGGTGTCCGTCTTTTTTTCCAAATAGATGCACACAACCAGCGCTCTGATTAGCTCTGAACCCTTCTTTACAACACACGTCTGTGCAGAATATACTGCACGGTCTTTGTGGCTGTAAAATTTCTTTGCCTCGCGCTTGAACTTGACGCCTTCCGAGAACGTCAACGCTGTTAATTCCTTGTATGGTATCATACTGCCGCCTCCTTTTTACAGAAGGTCGTCAAAATCAATGACAGACTTTGCGCCGCTCGTTTTGGGAGGTGTCACCGATACTGGCAGAGGTTTTCCGGCAGGCTTAATATCCTCGGTAATCCCGAAATATTCCCGCACCCACTTCCAGTGCTGCTCCTCGGATACCTTTGCAATCCCTTCCTTTCCCCTTTTAACCTCAAAGGCTTTGCCCTTTTTAAAGCAAGATTCCAGACAAGCCTTTACAGTCAGCTTCTTTTCGATGATTCGCTTCTCCAGTTCCTCATCGGATTGAGCAGAAATGTAGTCCATGATTTCCTGCTCCATTGCGTCGCCCGGCTTACCGAGCATTTTAATTGCTTCTTCGTTCATAATTCCTCCTATATCGCTCCCCGATTGATTCCGCACGGCTTTTTTGGGCTTTTGCCGCTCCCATTCGGGGATATTGACCTGTTTGTTTGATTTCGTAGTCTGATTTTCCGGGCGGAAATGTCCTCTAATCACTCCACGATTGATTTCGCCAACTTGCGCTATTCTAACCGAACCATTCTAAATCGTGCATAATCTCGCCCTGTTACGGGGTTACGACCTATCTCAAAGTCGATTACCTTGTACTTGGGATAAATACAATTCATCACAGCGTGTACTTCATCGTTCCTCGCAGCGTCTTGCACTTTTCGCATTGCTCGTCTTGATACCTTGTTGTCATCAATGGTAATGTCGGGGCGCTTGAGATTCTGTGATCCGTTCCAGCTCCGTTCGCACTTCTTCTTGGTGTCCTGTGATTTCATCAGATAATTCGCAAGAGCGGTAAGTGTACCGTCATCGTCAAGTTGAAGGCGGTCGCAGTTCGTGCGTTTACCGCAAGTCCATAACTGTTCTATATCATCTCTGGAAACACCACCGTTTACTATGAGGTGGTAATGCAATCGCGATCCGTCATTCTTACCCTCGATTACATAAAGGTACCGCAGCGACAAGCCTTGCTTTTGGTATAGGCGTTTCAGCCGCCTTATGTAGTTAGCGAACTCTCGCTTACAATCCGATATGCCTTTCTTCAAGTGCTTGTCGTCGAATGTCAAGGTTACATGATAATCGTCCCGACCGAAGTTGTTGAATAATAGCCATCGGAAGTGCTTGCGGCTGTAGCTGTCGTTGAGTTTCTTTATTTTCGGTGGAGAGGCTCTGGCACGAGTCTTTCTGCTCTGCCTTACAGCTTCCTGCTCCTCTTCCGAATACTCGTACCACTCAACTTCTTTGTACCTGCTGTTCCGAGCGTCGAATGCTTTTTCACGGATAAAGTTCCGCTTCACTATCATTCCCCCTATCATCGGGGAATTCTCAGGCAAATGGCGGGGGGAAAATCCCCCCGCACCCCCCTTGATTATTTTTCAACAAAAAATTTCTCTTTGTCTTTCAAGGTGGGGGAATGAGTTCAATTATTCGTGCTTGGTTTTAGCTCCATTTGTAAAGCAAAAATGCAAGAAATGGTTGAATTATTAATACTCATTACAAGGCCGTCAAAGCGGCATTACAGCCGCTTTTTTTGAAAATTCCCTATTGACTTTTTAAGGGAAATGATGTATAATTTTTGTAGGATATTTTTTTATTCATTTCCCTTTTTCATTTGTGCCTTGAGCTTTCGCCCAAGGCTTATTTTTTTGTGCCGTTTTCGTCCTTGCTGCCGAAGTAGCAGTGGACTACCGAGGTTTCGTATCCGCTGAAGAACCGGCACTCGTTACAATGCTCCATGCACACAGGTGCCGCAAATCGCGGACATCTTACCCAGGATACTACGTCATGGTTCGCGCCCTTCTTGCAGATTGGGCATATCTGTGTTGCCATTATGTACCGCTGCCTTTCTTCCAGTCATCAGCGCCGTCCGGGTCCTTGCCCTCGGCTATGCGGCGGTTGCGGATCCTGCCGACCACGAAGCTGGTGCATTCCTCAAAGTACCGCGTCCAGGCGAAAATTTCTTCGGCAGGCAAGTAACGGATATCATTTTCGCTGAAAGCGATTGCAAAACGGAAAATGGTGCCGACCTTTTTCCGCAGCATCAGCGGATAGTTGCCGCAAAGCTTGTCCAGCGCAATCCAACCACCAAGTTCGCTTTCAGGGACAGCCGACAAAGGAGTACGCGCCGGCGGCTCCTTCGGAGCAGGGGTTGAGGACTTCGGCGGTTCTTCCGGCACATCAAACTCCGCGTACTCAACGAACACCGGGGTAATGAACGGACTTTCATAGTACTTGTCCGCCATGCGTGCACCTATTTTCGCACCTTTCTCATTCTTATATACTTTAGTAGCAGCGGACAGCGGTTCAAACCTTGAAACCTGGTTCCCGGTGACTTCGCTTATTGCCAGTCCAGCAAAATACTTGGGTTTTATCTCAGAGTCATCAGAATCATCGACCGGAACATTGTCCGCCGACTCATCAATTGGAACCTTGTCCTGTATGAGCCACACATTGTGCAGCGTTTTCTTCTCGCTCATCGCCATGTCCTCTCATTTCTGTTGCGCTTGGCTTTCCTGGCTTCCGCAACCGAATCCTTTATTGTTCTTTCAATGACCCACCACAGCACCGGCAGAAGAACGAACACCGCCTCGCCACCCACGCTGTTGGATATGCGTTCGGCATTTGCGGAATCGTTCGCCAGCGTGAAGAGAATCAATCCGCACATCGTGATTATTGCGTACTTGAGTACTGTTTCGGCTCTTGTGCGCCTTTTGTTTTTTCTCATCTTGTTCACCGTCCTTATGTTGCTACGAGGCTTGTCCGACTTTTGCAATTGATTGCAAAACCAGCAAATCACTGCAGTGTGATGTGTCTGTATCCACCGGGTTAAAGTTCTGGTCATAATGGGCGGTTCCGGCAAAGGTTTGCGTAATGCTCTCGTCGTCGTAGTCGCCAATGACTTTCTTTTCGATGAGGGTAACGCGCTTGGATTCTTTCCCCCAAGCATACATCTCAAAGCGATATTCGATGCGATCAAAGTAAATATGAGCCTTGAGCCACTCGTCGCCCCGGCGCTTCGTGTACTTGATTTCATACTTTCTGTATTCACCTGCTTCTTTGAGTTCGCGCTTAAGTTCTGCGAGTTTCTCCGGAGCTGTCCACTCCAGATAATTGTAAAGGATTCGAACGAGCCTTTGCTTTCCAAAATAGTTAGGCATAATTTCTCCTTTCTTATGGCTTGCCGTAATGTCAGGGCTTTGAGGCAAGCTGCTTTTCGCGGGCTTTGCGATCGCACGAATCGCCCCAGATTTTGCCGAGTTCCTTGAGGATATCATCAACCTCTTTCTGCGTCTGAACAACGAAGTTGTCTGCTATCCACCCGATCTCTTTTCCGTTCTCATTGTAGACGTGCTCGACGATATGCGGCTTGAGTTCCAGTATTTCTTTCGGGGTCGGTCGTGCCATGATAATCACCTCCGTTCATTGTATGACATTGGGGCTTGTTCACTTGCTTGCCTCTTATCAGTTTGAAAGCGCCTTGCAGACGTCAATTATTGCTCCCAAGGCGCTGTCACACTCAATGCCAACTGCTTTGTTGCGCTTGCCGCTTCCCGGAGCAAAGTGTATCACCGCAGTGCGACCGCAACCTTCCTCGGTCACCTCGATATAATCAATGTCCTTGCCTGCTCTAGTGCTCCGCAGAGCGTATGTCAAAGTGTAGAGCGCTTTTTCAATGTTCTCCATACATACACCTTTCTTACGCACCCCTGTTGTCATTCTTGCTAGGCTTTTTTGCTGAAGCAGCCTCCCTTGCAAGACGGTCTATAAGTAGTGCCTTTATTGTTTTACGGTTGAGATCGCTTGCACAGTTCGCGAGTGTAAAGGCCTCGCGCTCATTCTCCGTCATTCCCTTTACTGAGATTGCTTCCTCATACATCTCTCTGATGAACTCGGCTGTTGAAAACACCCAGCGCAGGATATCTGTCGCATTTCCGGTATCGACTACCTTGCGGTATTCGATGGTAAGCTCATTGAGCTTGTTGTTCAGTTCTGCTGTTGTCAGCACTTGTTTTACCTCCTGATAAGTTCTTCAACGGTAATGTCGAGCACCTTTGCGAGGTAGATTATCTCGATATCCGTTACAAATCTCTGCCCGGACTCGATACGCTGTACAGCGTTCTTGTCGATGTCCAGGCCGTTAACGATAAGTCTGTCGGAAAGCTCACGCTGCGAGATTCTTAATCCCTTGCGGAGCTCCCTGACCTTTATGCCGCAGATGTTGTTTCTGCCGTCAGGAGTTCTGTTTGTAAACATTTCGGTTCACCTCCTTCCTTAAATACATTACGGTTTACGAAAAAGCTGTTGTATCAAGCGCCTATCGCCGTAAGCTCCTCGACCGACACACCGCAGACCTCTGCAATCTTCTTAAGCTTGCGCGGGTGTACGTTTGCCGAATCGGTTTCATACTTGTACACCATGACCTCCGAAACACAGAGTTCCTCGGCGAGCTTAGCCCGGCTGATACCCGCCTGCATTCTCGCCAGCTTGATGTTTTCGCCTATTGTTTTGCCGCTCATTGTAATTGTCATTTTCTCACCACCTTGTCTCTTGTGCAATTTACAGCTTACATCTATTGACATAACCTATCCTATGTGTTATAATGTGGTTAAGTTCTTTAACCTTGCTTATATTATATCTAACTACAGTTAGATTGTCAATAACTTTTTCTAGATTTATTCTAACTTTGGTTAGTTTTTGTATTATTGCACAGTTTTTAAGCTAGATTTTTGGTTAATGTGGAGGGCCTATGTTTTGGGAAAATTTCACTACTTTGTGTGACTTGAATAATATATCTCCAAATGCTGTTGCTAAAAAAATTGGCGTGTCAAATGCAACGTGTACTAAATGGAAGGGTGGATCTATCCCAAATGGAGAAACCTTAATTAAACTAGCTGATTATTTTAAGTGTTCAATTGATTATCTCCTTGGAAAAACAAACAATCCACAAGCGTACATCTATTTAAACTCGGAAACAGAAAGTGCATTGATTTCTTTAATTACAATGCTAACTCCAGAACAACAGGAGCTAGTTCTCGCACAAATCAGAGGAATTCTTGCTAATCAGCAAAAAAAATAACCCGCTGCAGTCAGAGCAGCGGGTAAGAAATATCAAATCATTTCAGGAGCGATAAAATGAAGTCGATGACAGCTAACTGGTTTTCCTCGTTAAGCTGTTTGAAATCGCTGACGATGGTTTTCTCCAGCTCAGTCAGTTCACGTTCGCTGCCTGATCCGGCAGGGCTATTGGTGTTCTCAGACATTTTGAGTTCTCCTTTCCAAAAAGTCACTACCGGTAATGCTGATATGATTATAGCATATTTTTTGTCGAATAGCATTAATTTTGTTACAAAATATCATTTTACTTAGGAGATTTTTGATGTCACCAAATGACGTAAGTATCATCATACTATTTGCACCACTTATAATTTTGGCTATTGCGATTATGATTATCGTGTTTGTAAACAGAGGTACTACAAGCAAAAATAAAACCAATACTACACCAAACGACAAGAATATTACATTTAAAAAACAGTTTACAGTCATGGTAGGCGGTAGTGCGCGTTATATGCAACGCTGGGACGAAAACTACGATAAACAACTAGGTTATGAATGGTTCAAAATATGCACCGAATATATTAATTTTCCAGACTATAACTCCTTTTCTCAGCGCTTAGTGAACATTCGCAAAGCGCAAGGTGCAACACAATTAACCATTGCTAGGTGTCTTGGAATATCGAATAAGACATTGTCAGCTTATGAGAACGGCTATTCTTATCCGTCAGATTCCACATTACAGGCTATCTCAAAGTGCTACAAGGTTCCTATAAGATTTCTTACAAAAGGCATTGGTGACGACCTTATCGGTCATGCAAAACTATGCCGCAGATACGGAGAAGAACAATATATTGAAAGCCTTAGCATTTCAGTACGAGCTGCCTCTCGCATGTTTCGGGAACTATTAACCGTTGAAGATCTGGAGCTTTGCGTTAAGCTAGACAATGAACTGGGATTTGGAATAGGGTTTGCTGATATTCTTGAAAAAGAACGAAAGAAAAAAGAGATAACACAGCATCTTCTTAACCTACTCGCTGAGGGCGACATTAATCAAACTGAGTTCTATTCTTCACTCGGAGATGATCGGCAGGTTGGAATAAACATTGTTAAGGAACTAGCGAAGAATGGAACAATAACAAAGATTCCGAAAGGAAAAACATTTATCCTGCATCTAAACAAATAACAGGATCTATAACAAGGAGGAATCTTGTCATGGCTTCAAATAAGGTACTTGATATTGGCTTAGCAACATTACTTGGTGCAATAATTGGTGCAATAATAGCTGGTTTGTTTTCGTTAATCACCACTGCTATGCAAATAAATGCCAATAGCAATTCTTCGGAAACAAATCATTCTTCTATATATAACTCAGAACCCGACTCCTCACATCTAGATACATCTACATCAGAAAATTCTACAAATGATAGTACGCCCTATACAGCGGAAACAAACGATTCCAATATAGTCGAAACAATAGATGAAAAAGAATCATCAAATAGTGGTTTTATAGATAATCCGATACATAAAAATGTTACTGAAGAAAAAACAAATGAAGAACCAACAAACGACAGTGATCCAAACGGTGAAATTGGTATACCTATACGCGAATCCACAAGTAGCAATATAATAACACCTAATAATGAAATCACCAATGAAGATTCTTCAAATAATGGCAGTACAGATGATGATAATAATGATAACATTGGCATTCCGATAAATGAATACACAAACAATACCGTTTTTACTCACGAATTTGGAAAAATTGAACTTTTTGATGACAGAAGCGGCATTGCGTACATATACAAAGATTTTATGGACACATATCCTATTGGTGCGACTGTTGGAGACAAATTAACCATAAGCGGTTGGAATATATGTTTATATAAAGACTACAATAGTTTTGAACTTTATGCTTTTTCTAAAATGAGTAACATTCCACCTATAGATTGCACAGCCCAATATAGCCAGAATGAAGATTATCAGTTTTCATATGTAGATCATCCTGTGTATTTCTATGACAATGAAGGCAATTTACAAATTGAATTTTGTTATAGCGGCCTCCCATTTGATTTACGTGAATCTGATTTCATCAAGGTTGATTATAGCTTAAGATGAATAAAGTTTTTTAGTATTTTTTCAAAGACGATGATTATAAATCGTATAAATAAAAAAAGGAGATGTTTGGTTTGAGCAAATATTGCATTTACCTACGAAAATCCCGCGCCGACCTTGAAGCTGAAGCACACGGCGAGGGCGAAACCCTTTCCCGGCACAAGACTGCCCTGCTGGAACTCGCCCGGCGTATGGGAATCACGATAAGCGCCACCTACGAAGAGATCGTATCCGGTGAAACGATAGCCGCTCGTCCTCAGATGCAGCGGCTCCTTTCAGAAGTCGGAGCCGGTGAGTGGGACGGCGTGCTCGTCATGGAGATCGAGCGTCTTGCCCGTGGTGATACCATGGATCAGGGGCTTGTTGCCCAGACTTTCAAGTACAGCGGCACCAAGATAATTACGCCGCTCAAGACGTTCGATCCTCAGAACGAGTTCGACGAGGAATACTTCGAGTTCGGACTCTTCATGGCGCGGCGCGAATTTACCACGACCAACCGCCGGCTTGTCCGAGGCAGAGAGGCATCGGCGAAAGAGGGCAAGTATGTCGGCAGCGTTCCGCCTTACGGGTACCGCAAAGTCAAGATCCCGAACGACAAGGGATTTACCCTGGAGATCATAGAGGAACAGGCAAAGGTTGTCCGCATGATTTTTGAATGGTACGCCGAAGGTGCAGAGGTCAACGGGCAAAAGAAAAGGATTGGACCATACTCTATTGCCGTTCGTCTGAACGAGCTGGGCATTAAATCGGTTGCCGGAAAGGACTACTGGACAATTTACGGAGTTCAGCATATGCTTATTAATCCCGTGTATATCGGGAAAATACGCTGGGGATACCGCAAAGTCAAGAAGACAGTTACACCTGAAGGCACGAAGAAGAAATCAAGAGAATTCGCGCAAGACGGCGACTACATTGTCGTCGATGGGCTCCACGAACCGATACTGTCCGAGGAGTTGTTTTACAAAGTGCAGGACCTTATAGCTGCTAACCCTCCCACACCTATAAAATATCGACATAAAAATATTAATCCGTTCGCTGGCTTAATTTTCTGTGCCAAATGTGGACACTGCATGAATTATCGCAGGGGATATGGCAGACAGCCCGATTACATCGGCTGTTACACCGCAGGTTGTGATAATAAAGCTTCTCGATTTGACCTTATTGAGCAGCGGGTATTAAGCATCCTTAATAGTTGGGTAAAGGACTACAGCGTTGACAAGGCACAAATCAAACATGAGGTCGACCTGAACGCTGAACTTTCGAACGCTATTAGTCTTGCCGAAAAGGAAATCGAAGCTCTGCAAGGTCAGCTCGACAATGTGTACAGTTTTTTCGAACGTGGCACATACACTGAAAAGATATTCAAGCAGCGTTCCTCGGCAATCGAACAGCAGATCATGGAAATTGGCGAAAAAATCGACCGCTTGAAAGCCGAGCACCATCAGGTACTTGAGCGCCAGAACGTTCAAGCGGAGTTCGTTCCATCAATAAAACACCTTCTTGAAATTTATAGCACTCTTGAGCCAGTCGAAAAGAACAAGTGGCTCAAGCAGATAATAGACCGTATTGTGTACGAAAAAAATGCCGATGGCAAATACCATAATGTAGATCCAGGAGACTTCACACTTGGCATATTACCGCGCTTGCCTAAGAAAGGCAGTTAATTTTATACCCGTGTATGATATCATTTCGGGTCACACTCGTATGTCATTATAATAACGTAGTCGACTATCCTGCCCTGCTCGGCGTAATCGTGAGCCTCGTACAGCACGCCCGGCTGGTCTGCGGATATCTTCGGAGCGAGCGCCGACATCACGATGAAGCCCTCGTTGTGCAGGCGCTCCGTGAGCCGCTCAAGGAACGCGTTGTAGCGCTCGCGGTCGTCCTGCGCGATGTACTCTATATCCATATTCACGCCGTAGTAGTTCTTTCCGGTAAGCTCAGCCAGGATATTCCCGATGAGCCGCTCCTGAAGCTCCTCAGAAGCAAGTATTCCGGAGAGCGCCTCCGTGCTGAACCCCTCGTCGAAAATGTTTGTAACCACCATTATCGGCATTACCGCAGAGCGCTGCGCCCGGAATATCAGGTCGCTGTCGTCCGGAGGGACCAGCTCCGAAGTTGGGGTCAGCTTATAGCTGAACGGGCTGAGGAACGTCAGAAACGGCAGAACGCAGTTGAGCGAATTCGTATTTATGCTCGGATAGGCGTAGCCGTTCACAAGTATCGGACGCCGCTGTTCCCGCCGCGCCACCGGTATCATCACCGTATCCCCCGGCCGCAGGTTCAGCGGATTCAGCCCGGGATTCGCCTCGATAAGCTCTTCAAGAGGCACGCCGTACTCCTGCGAAACCGAGAACAGAGTCTGCCCCTCATCAAGAATGTACCTCACGGAATCCACGTTGATAAGAAGATTCTGCCCCGGCACCAGCCGCGACATGTCGCTAAGCCCGTTGTCCGCCGCGATCCGCAGCGGAGAAAGTCCGTACCGCCGGGAGATACCCGCCAGGGTGTCCCCCGGTTTAACTGTATAGATCAGCATTTCTTGCTCCTTTCAGGTCGCCGGAAGCTCCCGCCGTGCGCCGACAATGCGTATCCCCTCCGCCGCGGCGTAGCTGTAGGTCGACAGCCGCCGGTTGCGCGAGTCGTAGGAATGCGAACATATAAATATGTTCTCCGGCACGGCAGGATAGAAAATGTAGGAAATAATAAGCGAGTGATACAGCCGCCCTTCGCTGTTCCGGAGCTGTATCACATCGCCGGGGCTCAGCTGCGGCAGGTCAGCGCTGACGCCGTAGGGGCCTGCCCCGCCGTTGTTCAGCAGGAATCTCTGGAGCAGCTCGACGCTCGTCCAGGAGGGCGCGCGGTCGTCCGGGCTTATGTAGTACCACCCGTTTTCCGGAGCGTAGTTCATCACGCCGCAGCCCGCGAACAGGCACTGGGATACAAAATTCGTGCAATCGCCGCCGATGTCCTCAAAGTCGTAGTACCTGGGATTCCGCGACAGCGCCCAGCGAAGCGCGTACGCCACCGCCCGAAACCTGTCGTAGCCTACAGGAATAAGCATTTGTATCACCTCTTTCAGAACATTATATGCGATTCCCCGCACCGGGTTACAGCTGTTGGTAATTCATCTGGAAACAAAATTCAAAATTATCCCTAGTTAAATGTTAAGATTCCGTTAAGCTTATTTTGCAGATTATCGGACTTCATGCGTTTCAAGCGCCGTCGGGCGGTGCTGTTATCACATTTGTTGGAATTCTGCCGGATATATTGTTGTCGAAAATCATTTCTAGAAATTTCCAAAAACCTATTGCAATAATATCCAGATTATGGTATTATTAAGTTACCGAAAAACACCAGGTAATCCCGAAACAGCCAGATTCTAGGAACAAGAGTTCAGAGCGTGCCGTAAATCGGTTGGGCGGCACAGATCAGCGTGACGGGGGAATAAACAGACAGAATACAGGAGGAAAAATCATGAACAGCAAGATCAAAGTACTTATCGGAAGCGACACAGCGGACTGCGGAATGGCATGGGCAGGCGCACTCAAAGGGGCTGGAATGTACGCGATAACCCGCCGCTGCGACGGCAACGCAGTGCTCAGCTCCATAAAGTCGGAGGCTCCGGACGTAGCTGTGCTTGAAGCGAAAATGCCTTTCTGCGACGCGGTGGAGGTAATACGCCGCCTGAAAATGGAAAAGAAATACTGCCCGAACGTGCTGATAGTATCCAGCAGCGACGACCCCCGCCTTGAGCGCGACGCTATAAACGCGGGCGCAGCGGGCGTAATGGTGAAGCCCATCGACCCGCAGTACCTGGTGAGCCGCGTTGAAAGGCTGTGCACTCCCTGCGGCGACGAACCTGAGGCGGTTCCGGACGAGACCGACCTTGAGTGCGCCGTAACCGAGATAATCCACCAGGTCGGTATTCCCGCGCATATCAAGGGGTATCACTACCTCCGCACGGCGATAATGCTGTCGGTCAACAACGACGAGATGATAAACTGCATCACGAAGCTGCTCTACCCCACCGTTGCGAAGCGCTACCAGACCACAAGCTCCCGCGTGGAGCGTGCTATCCGCCACGCCATAGAGATAGCATGGGACCGCGGCGATATCGACGTACTCACCCGGATATTCTCCTACACGGTTCACACCACGAAGGGCAAGCCCACTAATTCCGAGTTCATCGCGCTCATCGCGGATCATCTCAGGCTGAAGTTCAAGCAGAAGGGCGCTGTTCCGGCATACTCTCAGAGATAATAATTACAGGGGCTGCGTAAAAACACAGCCTCAAAGCTGTCGGTAAAGTTTATAAATTTTCGCATAGCGTATTGGTTTTCGCTTCCTTTTGCTTACAAAAGGAAGCGGGAGTGTGAGGTGTCTCCCCCCCTGTGGGGGAGGTGGCGCGAAGCGCCAGAGGGGCTGACCGACAGAACAGAGCCCTCACCACTCTGCGCGCTGGCGCGCAGTTAAGCGATTCAATGGCGCTAAAGGGGTGTGGGGGAAAACAAGAGTTTTCCCCCACTGTTTTTTTGCAATTTACTGCCGTTATGACTTTTTCGATAAGCTGAGGGCTGCGTAAAAACGCAGCCCCTTCAAATTTTGTTAAATCGGAATTCAGAATGCGGAATTCGGAATTAAATTGCCGTCTTCGGCGGTTATTCAAATTACGATAACGGCTTTTTCGGACGCTAAAAATCCCGCCGCAGTTGATCCTGCGGCGGGATAGTTGTTCAGTGAACTGAATTATGCGAGGGAGTACTCAGCAACGATAGCGTCGATGATCGGTGAGAACTCGGCAGAAGTCTGAGTCCAGGAAGCGCCGTTCTCTACAACGTCCATAACAACGGTTGCGAGCTGGCTCTGGAAGTCAGAGTTGAAGCCGTAAGCGTCCTCGGTAACGAAGCTGAAGTTTGCGGGATCGCACATCTCTCTCCAGAGGTCGTATTCCTGCTCGCCCCATGTGATCTGCCACTTCTCCTTACCGATGTTGCTGCCCTTCTCGAAGTAGATCTTCTCAGGCTGGCAGTGATCCTTCTTTACCTGTGCCTGGATAGTCGGGTCAACATCGTAAGCTCTGTTCAGGTTGATGAACTCGATAGCGCCGTCGATATTCTTAGCGCCCTTGGGAACAAGGTAGCCGAATGTGTCGTAGCCCTGATAGTAAGCGTCAGCCTGTGTATCTCTCGGGAACGGAACAAATGCGAACTCGGAAACGGTATCGAAGATATCGTTATCTACGCCCTTCGGGTTCTGGAGCTGCTCGGTAGCTGCGATGTAGGTCCACTCAGGCTCCATGCAGAGGAACAGCAGGCGGTCGCACTCAGTTGCGAATGTCTGCGGAGGAACCCAGTCGCCGAGCTGCTTGCCGTAGGAAACGCCGTCGCGGCAGAGTGTCTCGATGAACTGCATTGCTCTTGTTACGTTCGGGTTTGCTATGTTGTTGGTGATAACGCCGGAAGGCTGTGTATCAACGATAGATGTACCGGTAGTCAGGATAAATGCGTCAATGGTGGTATCAGTTGCGTAGAAGCCGATGTTGTCATCGTCCTTGTCGCAGAACTGGATCATCATGTCACGCCATGCGTCCCATGTCCACTCGCCGTTTCTGTACAGCTCATACGGATCGGGGAGGTCGTTCTCCTCGATGGTCTTTTTGCTGTAGTTCAGTGCGAAGGAAGTGGTGATGCGGTGCGGATAATAGTAGTGCTTGCCGTTCCAGGAGTAGGACTCGGCAACGTCCTTCATCTCGCTCCACAGCGCGGAATCAATGTCGATCTTGCCGTCCAGCGGTTCGAACAGGTTCTTGGAAACGTTGCCCGGATAGAGCATTGCAGACTTCTCAACGATATCAGGAGAGTCATCAGCGGCGATAAGGTTGGAGAGCTTCTCATAGAAAGCGTCGCCGGAGGGGGTGCTGGTGTACTCGATCTTGCCGCCGAACAGGTCGGACTGGAAGATCAGGCACTGCTCAGTACCCTTCTGGTCAGCAGTAATATCGTAATAACCGAGATACTTCAGGGTGCCTGCTTTGCCGGAGGGCTGATACAGGGAAGTATCGAACTCCTTGGTATCCTTGTCGGTCAGGTCGAGCGCGTCGTTAGGGTCTGTGGTGGTGGAAGCAGAAGTCGTTGTGGTGACTGCTGCGGGAGCAGCAACGGAGTTGTTGCTGGAACCGCCGTTGTTAGCGGGGGTCTCGTCGTCGCAGGCGGTCAGACCGGCAACCATTGCCGCAGCCATTCCACATGCGAGGAGTCTTTTTGCTGTATTCATTTTGTGGTTCCTCCTTAATGAAATCGAAATGAATATTTTCCGCAGAGCGCCTTTTAACGCCGCGCGGGGTATAATATCCGGAATTCCGGAGTATTAGCTTAGCTCAGGAACGGCTGTATGGTGCCGTCTGCAACGGGTGAGAACTCTGCGCTGGTCTTAGCCCAAGACTCGCCGCGCTCGATAACTCCCATCAGGAGTTCGCCAATCTGGTCGGTGAAGTCAGTGGAGAAGCCCTCTGCGTCCTCGTTGATGAACGTGAAATTGGAGGGGTCGCACATCTCGCGCCACAGGTCGTATTCACGCTCGCCCCACTTCATCTGCCACTTCTCGGAGCCTGCATACTTGCCCTTTTCAAAGTAGATCTTCTGGGGATTGATATGATCCTCGCGCACCTTTGCCTGGATTGCGGGGTCGATGTCGTACATTCTGTTGAGGTTGATGAACTCTATCGCGCCGTCGATGTTCTTAGCGCCCTTGGGCACCAGGTATCCGAAGGTGTCGTACTCGGTGTAGTACTTATCCGCAGCGGGGTCTCTCGGGAACGGAACGAACGAGAATTCCGACACGGTGTCGAAGATATCGTCGTCAACGCCGGGCTTGTTCTGGAGGTTCTCGGTCTCTGCTATGTAGGTCCACTCAGGCTCGGTGCAGGTGAACAGAATGTTGTTGCACGCCGTGGAGAACACCTGCGGGGAAACCCAGTCGCCGTAGGACTTGTCGTAGGTCAGACCGTCGCGGCAGAGCCCCTCGAGGAACGTCATCGCGCGGGAAACGTCCGCGGAGAGTATGTTGTTTGTGATCGTGCCGTCCGGCTGTACGTCGATGAGCGTTGTGCCGGTGGTCGCTATGAAGCTTGTTATGGTGTGGTTCGTGGTGTAGAATCCGACGTGGGCGTCGTCCTTATCGCAGAACTCTATCATCATATCGCGCCATGCGTCCCATGTCCACTCGCCGGCTCTGTACAGGTCGTAGGGATCGGTGAGGTCGTTCTCAGCGATGGTCTGCTTGCTGTAGTTGAGCGCGTAGAGCGTCGTGGTACGGTGCGGGTAATAGTAGTGCTTGTTCTTCCAGCTAAAATCCTCGACAACGCCTGCGATGTCCTTCCACAGCGGTGTGGTGAGGTCGATCTTTCCATCGAGCGGTTCGAACAGGTTCTTGGAAACGTTGCCCGGGCGGAGCATAGCGTCCTTTGTCACGATGTCCGGGGAATCGTCGCTTGCGATCAGGTTCGCGAGCTTATCGTAGAACGCCGCGCCGAACGGAACGCTGGTGTAGTCGATGGTGCCGCCGTATACGTCCGACTGAAATATCAGGCACTGCTCGGTGCCCTTCTGGTCGGAGGTGATATCGTAGAATCCGAGGTACTTCAGCGTACCTGCGTGGCCGCTTGGGGGCGCAAGGGACGTATCAAGCTCCTTGTTCTCCTTGTCGGTCATGTCCAGACCTGCGTTGGGGTCGGTCGTGGTGGAAGCCTGGGTGCTGGTGGTGGCAGCCGGAGCGTCCGGCGCCGCATTGGAATTCGCCGCGCTGTTCGGAGCTTCGTCGTCGCACGCCGTAAGTCCCAGGAGCATTGCTGCGGTCATCGCGCAGGCGATGGATCTTTTGATAGCGGACATTTCATTCTCCCTTTTACTTATATCGAAAATATCATGCGTTTTTTGTGTAAATTGGCTATACATAACAGGTTCCAAAAGGAGCCGCAGCTAATTTACTTAATTAAGCCTAGTCAAAACCAACAACATGTAATCGTTTGCTTTGTGGATTGTACACAAATATTTTCGCCTTTTCTGTATAATATTATTATATTCTCTATAATCAATTTGAACAATTGACAATATTCCCGATTTATATTATAATATTCCCAAAGGGTATTCTATATAAAACGTATACACGTATACAGATCCGGAGGGTTGAAGATGGAAGAATTCCACATGCCGCTGAAGGAGAACTTTCAGGAGCTTGTCCAGCACGGCAAGGCTGATTTTCCGATACAATACTATGTTAATTCGCTGCACATTGCGGGAAACAGCGTCCCGCTGCACTGGCACCCGAACCTTGAATTCTTCGTGGTCCACTGCGGAATGGTGCATATCCAGGCGGGAAACGCTGATATCACGCTTGAAGTCGGTCAGGGGATATTTCTGAACACAAACTGCCTTCACAGCTACGAAAGCGTGGGAAAGGCTCCCTGCTACTGCCCGAACGTGGTGTTCCAGCCGGAATTCATCGCCCCGGTGAACAGCGTTATAAACACGCATTATGTCATGCCGCTGACGCTGAATTCCCAGCTCCCGTATGTGATACTCGACGGAAAGTCCGGGTGGACTTCCGAGATACTTGAGTGCCTGGACAGGGTGTTTTCAATGCTCCAGGAGTACGGCGAGATCGGGCGCTACGGCGAAGTTCCGGAGCTGAGATTCAACAACGCGCCGGGAACCCGGGAATGCTTCGAGATCCGCGTGCTGCGCGAGATAAGCCGCGCCTGGGAGATCCTGTTCACCCACCGCGGCGAAATGGAGCTTGCTCCGGCAGTGAAAAACGAGCACGTCCTCCAGATACGCATGCAGAAGATGATAGGCTTCATTCAGGAGCACTACGCCGAGGACGTCTCCCTTCAGGACATCGCAAACGCCGCCAGCATAAGCCGCAGCGAGGCCTCAAGGTGCTTCCAGAGCTACCTCCACACCTCCCCGGTGAGCTACCTGCTGAAATACCGCGTGGAGCGCTCCATGCAGCTCCTGCGGGACGGCAACATGACCGTGGAGGCTGTGGCGCTCGAGTGCGGCTTCAGCAGCAGCGCGTACTTCTGCAAGCTGTTCCGCTCCCACACCGGAATGACCCCGAAGCAGTACCGGAGCAAGTAAATTTCACATAAAAACTCTGCATTTCCTGTTGAATTTTTTCAGCAAACATGCTATAATTACAATGAAATAACCCGGAATTAGCCAACCTGTAAAGTAAATTCAGCTAATATACGGTGCATAACTTAACTGCATTAAGGAGAAATCAATGGAGAACAAATTTTTAGGGATCACCCCTCCCATGGGCTGGAACTCATGGAACACCTTTACCTGGGAGATCAACGACAAGCTCATCAGGGAAGCTGCTGACGCATTCGTAAGCGAGGGTCTGAAGGACGCGGGCTACGAGTACGTTGTCATCGACGACTGCTGGAGCGAGAAGCAGCGCGACAAGAACGGAAAGCTGGTTCCCGACCACTGGAAGTTCCCGGACGGCATCAAGCCCGTGGCTGACTACGTTCACAGCAAGGGTCTGAAGTTCGGTATGTACTCCTGCGCGGGTACCCACACCTGCGGCGGACACCCCGGCAGCTTCGAGCACGAGTTCGATGACGCCGAGACATTTGCGGAGTGGGGCGTAGACTACCTCAAGTACGACTACTGCTACAAGCCCGACCATATCCCCGGCGAGGTGCTTTACAAGAGAATGAGCATGGCTCTGCGCAACTGCGGCAGGGACATCATGTTCTCCGCCTGCAACTGGGGCAACGACAACGTATACAAGTGGATAAGGGAGTCCGGCGCGCATCTGTTCCGTTCCACCGGCGATATCCAGGATAATTGGGAGTCCATCAAGCGCCTGGCGCTCTCCCAGATAGGCAACGAATGCTACGGCGGAAACTTCTGCCACAACGATATAGACATGCTGGTAGTAGGCATGCACGGCGGCAGCAACAACGAGTGGATCAACTCCACTGAGCAGGGCGTCAACGTTATCGCCGACAGCGGCGAGACCATGCCGAAGCTCGGCGGCTGCACCGACGAGGAGTACCGCACGCATTTCAGTCTGTGGGCTATCATGAACTCCCCGCTGATGATCGGCTGCGATATCCGCCGCATGACCCCCGCGACCAGAGAGATTCTCACCAACAAGGACGTTATCGCGATCAACCAGGATATCGAGTGCCGCGGTCCGTACTGCATAAAGCAGTGGAACAACCCGGACAACGTGTTCTCCCTCGTTAAGCCGCTTGCCAACGGCGATTACGCTATCGGAATGTTCAACTTCGGCGACCGTGCCGGCGAAATGAGCCTCCAGTTCTGGGATATCGGTCTGCCCGCCGCTTCCGGCCGCGGTCTTTCCGTTTACGACTGCTGGAAGCACGAGGAGCTGGGCACGTTCACAGAGCGCTTCGTTACCACCGTGGAGCCCCACGGCTGCGTAGTCCTGCGCGCTAAGGTCGTGAAGGTCTGATTGAGCAACTACTCCACCTGCAAAAAGTGCGGCGCGAAGCTCGGCTCCGATGATATCGCGATACATCAGAAGCTGGTTTCCCGCAATGATACGGAGTTTTTCTGCATAGACTGCCTCGCCGGGTACTACCGCACCACCCGGGAGGTCATTCAGCAGCGTATCGACTACTACAGAAAAAGCGGTAAATGTACATTATTCAGATAGGTAACATACTATGAAAAAATTTCTCTCAATAATGCTGGCGGCAGCTATGGCGCTGAGCCTTACTGCATGCAATAACTCCAGCGCTTCCTCTGAAAGCTCCGGAAGCTCCGCGGCGGAAAGCCCGGCGGATTCCGGCGCGGCTGCTTCCACGGCGGAATCCCAGGCTCCCGCTGAAAGCGGCGACGGACAGCTCCTTTCAAATCCCATCGCGCTCAACAGCGAGGGCGATATCGACATGGACGTTGCGCTCGCATACGAGACCGATTACGAGGCGATGAAGGCGTACTTCGAATCCAAGGAGGTCGACCCCACAAAGCCGGTCTCCGAGAACGCCCAGACCAACGAAAAGACCATGGAAGTGTGGAACTACCTCCGCAGCGTTTACGGCAAGCAGGTCATCACCTGCCAGCAGATGATGGGCAACGAGTGCTACGAGGATCTGGTGTTCTACAATGCGACTAACGACCTCACCGCAATGAAGGGCTACGACTTCATCTTCTGCACCGGAAGCTACCACAGCGACGACATGATCGACGAGGCTATCGAGTGGTCGAAGGAATCCGGTGGACTGTGCGCGTTCACATGGCACTGGAACGTCCCCAAGGACATAGATAACCCCGAGGGCGGCTACGCATTCTACACCAACGAGATCACCAACTTCAACCAGGTCAACGCGGTAACTCCCGGAACCAAGGAGTACGAGACGGTTATCCACGACATCGACCTCATCGCGACCAAGATACAGCGCATGGAGAGCGAGGGCGTAACTATCCTGTTCCGTCCGCTGCACGAGGCAAGCGGCGCGTGGTTCTGGTGGGGGCTCCAGGGCAGGGACAGCGCGACAAACGAGGTGTTCCAGAAGCTTTGGTACATGATCTACGACAGACTTGAAAACTACCACAAGCTGACAAACATAATCTGGGTATGGAACGGTCAGAACCCGCACACAGCGATCCACCCGAATGCGTTCGACATCGAGGGAATCGACCGCTACTACGACCAGGAGGATATATCCGCCGAGGCTCTTTCCGCGTATTATGAGAGGTGCTACGGCGAGCTTGAGGGCTACGACAAGTACTGCGCAGAACTTGCAGGCATGGAGTCCACCGGCAAGATGATGGCTCTGACCGAGTGCGGATACATTCCCGACCCGGAGGGCATCAAGGCGGCAAACACCATGTGGCTGTACTACATGGTATGGAACGGCGACTTCATCTACGAGACAGACGCCGCAGGCAAGGCGATGGTCGACCTCAACGGCACGCCTCACCCGAACCCGAAGAAGGGTATCACCAACGAAATGCTTGCAGAGTATTTCAGCAATGATCTGTACATCACTCACAACAAGCTTCCGGAGTTCAGCTTCGGCGTCCGCGAGATCCCCCAGCAGATCAAGAACTGGGAATACTTCCGGATAGGGTGATAATTTACCGCTTAGACGGAATATAAAATTACGGGCAGGTGATGAACCTGCCCGTAATTATTTTATTATTTAAGCTCCACCACTGTAACGCCGGCTTCGCCCTCGCCATATGCGCCCTGACGGTAGCTCTTCACCGCCGGGTTGGTCTTGAGCGCCTGCTGCACAGCCGCCCGTAGCGCTCCGGTGCCCTTGCCGTGAATTATTATCACCGTGCTGATACCGCTGAGCTGAGCGCTGTCGATGAATCTCTCCATTTCAAGTACGCCCTCGTCCGTCATCATTCCGCGGATATCAAGCTCCATACCGCCGCGGCGGTTCATGTTGGAAGTTACCTGCTTCTTCACGCTGCCGCCTACCAACTTCTGCGGGGTCGGCTGCTTCTTCTTGTTGTCAACCAGGCGGAGATTCTTCTGGTTCGTTTTTATTTTCATCATGCCGACCTGCACGTAGCATACGCCGGACATGTTCGGAACCGTCATCAGCACGCCTTCCTTCTTCGTGTCGGCGAGCATTACGGTATCTCCTGCCTTCAGCGGGCGCGGAAGCACGTAGCTCTCGGCGCGGCGCTCCACGACCGGATTCGCTTCGTCCTGCATTTTGTTGAGCGTGCTGTTGGTCTTGCCCTTCATATTGCTCAGACCCTGCCGGAGCGCTTCCTTGTCCTTGACCTTTTTCAGCTCCTCAAGCTCGTTAAGAAGCTGGTTGGAACGGAAACGCGTCTCCTCCACGATGGAAAGCGCGCGCTGCCTTGCGGACTCCAGTTCCTTTTCCTTCTGCTGCTCCAGCTCGGACAGCTTCTGCTTTAATTCGCTCTCGGTCAGCTTCGCGTTGCGCTCGGAAACCGCCGCGCTCTCCTTGAGCGCTTCCAGCTCCTGGCGGGACTTCTCAAGCGCGTCAACGACCTGCTCGAACCGCTTGTTTTCGGTGCTGACAAGCTCCTTTGCGCGCTCTATCACCTCGTCCGGCATTCCCAGGCGCTGGGATATCGCGAATGCGTTCGACTTGCCCGGAACGCCGACTATCAGCCGGTATGTGGGTTTCAATGTATTCACGTCGAACTCGCAGGAGGCGTTCTCCACGCCCTCGGTCTGGAGCGCGAACATCTTGACCTCCTGGTAGTGGGTGGTCGCGCAGACCTTCGCGTGGCGCTCCTTGAGTTCCGTCAGCACGGAGACCGCCAGCGCCGCGCCCTCCACCGGGTCGGTTCCGCTGCCCAGCTCGTCGATGAGGACTAAGCTGCGGTCGTCAGCCATGCCGAGTATCTTCACGACGTTCACCATGTGCGAGGAGAACGTGGAAAGGCTCTGCTCAATGCTCTGCTCGTCGCCGATATCAACGTAGATACCGCCGAAAATTCCTATCTCGGAGCCGTCCCCGGCGGGTATCATCAGTCCGCACATAGTCATGAGGGTCAGCAGACCTACGGTCTTTATCGCGACGGTCTTACCGCCGGTGTTCGGGCCGGTGATGATAAGCGATTCGTACTTTCCGCCTATCTCCACGGATATCGGCACCACCGTATCGGGATTTATCAGCGGGTGGCGCGCCTGGTTCAGAACCACTCTTGGCTCTGAGACTATCTTCGCCGCCGCGCCGCGCATCTTTGCTCCGAGGTTTGCCTTTGCAAAGTACAGCTCCAGTATCTGGGCGATACGGAAGTTGTTCGCGATGCTGTCCGCGTTTTCGCCGACCTGCCCGGAAAGCTCCAGCGTGATACGCTCGATCTCCGCCTGCTCGCGGGATTTCAGCACGCGTATCTCGTTGTTTGCCTCGACGACGCTCATCGGCTCGATGAAGAATGTCTGCCCGGTCGCGGAGGTGTCGTGCACCAGACCTGCGACCTCGTTCTTGTACTCGCTGCGCACCGGAACTACATACCGCCCGTCTCGCATGGTAACGATGGCTTCCTGGAGGAATTTCTGCGTGCTGCGGCTCTTGATGAGCTTGTCGAGCTGCTCGCGGATATTCATGCCCTGGCGGACTATCCGCTTTCTGATGGAGGAAAGCTCCGCGCTTGCCGCGTCTGACATCTCCTCCTCGGAGATTATGCTCTCGGAAATGCGCTGCTCAAGCTGCTTTATCGGGTACAGCTCCCGGAAGTACTCCGCGAGGGAGCTTTCCATGCTTTCACACTGGCTGAACCAGTCGCAGAGCATATTCGTTTCGCGCAGAATGTCCGCAACGTCGAGAAGTTCCCGGAAGGACAGCGCCGAGCCGCTCTTGCAGCGCCTCAGCGACATGCTGAGATCCTTTATTTTGCGGAACCGCGGAGTTCCGAACTTCGCGCTCAGCTTGAACGCGTCGTCGGTCTTTTTCAGCTCCGTGCGTATCTCCTCCTCGTCGAAGGAGGGCTTGAGCTTCAGCGCTTTCTCACGGCAGGCGTCGCTGTAGGTCTGCTCCGCGAGAAGCTCTAATATCTTGTCTAACTCTAGCTTTTTGTAGTATTTGTTCATTATATCACCTTTTCATACTATCCAGCCGTCCGAAATAATTATACACAGGTGTTCTTATTATAATCCAAATTCACTGAAATGTCAACTCATCTGTATTTCTGCCCATAATGCGGATTAAAACCGGGCGAAATTTGCGCACTATGGCAGATTTTGTTGTTTTCCGGACAAAATCCCGCGATTGTATATTGAAATAAGACTGCTTCGGTGTTATAATCTTATTTGTATCAATGTATAATTTTTCAAATAAGATTATAAGAAAGAATGGAGCAATGCAGATGAGTACACAAAAGAAAAAGCAGACCCCCATAGAAAAGCTCGCCGCATTGATAGTAGACAAGCGAAAGGCATTCTACCTTTTCTACATCATTGCGGGAATATTCTGTACGATATCCACCGGCTGGACGAAGGTAAACAACGATATCACGAGTTACCTCCCGGACAGCTCCGAGACGCGCATAGGACTCGACCTGATGAACGACCAGTTCATGACCTACGGTTCCGGCAGCATAATGCTGGACAACGTGACCTTCGAAAAGGCGGAGGAGATAGCCTCCGAGCTTGAGGAGATAGACGGTGTGACCTCCGTCACCGTTGAGAACGACGAGGACAGCTACAAGAACGGTTCCGCGCTGCTCTCCATCACCTTCGACGGCGAGGAGGACGACCAGATCTCCAAGGACGCCATGGCAGCCGTCAAGGAAAAGCTGGAGCCATACGACGAGTACATCAACAGCGCCGTGGGCAACAGCTCCTCTGAGACCATCGCCGCCGAAATGCAGACCGTTGTAGTGATCGTTCTGGTCATCATCATCGGAGTTCTGTTCTTCACCTCGCATACATACATGGAAATACCCGTACTGCTGATGACGTTCGGCATGGCGGCTCTGCTGAACATGGGCACAAACTTCATGTTCGGAGAGATCTCCTTCGTTTCAAACTCCATCGCGGTAGTTCTTCAGCTCGCGCTCGCCATCGACTACGCGATAATCCTCTGCAACCGATACACGGAAGAGCGAACCGCCCTGGACGCCCGCGATGCGGTCGTAACGGCGCTCAGTAAGGCTATCCCGGAGATATCTTCGTCCTGCCTTACCACCCTTTCCGGTATGGTCGCGATGATGCTCATGCAGTTTAAGCTCGGCTTTGACCTCGGTATCGTACTTTGCAAGGCGATATTCTTCAGTATCTTCGTTGTATTCACGCTGATGCCCGGTCTGCTGATGTCCTTCTCCCCGCTCATCGACAAGACCCATCACCGCAACTTCGTTCCGAATATAACCGCAGTCGGCAAGTTCGACGTCAAGACCCGCTTCGTGGTTCCTCCGCTTTTCGCAGTTCTGCTGGTAGCCGGATTTATACTGTCCAACCAGACCAACTACGTTTACGGCTATTCCACGCTTTCGACCTACACCAAGAACGCCACCCAGATAGCGGAAGAAAAAATAGATGAGACCTTCGGCTCCAACAACCTTGTGGTAGTAATGGTTCCCGCTGGGAACTACGAGCAAGAGCACAAGCTGCTCGAACGCCTTGAGGGACTTCCCGAGGTGGATTCCGCGATGGGTCTGGCGAACATCGAGGCTATGGACGGCTACGTGCTGACCGACGCGCTCACGCCCCGCCAGTTCGCGGAACTCACCGATATGGATATCGAGGTAGTTCAGCTTGCCTACGCGGCATACGCCGCCTCCAACGAGGACTACGGCGAGATAGTAAGCTCCATCAGCAGCTCTTCCGTGAGCACGTTCACAGTCCCGCTCATCGACATGTTCACGTTCATCTACGATGAGAAGGAAGCAGGCTACGTCAACCTCGATGACGAGCTGAACGATAAAATTGACGACCTCCACGAGCAGCTCGACAAGGCGAAGCTCCAGCTCGGCACAGACGACTACAGCCGTATGCTGCTGTACACCAACGTTCCCGAGGAAGGCCCCGAAACCTTCGAGTTCCTCGACAAGCTGCACGAGGTAGTCCAGGAATACTACCCCGAGAACTCCTATGTTGTCGGCGACTCCACGTCTGACTACGATCTGTCGAACGTATTCTCCACCGATAACCTGATGGTAAGCATTCTGTCATTCCTGTTCGTACTTGTTATCCTGGTGTTCACGTTCAAGTCTGCGGGACTTCCCGTGCTGCTGCTCGCGATAATCCAGGGCTCCATATGGATAAACTTCTCCGTGCCGGTGCTGATGGACACTAACATCTTCTTCCTGAGCTACCTTATCGTAAGCTCCATTCAGATGGGTGCCAACATCGACTACGCGATCGTTATTTCCAGCCGCTACACCGACCTCAAGAAGAGCATGTCCACCAAGGACGCGATGGTAGAAACGCTGAACCAGGCATTCCCCACGATCATCACTTCCGGTGCGATACTCGCTATCGCGGGTCTGCTCATCGGATTCCTTTCCTCTGATGTGGCGATATCCTCCGTTGGTATCTGCCTCGGACGCGGTACCCTCATCTCCATCTTCCTAGTAATGTTCGTGCTTCCGCAGATACTGATGCTCGGCGATGTCATCATCGAAAAGACCTCCTTCACGCTCAAGCGCCGCGACCTCATTCAGAAGCGTTCCGGCTATATTCGTGTGAACGGCAGGGTTCGCGGCTACGTTTCCGGTATTGTTGACGCACAGATCACCGGTATCATTCACGGCGAGGTAAGCGCGCAGCTCGAGACCGATAACTCCGAGGACATGAAGGCGAAGGTCGACCGCCAGATAATCAACCATATCGACACCGACGGCAAGCACATCGACGATATAGACTCAGCGCTCCCGAAAGGCCCAGGCGGGGTTCAGCCAGTGACCGCAGGCGCTCCGGCAGGCGTTTCAAACGAGCCGAACGCAGTACGCACCGACGAGGTCGTCGACGACATAATGGACGAAACGGAGGACTAAAAAATGAAGAACACGCAGAAAATACTCTCCGTTATCGCAGCGCTGACCCTCGCGGTATCGCTCCCTGCGGAGATAATGACTACCAGCACAGCCGCTGCCGTTTCCCAGAAGAGCGGCGACCGCGAGCAGCTCACCATCACCGACGAGGCGGGGCTGATAAAGTTCGCGAAGGCATGCAGCCTTGATTCCTACAGCAAGAATTTATATGTTACACTCGGCTCTGACATCGAGCTTTCCGGGGAATTCACTCCGATACCGGTTTTCGGCGGAGTTTTCGACGGCGCAGGCCACACTATCTCCGGGCTGAAAGTAACTTCCGACGGCTCCTACTCCGGACTTTTCCGGTACGTACAGCGCGGCGCGCTCGTCAAGGACCTCACTGTAAAGGGGACTGTATCCCCCGAAGGCAGCGCTGAATACGTCGGCGGTATCGCGGGAAGCAACTCCGGCAACATTACCGGATGCACCTTCTCCGGAAAGGTCAAGGGCACCAACAACGTCGGCGGTATCGCGGGCGTCAATGAGAAATCCGGACTCATCTCCGGCTGCTCTGCCACGGGCGTTATTTCCGGCGACCACAGCTCCGGCGGTATCGCTGGAAGCAGCTCCGGTACGCTGCTCAACGACATCAGCCGGTGCAGCGTAAACACCACCGCGAGCGAGGCGAAGCTCTCCATCGAGGATATCGACTGGGACAGCATAATGTCCTCCGAGGAGCCTTCCTCCATGACCGACGCGGGCGGTATCACCGGTTACTCAGACGGAATAATCCAGGGCTGCGAGAACTACGGAACCGTAGGTTACCCGCACATCGGATATAACGTCGGCGGAATCGTCGGCAGACAGTCCGGCTATGTGAATAGCTGCACCAACCGCGGCGAGATATTTGGCAGGAAGGACGTCGGCGGCATAGCCGGTCAGATGGAGCCTTACCAGAGCATAGATTTCGACAAGGACACCGTGCAGAAGCTGCTGGACGAAATGGACGTCCTCGGCGGCCTGGTGGATAACCTCATCGACGACGCAAAGGGTGCCGGCGACGCAGTAAACGACAAGGTACAGGGTCTGACCTGGCAGATGGATAACCTCCGCAAGTCCGCAGACGATATCTCCGACCGCACCACCGAGCTTTACAACGGCTGGACGGACGGCGTGAACGAGATATCCGCCCGGGTGGACGAAGCGCTTGACGGCGTAGGTCCTGCGCTGGACGGATTCCGGGACGGCCTCGACCTGCTGAGCCAGTTCAGCAATTCCCTTGAGGAAGTGTTCGACCAGATCACAGCTTCCTCCGACGACATGCAGGCGGCTCTCGACGAGGGCAAGGAGGGCATAGACACCCTCAACGGCGCAATCGAGGAGATATCCGGGGCGCTCGACGACATAAGCGCGGCGGCTGACAAGATAGCTGCGGCTATGGGCGACACCGATAAGGTGGAAGCCGCTGTAAAGGACATGATAAAGGCGCTGAACAACGCAAACGGCGAGGTCAAGGACATCGCCACGGCACTTTCTAAGATAGGCGACGCCTGCGACAAGCTCGAGGAATGGGTCAACGGCAGAGACTTCAAGAATCTCTCTGACGGCATAGTAGCCCTCGGCGAAAGCATGCAGGACGTAACAAAGGCACTCAGCAAGATGAGCGCCGCATTACAGAAGATCGCGGGTTCCATCGACGCCGATGAGATCCAGAAGGGTCTGGACGAATTCTCCGCCGCTTCCGTGGAGCTCGGCAAGGCTGCGGCGCACGCTGCGGCTGCGATCAAGGCGGCTTCAAGCACGGTTCCGGACACCGATAAGGTTTCCGAGGAACTCAGCGCCGCCGCTGACAACATACAGGCGGCAGGAGAACATATCGTCAGCGCTTCCGACGCGATAAGCAAGGCAGTGGATTCAAAGGAGCTGAGCGCGGGTATCTCCCAGCTTGAGACCGCAGCCAGCGAACTGAGCAAGGCTCTTGACGACGCGCAGGACGCCATAGACGACATCACTGACGCATACGATAAGATAAGCAGCTCCTCCGTTCCTGACGACACCTACAAGGAGATATCAAAGCAGCTCGACAACATCAACGACGCTATCCAGAACATCACAAAGTCCTCGGATACCATCACCGACGCGCTCAACGAGATAACAGACCAGCTTGATTCCGGAGCGCTCAAGGACGGTATCCAGTCGATCTCCGATGCCGCTGATAAGCTGTCCTCCGCTTCCGATACCATCTCGGCTTCGATCGACAGCTTCGACGCTGCCGCCGACTACCTTTCCGACGCAATGGACGATCTCCAGGGCGCTTCCACCTCCGCTTCCGACGCTTCCGCGTACCTCTCACAGGCATGCGAGGAGTTCTCCGATGCGATGGATCAGCTCTCCAAGACCGTAAAGAACCTCAGCGACAAGCCGGCTGTTGAATTCCCGGCGGCGGACGCTGAATTCACCGCGGCGCTGGACGGATTCTCCAGCAACTTTGCGGGTATCACAAGCGCTCTTTCTTCGATAAGCAGCACCGCCGAGGCGCAGGGAGATATCCTGCTCGACGACTTCCAGAAGATAAGCGATGAGATGAGCAACATCACCGATATCCTTCAGGAGCTGAAGGACAAGGTGCTCAACAAGGACGACGACAGCGGTTTGACCACCGACGTTTCCGAGGACGATTCCACAAGCAGACAGGGCAAGGCGCTCTCCTGCATAAACTACGGCGGTGTTCAGGGCGACCTGAATGTCGGCGGTATCACCGGCTCGATGGCGATAGACTTCGATTTCGATCCGGAGGACGACATCGCTTCCAACGGTCAGACCTCGTTCAGCTTCAGCTATAAGATCCGCGATATCATAGACAGCTGCATAAATTCCGGTGAGATAACCGCCAAGAAGAACTACTGCGGCGGTATCGTCGGCAGGCAGGATATGGGCGTTGTACGCAACTCCACTGAAAACGGCAAGGTGACAAGCTCCTCCGGCAGCTATGCGGGAGGTATCGCGGGATACTCCGTGTCTGCCATCAGGAAGTGCGTTTCTAAGGTCACTATCACCGGTGCGGATTACGTGGGCGGTATCGCGGGTCAGGGACTTATCCTGACCGACAACGCGGCTATCCTCGACGCATACGACTGCAACGAGCGCTGCGGCTCTATTGCCGGCTTCGTGGACTTCTCGGACGAGAACTCCGAGGTGCTCCGCAACAGCTTCGTTGACCGCGGCATCGCAGGCATCGACGGCATAAGCTACACAGGCAAGGCGGCTCCCGTGGACTTCGACAAGTTCGCGGCTATCGCAGGAAGCACCGCTGTGATCGACGTTAAGTTCATCGTTGACGGCGACGTTATCAGCACGGTTGCAGTTAACTACGGCGGAGCGCTGCGCGCTTCGGATTTCCCGGAGATCCCCGCAAAGGACGGCTGCTTCGCTGAGTGGACTGATTTCGACAGCAGCTTCATCACATTCCCTGTTGAGGTCGAGGCGATATACACTCCGTATGTTACGGTCATCGAAAGCGGCGAGCAGTCCGAGAACGGGTTCCCGCTGGTTCTGGCTGACGGCCTGTTCGACGACGGAAGCACTCTTAAGGTATCCACCCAGAGCAGCAGCGTGTTCCCTCCGGACAACAACAGCGAACTCAGGCTTGTCAGCATCAGCGGTAACGTCAAGGGCGGCGTAACGCAGCTCAGATTCCTTGCGCCGGAGGGCAGAGGTTCGCTGAATGTAATGCAGTACGTCAACGGCTCGTGGAAGTCGGTGGAGTTCACACAGAACGGTCACTACCTCATCGTTGAAGATCCGGCGCTTGACGGAAACAGCGGATTCTTCTGCGTTCAGCTCCAGCAGCTCGAGTGGGTTCCGGTGGTGATAATCGGCGGCTGCGTTCTTATCGCGATTATCAATATTGTCCTGTGGACGATACTTATTAAGAGAAAGCGCGCAGCAAAGAAGGCAAAGCAGTCCGAAGGCTCGGCAGAGGCTGAAGGCGCTTCCGTTTCCAGTGAAAAAACTTCCGGCTCCAAAAAGAAGAACCGGAAGAAAAAGCCTGAGGAGAATGAAAACTCCGAGGAAAAGGAACCTGCTGAAATCAAGTAAAAAAACTGATTTCAGCCTTGAACAAACCACGACCGCGGTCAACAGAACGTCTCCCCAATAAAAGCGAGGGCGTCACCAACATTCAGTGGTGACGCCCTCTTTAGCTTTAAAAACTGCCGCTTTTTTGCGAAGTGCTATTGAAATTATCAGCCCAGCGTCTCATTCACGCCGTTAATTTCAAGTAACCTGCGGAATACAGGACTCAGCGACTCTGCGCTTTTAAAATGCTGAATATGTGGGGGAAAACAACAGTTTTCCCCCACTTCTCTTATAAATTTCTTGACGCGTTTTCAACACTCTCTTAACTTCTGACACACGTGTGATTTTAGTTTACTTAATCGTATCAGCTAGACTGGACGAACTTTCTTCTGCCCCGCTGTCCCCCGAAAGGAACACCAGCGCAGCGACCAGGCCTCCGAGCATAAGAAGCGCCGCTGCCGCGGATATCAGAAAGTGCACGAACCTACGCGGCTTTCTACGGGGAGCCGGCTTCTCAGGCTCGTCTGTGATAAATCCGCACAGCACTGTGTAATTATCGCCGCTGTTCCCTGTCCTGAGGAGCAGCCGTTTCAGCATTCTGTCGCGCCAATCCGTGGGAGAACCTGATTTTACAAGGTCGCACTCCATCTCCCGTTCGTGGACATGCTCCCAGAAACCGTCCGTGCATATCAGGAACGCGTCGCCGTTCACTGCTGGTATCTGCTCTGGCTGGCGCTTCAGCTCCAGCCGATCGGAGTTCCCCAGAACCTTCAGCAGCTTCACACGATCCTCGCTGCCGCGTATCTGCTCCGGAGTGAGCTGTCCAAGCTCCACCGCCGCCTGGCACACGGAATGATCCCGAGTCTGCGCGATCACTCTGCCGTTCCGGAAGTAATACACCCTGCTGTCGCCGACGTTCCCGAGAACGAATTTCCCATCGCGCAGCGCTCCCGCCGCAATGGTCGTCAGACCTCCGGCGAGTTTCCGCACTGCTGTATTCGCGCCCTCGAAAAGCTCCGCCATGCTATCTTCCGGCACCCCGCCGGAACGCTTCGCGGCATTCGCTATGTAATTTACCGCTGTCTGGGAAGCCGCAGCGCCTCCGCTGTGACCTCCCAGTCCATCGGAAACGGCGTACATTCCGCGCCCGCAGTAAACGCTGTCCTCGTTGTGATCGGAACCTCCGGCACTGGTGTAGTATGTGCAGTCCGCACGTAGCTTCACGGCGGTCCCGCCTGCGTTTTCCGAATCCTCCGGTTTGTCCGCAGAACCGACATGCGGCTCCTGCGTTATTTCACGGAACTCCAGAACCGCCGCAGTCAGGTTGTCCTGATTCGTGTACCCCTTCGCAAGCACTCTGCCAAGAATATCCTCGGCAGCGGCGGCTGCGCTCAGCGTCAGCGACTGTAGCAGCGTCTGCTCGTTTACGGCGTTGTACACGCCGTCGCTGCATATCAGCAGCCTGTCGCCGGATTCCGGACGTATCGGCGTCCGTGTGGCGTCCGGCTGGATATTCACCCCGCCGCCCATGAACTGCGTAAGCGAATCCCGCTCGGGATCCTCCGCAGCCTGCCGGAACGTAAGTTCCCCGCCGATTACCCTGCCAAGCAGGGAGCTCATGTAATCGCCGTCCTCGGTGAGCCTGGTCAGGACTCCCCCGCGCTGCATGTACACGCGGCTGTCGCCTACCGAACAGATATGCACCCCGGCGCTGTCGAGGTACACCGCCGCCATCGTGGAACCTCCACGGCTGCCGCCGGCGGCTATCTCACCGCTTATTCGGCGGGCGGCCTCGCAGAGCTGCTTTTCAGGGGCCTCGCCGGATCTGCCGATTTCGGCTTCCAGCATTCTCAGCACAGTCCAGCCGCTGACGAACGCGCCGGAAGCCATTCCGCCCATGCCGTCGGCTACCACAGCCAGGAACCCGTCCATAGGGTCGCCGTTGACCGGAGTGAATCCAACGCTGTCCTCCTGATGATCCCGGGCGCCCTGGTGCTGAACGCAGCCGACCGCTACAGTACCAAGCCCGTTAACCACGACCGAGAATTTATCCATCACAGTCTCCGCTGCACTTTTCCTCCTCGTCCCAGGACAGGATACCCGTTTTTGTCGCCCGCTCGTAGACGCTTATTTTATAGTTCAGGCGCTCCAGGGTCTGCTCTATCTGGTTTTTCATGCTGAGGAGCTCCTCGCGCTGGTCGGTCAGGAGCTTCAGCCGCTGCGGGATAGTGCTCTCGCCCTGCTGGAACAGCTTGCGGTACTCAACTATGCCGCTGACCGGCAGTCCCGCACTGCGCATGCACAGCGCAAGCTCCAGCCAGCCGAGGTCGTCCGGCTGATAGTCGCGGATACCTCCGGCGGTGCGCGTGACCTCCGGCACTAACCCGGCTTTTTCGTAATATCTCAGCGTATCCTGCGACACGCCGTATCTTTCGCTGACTTCCTTTATCGTCATGCCGTTCCTCCAAACGCAAAGCCGCCCCGTTGATACGGAGCGGCACTTTTTATTCTTCCGTGTTCTCCTCTTCCGATGATGGTTCCGCGGAATACTCCTCCTGCCTGCGCGCCGCGTAGGACAGTGTCATCAGGCTGTCGGTCAGGTGGACGTTCTCCACCGCCGCCTGCGGGTGATCGTAGTGGATATCATAGTGCGAGAAGTTCCAGAATGCGTTAACGCCGAGGTCAAGGAGCTTCTGCACCATGTCCTTCGCGCCGCTCTTCGGAATGCACAGCACCGCCATTTTCGGGTGGTTTTCCTCGCAGAATTCCGCAAGACGGTTGGTGTGCATGATCTTTATGCCGGATATCTCGATGTTCTCGAGAGAAATATTGTTGTCGAAGATACCGGCAAGCTCGTAGCCGTACTTTTGGAAGTCGATATGCACCGTGATGGCTCTGCCGAGATTTCCAGCGCCGATGAGGATCATCTTGTCGTGCTGGTCGAGACCGAGGATATGCCCGATCTGACGGCGAAGCTCCGCCACGTTGTAGCCGTAGCCCTGCTGACCGAATCCGCCGAAGCAGTTGAGATCCTGACGGATCTGCGAAGCTGTGAGCCGCATTTTCTCCGACAGCTCACGGGAGGAGATCTTCTGAATATCCTGATTGAGCAGCTCGCCGAGGAAACGGTAGTACCGCGGGAGCCTGCGTATGACTGAATTTGAAATGTTGCTCTTCTGCATTGCCTAACCTCCTCTTGCCTCCTGCGCTGTGCTGGGAAAATCAGCCCATCAGCTTTGCAAGACGGCTGTTTATCTCAGTCAGGAATGTTTCCGTGTCAACCGGGCGCTTGTTCTCAAGCTTGGACATCGCCGCGAGGTTCTTGTCCATAACGCCGTCCTCCATCGTCTGAATGGAAGCCTTCTCGAGCTTGTCAGCGTAGTCGCACAGAGCCGGAATGTTATCCAGCTCGCCGCGCTTTCTGAGCGCGCCGCTCCATGCGAAGATGGTAGCGATCGGGTTGGTGGAGGTCTTTTCGCCCTTGAGGTAGTTGTAGTAGTGGCGGGTTACGGTTCCGTGAGCCGCCTCGTACTCGTAAACGCCGTCCGGGGAAACCAGAACGGAGGTCATCAGACCCAGTGAGCCGAAAGCGGTAGCCAGCATGTCGGACATAACGTCGCCGTCGTAGTTCTTGCACGCCCAGATGAAGCCGCCCTCGGAGCGGATAACTCTTGCGATAACATCGTCGATGAGGGTGTAGAAGTACTCAATGCCAGCCTCTGCGAACTTCTCCTTGTACTCGTTCTCGTAGATCTCAGCGAAGATGTCCTTGAAACGGTGGTCGTAGGTCTTGGAGATGGTATCCTTAGCCGCAAACCACAGGCTCTCCTTAGCGCCGAGAGCGTAGTTGAAGCACGCTCTAGCGAAGCTGGAGATGGACTTGTCAAGGTTGTGAACGCCCTGTACAACGCCGTCGCTGTTCTTGAAATCGTGAATGAGCGCGCGGGTCTCCTTGCCGTCCTTGTCGGTGACTACCAGCTCAGCCTTGCTGCCCTGCGCTACCTTCATCTCGGTGTTCTTGTAGATGTCGCCGTATGCGTGACGCGCAATGGTTATGGGCTTAGTCCAGGTCGGAATGTACGGAACGATTCCCTTTACGAGGATCGGCTTTCTGAATACGGTGCCGTCCAGGATAGCACGGATAGTGCCGTTCGGAGACTTCCACATCTCCTTGAGGTTGTACTCTGTCATACGCTGTGCGTTCGGTGTGATGGTCGCGCACTTTACCGCTACGCCGTACTTCTTGGTTGCGTTTGCGGAGTCTATAGTTACCTGGTCGTTTGTCTCGTTTCTGTGAACAAGGCCCAGGTCGTAGTAATCAGTCTTGAGGTCAACATACGGAGTGATCAGGATATCCTTGATCATCTTCCATATGATACGGGTCATCTCGTCGCCGTCCATCTCGACCAGCGGAGTGGTCATCTGAATCTTATCAGCCATTATAAGTTTCCTTTCACCGGTGCTTCGCGTCGAAGCAGTTGATTATTTTATTTCCACAGCCGATGGAGCCACTGGCGGGAAGCAATCTGCCGCCCACCAGTACTCCGGCAAGAAAAGCCGAAAGAGCCATGAAAAAGCAAGCCCAGCCTTTCATATCGTTCTCCTTTAGCCGTTAGCCTTTGTGTAGTTCAGCAGACCGCCGGCGAGCATCATGCCCTTGCCGCGCTCGGAAAGCTCGCACTTTACTTCGAAGCTGAAGCCCTTGGTCTTGTCCTCAACGATGATCTTGCCGCCGTTCTCAACGATATTGCGGATATTTGCGATAACGAGATCGTCGCCCTGGTCAATCCTGTCGTAGTCAGCCTCGTTCACGAACTCCAGCGGAAGAATGCCGTTGTTGATGAGGTTCTGACGATGGATTCTTGCGAAGCTCTTGCAGATGATAGCCTTAACGCCCAGGTACAGCGGAGCAAGCGCAGCGTGCTCTCTGGAAGAACCCTGGCCGTAGTTTGTTCCGCCGACGATAATGCTTGTGCCGGCTTCCTTTGCGCGCTTCGGGAAGGTCTCGTCGCATACGGTGAAGCAGTACTCCGAGATAGCCGGAATGTTGGAGCGCAGAGGCAGTATCTTAGCGCCAGCGGGCATGATGTGGTCGGTGGTGATGTTGTCGCCTACCTTGAGTGTAACGCCGGACTCGATGGACTCAGCCAGCGGCTTGTTTACCGGGAACGGCTTGATGTTCGGGCCGCGGAGTATCTCAACATTCGGAGCTTCCTCGGGTGTTGCGGGAGGAACTACCATGTTATCGTTGATGATGAACTTCTCGGGCATTACATAAGCGGGCATGTCGCCGCAGGTGCGCGGGTCGGTGAATACGCCGGTGATAGCGGAGATAGCCGCGGTCTCCGGGGAAACGAGGTAGATCTGAGCGTCCTTGGTGCCGCTTCTGCCGAGGAAGTTACGGTTGAAGGTACGCAGGGAGATACCCTTGCTGTTCGGGGACTGACCCATGCCTATGCACGGACCGCATGCGCTCTCGAGGATTCTCGCGCCAGCCGCGATGAGGATAGACAGAGTGCCGTCCTCGGCGATCTGGTTGAACACCTGCTTGGAGCCGGGAGCGATTGCAAGGCTTACGTCCGGGTGAACGGTCTTGCCCTTGAGAATGTGGGCAACCTTGCGCATATCCTGCAGGGAGGAGTTGGTGCAGGAACCTATACATACCTGGTCGATCTTGATCTTGCCGATCTCCTCGACGGTCTTAACGTTGTCGGGGCTGTGGGGACAAGCTGCAAGCGGAACCAGCTTGGAGAGGTCGATGTTTACTTCCTCGTCGTAAACTGCGTCGGGGTCAGCGGACATCGGAACGTAGTCCTCTTCTCTGCCCTGAGCCTTGAGGAACTGGAGAGTAGTCTCGTCGGACGGGAAAATGGAAGTAGTAGCGCCAAGCTCTGCGCCCATGTTGGTGATGGTAGCGCGCTCCGGAACGGACAGGCTCTTTACGCCCTCGCCGGTGTACTCCATTACCTTGCCTACGCCGCCCTTAACGGAAAGCTGACGGAGAACTTCCAGGATAACGTCCTTGGCGGAAACCCAGTCGTTGAGCTTTCCGGTGAGGTTTATCTTAACGACCTTCGGCATTGTTATGTAGTAAGCGCCGCCGCCCATTGCAACTGCAACGTCAAGACCGCCTGCGCCCATTGCCAGCATGCCGATACCGCCGCCAGTCGGAGTGTGGCTGTCGGAGCCGATAAGGGTCTTGCCGGGCTTGCCGAAGCGCTCAAGATGTACCTGATGGCAGATACCGTTGCCGGGACGTGAGAACCAGATACCGTGCTTCTTTGCAACGGAACCGATAAATCTGTGGTCGTCGGCATTCTCAAAGCCGCTCTGGAGCGTGTTGTGGTCGATGTATGCCACGGAGCGCTCAGTCTTTACGCGGTCAACGCCCATAGCCTCGAACTGGAGGTAAGCCATTGTACCAGTTGCGTCCTGCGTAAGGGTCTGGTCGATCTTCAGACCGATCTCTGTTCCCTTTACCATCTCGCCGTCGATGATGTGCGCCTTGATGATCTTTTCAGTCAATGTAAGTCCCATATCTTTGCTCCTTGTTTGTTTAGAGTCACCGGGGAATTCCCCGACATAAATATACAATTATATTATATACCACTTTTCAGTATCTGTCAAGAATTTCACAATAAAAATTAGTTCTGACACGACTTTAGTGCTATGCGTCAGTGGATTACCACCGACATCTGAATAAATACAAAAATCCCGCCGTACAGGGCTGACCCTGATACAGCGGGAATATCTGTGCTATAAATTACTGCTTGTCCTCGATGAACTTTACGATGTCGCCAACAGTCTTGATGTTCTCAACCTGATCCTCGGGGATCTCAACGTCGAACTCGTCCTCAAGAGCCATTACCAGATCAACAACGTCCAGGGAATCAGCGCCCAGATCGTCCTGAATGTTGGAAGCCTCTGTGATGTCGTCAGCCTTAACGTCGAGCTGCTCGGAGATAAGCTCCTTAACCTTGTCAAATACCATTGTATATACCCTCCAAATTAATTATAAGTTCCTTCCGGAAACATTTCATGATATATTATATAACATACAACACAAATATTCAAGCCCCGGAATGAATTTTTTACAAAGAAATTTCTACAAAATTATTCAGTAAACATGCCGATTTTTCTAAATTTCGCATAACGCTTCTCAAGAAGCTCGTCAATGTCGGACTTCTTAAGGCGGTATACCGCGTCCACGAGGTATTCGTAGATGTTGTCGGCTGTCTGTTCCTTGCTCATATGTGCGCCGCCGGTCGGCTCCGCGATTATCTTGTCGCACACGCCGAACTTCACGAGATCCTCGGCGGTGATCTTCAGCATTTCGCAGGCTTCCTTCTCCTTGGTGCCGTCCTTCCACAGAATGGACGCGGCGCCGCGGGGGCTTATTACTGAATACAGCGCGTTCTCAAGCATCGCAAGCTCGTCGCAGACCGCAAGAGCGAGCGCTCCGCCGGAGCCGCCCTCGCCAAGAACCACAGATATCACCGGGGTCCTGAGCGTCATGAACTCATAGAGATTTCGCGCTATCGCTTCGCCCTGACCGCGCTCCTCAGCCTCCACGCCGCAGAACGCGCCGGGAGTATCCACAAGGCATATAACCGGGCGGTGGAACTTCTCCGCCTGCTTCGCAAGACGGAGCGCCTTGCGGTAGCCCTCCGGGTGGGGCATGGAGAAATTCGTGCGCTTGTTTTCCTCAAGGTTTCTGCCCTTGACCTGCGCGATAACAGTCACCGGAGTATCGCTGAGGTAGCCGATTCCGCCGATTATCGCCGCGTCGTCGCCGAAAAGGCGGTCGCCGTGGAACTCCATGAAGCGGGTGAACATCGCCGGAATGTAGTCGTTGACCGTGGGTCTGTCCTTGTGGCGGATAAGTTCGAGCCTTTCGCAGGCTGTTAAATTGCTCATCTTCTGTAAGCCTCCTTCGGGAAGCCGTGCAGCTTCAGAATATTTGAAATGCGCTTTCTCATCATGCCGCGCTCGACTATCATATCAACGAAGCCGCATTTCTCCTGGAACTCCGCGGACTGGAAGTCGTCGGGCAGCCGCTGGCGTATCGTGTCCTGGATAACGCGCCTTCCCGCGAAACCGATGAGTACCTTCGGCTCGGCAAGTATGATGTCGCCGAGGCTCGCGAAGGAAGCCGTAACTCCGCCGGTGGTGGGGTCGGTCATGACCGAGATGTAAAGCCCGCCCGCGTCGCTGTGGCGCTTGACTGCGCCGCTGGTCTTAGCCATCTGCATGAGGGAGATTATGCCCTCCTGCATTCTCGCGCCGCCGGAAGCCGTGAACATCACGACCGGAAGATTATGCTCGGTTGCGTACTCGAACGCCCTCGCTATCTTCTCGCCGACAACGCTTCCCATGCTCGCCATGAAAAAGTGGGAGTCCATAATGCCGATGACCGTGCGGTATCCACGGATAGTGCACACGCCTGTCTTTATCGCGTCGTTCATGTCGCACTGCTGCTGCATTTTCGCGATTTTGTCCTCGTACTTCGGGAAGCCGATAGGGTTCAGCGACTTCATGTCAGCGTCAAGTTCCACGAAGCTGTCCTTGTCGGCGGTGAGCTCCAGACGCTCCTGCCATGTCAGGCGCGCGTGATAGTTGCACTTGGGGCAAACCTTCATCGCGGCTGTGAACTCACGGTTGTAAACTACCGCGCCGCAGCGGGGGCACTTGAACAGCAGGTCCTGCGGTATCTCAACATCGCCCTCCTGGGCAGCGGGAACAGCGGGCTGCTCAGCCACAAAGCGCTCCTTGACTATTTTGAAAAGATCCTCAATTGCCATTCAGCTCACTCCCCCATCACGTTTTTGCGGTTCAGGAAACCTATGTCGAAATTGCCCGCCTCGAAATCCTCGTCCTTCAGCAGGCAAAGCTGGAAATCAATGTTCGTCTCAACGCCCTCGATGATGAACTCAGACAGCGCCACGCGCATTTTCTTTATCGCCTCGTCACGGGTCGGAGCCTTAACGAGCAGCTTCGCTATCATGCTGTCGTAGTAGGGCGGGATCTGATATCCCGCGTAGACTGCGCTGTCTATGCGCACTCCGAATCCTCCGGGAACATGCAGCGACTTTATCTTGCCCGGGCAGGGGCGGAAGTTGTGGCGCGGATCCTCCGCGTTGATACGGCACTCTATCGCGTGTCCGGTGAGATGGACGTCGTCCTGCGTAAACCACAGCTTCTCCCCTGCTGCAACGCGTATCTGCGCCTTTACAAGGTCGATACCTGTTACAAGTTCCGTTACCGGGTGCTCGACCTGTATACGGGTGTTCATCTCCATAAAGTAGAAATTCCTGTCCTTGTCAACGAGGAACTCTATGGTTCCGGCGTTCTGATAGCCGCTGACCTTTGCCGCAGCGACCGCAGCCGTACCCATCTTCTGGCGCAGCTCCGGAGTCATTATCGGGCTGGGGCTTTCCTCGAGCACCTTCTGATTGTGGCGCTGTAACGAGCACTCGCGCTCGCCGAGGTGAACCACGTTGCCGTGGTTGTCAGCAAGAAGCTGTATCTCCACATGGCGCGGGTTCACGATGAACTTCTCAATGTACACATCGCCGTTGCCGAAGCACGCGAGCGCCTCCTGCTGAGCCGCAAGGTACTGCTGCTCGAGGTGCTCCTCGCTCTCCGCGAGACGGATTCCGCGTCCGCCGCCGCCGGCGGTGGCCTTTATCATTACGGGGTAGCCTATCTCGGCGGCTACCTTGCGCGCCTCCTCGATGGTGGGGACTATTCCGTCGGAACCGGGCACTACCGGAACTCCCGCGGATATCATCGTCTGCTTTGCGGAAGCTTTGTCGCCCATCGCGTCCATGACCTCCGGTGACGGACCTATAAACGTAATGCCGCAGGTTCTGCACAGCCGCGCGAAGTCCGCGTTTTCAGACAGGAAGCCGAAACCCGGGTGTATCGCCTGGGCGTGGGTTATCTCGCATGCCGCGATTATCGCTTTGGTGTTGAGATAGCTGTCCTTGGAAGCCGCAGGTCCTATGCACACCGCCTCGTCGGCTATCTGGGCATGCAGCGCGGAGCGGTCTGCCTCGGAATACACCGCAACGGTCTTTATACCGAGCTCGCGGCAGGCGCGCATAATGCGTATCGCTATCTCGCCGCGGTTCGCAATAAGTATCTTGTTAAACATTCTGTCAGCTCCAGATTTTATTCAGACTTGGGTGCGGGGTCTGCCACGGCGAAGGAAATTTCAGCGGTGACTACCTTCTTGCCGTTGACGGTGGCAACAGCGTCGCCGAAGCCTATCGGGCCCTTCTTCTTCGTCATGGTGACGTGAAGCTCCAGGGTGTCGCCGGGGCCGACTGTCCCGCGGAATCTCGCCTTGTCGATACCGGCGAAGAATGCGATCTTACCCTTGTTCTCCGGGAGCGACAGAGCGCACACAGCGCCAGCCTGAGCCAGCATTTCTATCATCAGGACGCCCGGCTGCACCGGCTGTCCCGGGAAGTGACCCTTGAACCAGTATTCGTCCGGCTTGAGGTACTTCTTGGCGGTAACGCTCACGCCCGGCTCCAGCTCGGTGACTTCGTCGATGAGCAGGAACGGATCGCGGTGGGGGATAATTTCCTTTATCTGTTCAAGATTTAATGTCATGACCTGCTCCTTACTCTATTCTCATCAGCTTCTGACCGTACTCAACAGCCTGACCGTCCTTTGCGTAGATCTCTGCGACCTTTCCGCTGAACTCGCTGTTTATCTCGTTCATGAGCTTCATGCTCTCGATAATGCACACAACGTCGCCGGCATTGACGGTATCGCCGACCTTGACGAACGCGGGCTTCTCCGGGGAGGGGGAAGCGTAGAACGTCCCGACTATCGGGGAGGTGATGATATTGCCGGAAACCGCAGCCTCAGCCGCAGGAGCAGCCTGCGCCGGAGCATTCTGTGCGGGAGCCGCAGCCGGTGTGGGTACGCCCATCATCGGCATGGGAGCGGGCATAGGAGGCGGGCAGGGTCTGCCCTCGATAACTATTTCAACGGTCTCGGTGTTGATCTTCAGCTTGCCGAGGTCGTTCTTCTTTACTATTTCAGCCAGCGCTTCGATGCACTCAACGGTGTCCTCGATGGGGCGCGGCTCGATGGTGTTCTTGTTTGCCATGTTCAGCTCTCCTTTCCGGGTCAGTCAACAGGGCGCATGCAGATGCAGCCGTTGTGTCCGCCGAAGCCCAGCGAATTGCTCAGTGCGCCGGTGATCTTCATATCTCTTGCGCCCTCGGTAACGTAGTCGAGGTCGCACTCGGGGTCGGGTACCTTGTAGCCCAGGGTCATGTGAACCTTGCTGTTCCTGATGGACATTGCGGTGACTACCGCCTCAACTCCGCCGGCAGCGCCGAGCAGGTGTCCGGTCATGGACTTTGTGGAATTAATTGCGATATTCTTCGCATGGTCGCCGAACGTATCCTTGACAGCTATTGTTTCGATGCGGTCATTCATAGCGGTGGAGGTTCCGTGAGCGTTGATATAGTTGATATCCTCCGGCTTCATTCCGGCTTCCTGATATGCGAATTTCATCGCCATCGCGCCGCCCTTGCCCTCGGGATCGGGGCTTGTTTCGTGGTAAGCGTCGCAGGTGCTGCCGTAGCCGCATATCTCGGCGTAGATCTTCGCGCCGCGAGCCTTCGCATGCTCGTATTCCTCGAGAACCAGCAGTCCGCAGCCGTCGCCGAGCACGAATCCGCTTCTCTCCGCGTCGAACGGAATGGAGGCTCTGTCCACATCGGTGGAGCGTGTAACTGCGTGCATGTTGTTGAACGAAGCATAGCAGAATCCGATGTCGCTGTGCTCCGTACCGCCAGCGATCGCAGCGTCAAGGTAGCCGTGCTTGATGGAACGGAACGCCTCGCCTATCGACTGAGTGCCGCTCGCGCAGGCTGTGGTCACGCAGAAGTTGCTTCCCTTGAATCCTGTGCGGATAGCTACCTCGCCTGCCGCCATGTTGCCTATCATCTTTGTGATGGTGAAAACTCCCACGCGCTTGTTGCCCTTGTTGTGGTAGTTCCCCATTTCTTCCTCGGTGGTGTAGATACCGCCGATTCCGCTGCCGATAACTACGCCAACGCGGTAGGGGTCGATGTCCCTGAGATCTGTTCCGGCGTCCTTGAGAGCCTGCATTGCGCAGTACACCGCGTACTGTACTATGACGTCGTTGCGGCGCAGCTCCTTCTTATCGAAGTACTCCGAAGCGTCGAAGTTCTTTACTCTTGCGACCACGGAAAGGTTGTCAGGCTCCTGATCCGGGAACCAGGGCGCAAGCTCGAAGCCGTGCTTGCCAGCCATCAGGCTGTTCCACAGCTCCTCGGGTGAATTTCCGCAGGGGGTGACTGCTCCCAGTCCGGTTATTACCACTCGTCTATCCATTAAACGTTGTTCCTCCAACAATTTGTAGATTTTAATTTTATTGCTCTATGCACGGGTGAAATGCGCTTCGCAAATTCGGAATTATGAATGCGGAATTCGGAATTATTGTGCCGCTGCCGCGGCGGTTATCCGATTGTATCGAATTATAATACGTCCCACGAAGTGGGACAACCGAAATTCCGAATTCTGAATTCCGAATTCCGAATTTAATTACATGCTCAGTCCGCCGCTTATTTCGATTATCTGTCCTGTTACGTAGGAAGAATCCGGGCTGCACAGGAAGGATACCACGCCGGCGATCTCCTCGGGCTGACCGTAGCGCTTCATAGCGATCTGAGCCAGCATTGCATTACGCTGATCCTCGGTGAGCTTGTCGGTCATCGGGGTCTGAATGAATCCCGGAGCTACCGCATTGCAGGTGATGCCGCGGCTGCCGAGCTCCTTCGCGGTTGTCTTTGTCATCGCGATTATAGCGCCCTTTGAAGCGGAGTAGTTCATCTGACCGGGGTTGCCGTAAAGACCGGCAACTGAAGCAAGATTCACGATCCTGCCGCTGCGCTGGCGTATCATGACCTTGCCTGCGAGCTTTGTCATGTTGAACACGGACTTCTGATTTACACGGATAACGAGGTCGTAGTTCTCCTCGCTCATCTGAGCCATCAGACCGTCGCGGGTGATACCAGCGTTGTTTATCAGCACGTCGATAGTGCCGAAGCGCTCCTTTACCCACTTTACCAGACCCTCGCACTGCGCGTAGTCGGAAACGTCCGCCGCGTAGCACTCAGCCTCTACACCGAAGCTGCGGCACTCCTCTGCGACTTCCTTTCCCGCCGCGTCGAGGATCTCCTGTGAAATGTCGTTTATAACGATATTGTAGCCGTCCTTTGCAAGGCGCTTTGCGATAGCTGCGCCTATTCCCCGGCTGGAGCCGGTGATTATCGCTGTTCCTGCCATAATAAATTCCTTTCGTATATCAAATCAAGTCTCGAATATGAGTGCGCCGTAGGTAAGTCCTGCGCCGAATCCCACGAAGCAGATCTTCTGACCCGGCTTCACCATGCCCTGCTTTCTCATCTCGTCAAGGCATACCGGAATGCAAGCGCTGGATACGTTGCCCATGCGGGCGATGTTGGTGTAGACCTTCTCCTCCGGGATACCGAGTATCTCGGTAGCCTTCTTGATGATACGGAGGTTAGCCTGGTGAGGGATAACGATGTCAAGATCGTTGATGTCGTAGCCGCCCTGCGCCGCTACGTTCTTCACGGCGTTCGCCATAGCGTTCACCGCAAACTTGTACACCGCGTGTCCGTCGCTCTGGAGGTACTTGCGCTTGGAATCCGTATCGAACATGGCGTCCCAGGGTTCCTCGCCCTCCTTCGTGCCGTAGAACGGACAGTTGGGGTCGTAGTTTATCTTGCAGTAGAGAGCCTCGAACTCGTCGCCGTCAGCGCCGAGCATGGAGTAGAACGGCTTGTCGGACTTCCTGTACACCACCGCGCCGGAAGCGTCTCCGAACAGTATGCACATGGAACGGTCAGTGTAATCAAGCTGACCGGACAGCTTCTCGCAGGCTACGACAAGTATCGTCTTGTAGTGACCGCTCTCGAGGTACTTCTGCGCGATATCCGTCGCTGTGATGAAGCCGGTGCATGCGCTGTTAACGTCGAATGCGGCCGCGTTCACCGCGCCTATCTTCTTCTGGATAAGGCACGCGGTGGAGGGATAGAAGAAATCCGGCGTGCAGGTGGATACCAGCACCAGGTCGACCTCCTCGGGCTTTACTCCCGCGTCGTCGAGCGCCTTCTTCGCCGCCTCAATGCCCATGTAGTAGCCGGGCTTGTCGGTGAGGATATGGCGCTGCTTGATTCCCGTACGTGGCGTTATCCACTCGTCAGATGTGTCGAGGAACTCTGCGAACTTGTTGTTATCGGCAACGAATTCCGGCACATAGCTGCCCGTTCCTAAGATCTCAATTCCGCTCATTAAAAATTCTCCTTGATTTTCTCGTCAATATATAGTATAATAAACATGGTGTTTATCATTCTCAGATTCTCTGCCATATAATGCCAGAAGAATCAAGGCAGAATATGACATACCATATTTATTTTACCGCATTACGGCGGATTTGTCAACAGTTTTTTTCAACAAACACGCCGAATTTGCCGATTATCTCACTGAATAATTGCATTTGACCGCATTTCGCGGCACTGAAAACGCGCAATGCTATCATATAAGAAAGAGAAAGGAATATGATCAATGCGAGAAATTCCATCATCAGCCATAACCGAAACCGTCGCAAAGCTGTGCGAGCAGGCTAATCTGAAGCTCCCCTGCGGAATGCGCGAGTGCATCTCGGGCAGCATTCAGCGCGAGGAAAGCGAGCTGTGCCGCAGCGTGCTCGGCGATATCGTCAGCAACATCGACTGCGCCGCAGAACTCGGCGTGCCCATCTGCCAGGACACCGGAATGGCGGTAATATTCGCGGAAATCGGGCAGGACGTCCACATCACCGGAGACGCGTTCGAGGACGCGGTGAACGCCGGAGTAGCCCAGGGCTACGTCAACGGAAAGCTCCGCCTGTCCATCGTCGGAGACCCGCTGGAGCGCAGGAACACGAACAACAACACCCCGGCGGTGATACACACGAGGATCGTCCCCGGCGACAAGATCCACCTGATGGCGGCTCCGAAGGGATTCGGAAGCGAAAACATGTCGCGGCTGAAAATGTTCACTCCGTCCGCTTCAAAGCAGGATATCGTGGATTTCGTGACCGAGTGCGTCAGTCTCGCCGGAAGCAATCCATGTCCCCCGATAGTTGTCGGAGTAGGTATCGGCGGCGACTTCGAGTACTCCGCGTACCTTGCGAAAAAGGCGCTCTGCCGTGACCTTTCAAAGCGCAATCCCGACCCGGTCTACGCGGAGCTTGAGCAGCAGATGCTCGACAGCATAAACGCGCTCGGAATAGGCTCCCAGGGCTTCGGCGGAACAGTCACCGCGCTGTATGTCAACATCGAGAAATCCGCGACGCACATCGCCGGACTTCCGGTAGCGGTAAACATCGGCTGCCACGTAACAAGGCACGCGGAAGCAACAATTTAAATTCGGAATTCTTAATGATGGATGTACAATATAAGTGCAACACATCAAAAAAAGAGTGACACAATAGG
>CAMELR010000002.1 GCA_945923775.1 uncultured Clostridia bacterium | reverse complement strand
TTTGCCCATAAAAATATGCACCTCCAAAAGTGTCTAACTTTTGGGGTGCATATCACATGCCGCAGTCCCGTTTTGATTTACTTTATTCTCATAGCCCGTGTGGCGTTCAGAATCGCAAGCACTGCAACTCCGACATCGCCGAACACCGCGATCCACATATTGCCGATTCCCACCGCAGTAAGCAGCATTATCAGCACCTTTACGCCTATCGCGAACACTATGTTCTGCATTACAATGGCGTGAGTCTTTTTGGAGATACGCACCGCTGTCGGAAGGCTCTCTATATTGTCGTTCATCAGCACGATATCCGCAGCTTCTATCGCCGCGTCGCTTCCCATTGCGCCCATCGCTATGCCGACGTCTGCCCGGGCAAGCGCCGGAGCGTCGTTCATGCCGTCGCCCACGAATACCAGCGAGCTGTTTTCCGGCTTAGCCTTGTAGAGTTCCTCCACCTTGGAGACCTTCCCGTCAGGGAGAAGCTCCGCGTGGTACTCGTCGATACCTGTGGTCTTTGCGATGGCGTCAGCGGCTGCCTTCCGGTCGCCGGTGAGCATTACCGTCTTTGCGCCGCAAAGCTCCTTGAGAGCCGCAAGCGCCTTCGGTGAGCCGGGCTTTATCTCGTCGGATATCACGATGTAGCCCGCGTACTTACCGTCAACCGCGCAGTGCACCACAGTGCCGGGGGTATCCACAGAGGGAGCCTCGATGTTCTCGCGCTGCATAAGGCGGTGGTTTCCGACTATTGCAGTCCTGCCGTCAACTACTGCCTTAACGCCGTAGCCCGCGATCTCCTCAGCGTCGGAAGCCGTTGTTGTAAGCTCGCGCTTCTTGGCTTCCGCGATTATCGACTGCGCTATCGGGTGCGTGGAGTAGGTCTCCGCAGCCGCACAGATACCAAGCAGCTCATTTTCCGGCATGCCCTCGGGAGTTATCCCAGTGACTGCAAAGCTGCCCTTTGTAAGGGTGCCGGTCTTGTCAAACACGAACGTACGCGCTCTCGACAGTTCCTCGAGATAGTTCGCGCCCTTTATCATGATACCGTACTTGGAAGCCCCGCCGATACCTCCGAAATAGGAAAGCGGAACCGAAATAACCAGCGCGCAGGGGCAGGAAACTACCAGGAACGACAGCGCACGGTAAACCCAGCCGCCTTCGCCAGTCCAGTTGGTGAAATCGGTGAAGCCGTTCATCGAGGTCTCGATAAGACCCGGGATTATCGCCAGTGCGATAGCCGCGAACACCACGATAGGAGTATACACCTTTGCGAATTTCGTAATGAAGTTCTCAGGCTTTGCCTTGTTCTCGGTGGAGTTCTCGACCAGTTCAAGGATACGCGCAACGGTGGAGTCGGAGTAAGGTCTGGAAACCTTGACCTTCAGCATGCCATTCGTGTTGATACAGCCGCTTATTACCTCGTCGCCCTCTGCAACGGCGCGGAGCGCGCTCTCGCCTGTGAGCGCCGCTGTATTCAGCTCAGATGAGCCGGAGATTATCGTACCGTCCAGCGGGATACGCTCGCCGGGGCGAATGACTATCGTCTCGCCAGCGGCTACGTCCTCCGGGGAGACCTCGGACACCTCGCCGTCGCGCTCTACATTCGCGTACTCCGGGTTGATATCCACCATCTCGGCGATGGAGCGGCGGGATTTACCGACCGCAACGCTCTGGAACAGCTCGCCTATCTGGTAGAGTATCATTACCGCGCCGCCCTCGTCGTACTCGCCGATGACCATAGCGCCGATCGAAGCTATACACATCAGGAAGTTCTCGTCAAACACCTGACCGTGCGAAATGTTCCGGATAGCTTTCCACAGGATATCCCAGCCTATCACAAGATAAGCGGCGGTGAATATCCCCAGATGAATGAATCCCAGCAGGCTGAATCTTTCGTCCGTCGGGAAAATATGCTCTACTGCAAAACCGATCGCCCAGATCACTCCGGCGGCGATTATGCGTATCAGCATTTTTTTCTGCTTTTTACTCATGGCTGCTCACCTCGATCAAATAAATACATTCTGGAGCGGAAATCGTTAATTCGCGTCTGCCATCTTTCTGAACACCTTTTCCATAGCGTTCAGACCGCCCCATGCTCTTCTTATGTCGTTAGGGTCGAGTATCCTGCAGTGGTGTGTAATTGTATTCTGCTGAATGCGCCAGCCATTGTAAGACGCAAGATTGTTCCAGAATACGTGTCCGCCCATTGTCGGGAAATTGATATTCGGAAGATTTACATCGTCAAGCAGCTTAATAATCTCTACCAGCTTCTGCGGGTCATCGGCTATATTCTTAATTGCCAGGGCTAAAATTTCTTCTTCCATGATTTTTCCTCACAAGATGTTATTTCAGATTTTGGAAGCCTCTAAAAAAAGGGAAACAAGCAGATTTCGCGTGTGACTCACACCAGATGCCAGATGTTATACTAATTCCCAATACACACAATATGCACAACCGAAACGTGATTCTGAAATTAGTATCAACCGCGGCGTTTCTTGGTAAGCCATAGAAATCTGCCGTGAAGGAGGGCTTTAGAGATTACCTTTTGATCGTGCAGTCCGGCTCAACGTCCTTGCATACCTTTATTGCCGCCTTCAGAGCCTCGTCGAACTGGTCGTCCGGGGCTTCCAGCGTGAATTTCTGCTGAAGGAAGTTAACGGAAGCGTTCGTAACGCCGGGGAGCTTCTTTATTGCCTCCTCCATCTTAGCGGCGCAGTGTGCGCAGTCCAGGTCGATGAGCTTGAATGTCTTTTTCATAGTGGTGTCCTTTCTCGGTTGTTTTATTCGTCAGAGTTATCCTCTGTTCCGTTCTTGATGATGACCGCATAGCAGCACGGGATAGTTCCCTTGATGAGCTTTGTATAGACCCTGCCAAGGCCGCAGTCCTCGAGCATTTTCTTGTATTCCGAGGGGGAATAGCTCGCCTCCGAGTCGAAGCCTATCGCCTTGTAGAGCTTTATAAGAAGCTTCCCGCGGTTCTTTGTGGTGAATGTCGGAAGAAGCAGCTTTCCGCCCGGCTTAAGCACACGGTAAAGCTCCCTGACTGCGCCCTGCGGATTCTTCAGCAGGTGCAGGACGTTTCCGGCGATCACTATATCGTAGGTGTTGTCCGGGTCTTTCAGGTCGAAGATGTTGCGCGTTTCGAAGCTGATATTGTCGGCTCCGAAGAAGCCTGCCTTGCGGCGGGCGTTTTTCAGCATTTTCTCGGAAAGGTCGGTACAGACTACAAATTCCGCATTTTTCGCGGCGGCAAGCGAAAGCTCCCCGGTGCCGGCGGCGCAGTCAAGCACCCTTGCCCCGGCGGGGACCAGCCTTTCGGTCTGTGCGCACATTTCGTGATACACGTCTCCGTTTATGCTCTCTGCGAGGTCGTACACCCCGGCTATCTTGTCCCAGAAATCAGTCATGGCTCTGCTCCTTATTCGTTGACGTGCTCCAGCCCCTGGCGGATTATCATTGTAACATGGTCGTCGGCAAGGGCGTAGAACACCGTTTTTCCATCGCGGCGGCAGCTTACAAGCTTCGCGCTGCGAAGTATCTTGAGCTGATGGGATACCGCCGAGGACGTCATTCCGACCAGCTTCGACAGGTCGCACACGCAAAGCTCCCCGTGGCTCAGCGCCGTGAGTATCTTTATTCGTGTGGAATCCCCGAATACCTTGAACAGCTCAGACAGGTCTATAAGCGTATCTTCATCGGGCATCGTCGAAGTTATCCGGTCTACTGTGTCTGCATGTACGCACATGAATTCACAGTGCGGCGCGTCGTTTTCCATGGGCGGTGCCTCCTTTTCGGTCGTTCATTTGAACATCTGTTCATTTGTTTGACTTGATTATACACCCATATATGTGATTTGTCAAGGGCTTTGCAAAAATTTCTGCAATTTTTTCTGATACACGGCATACCTTTTATAAAAAGCGGCTTGTACTATAAAGGGGGAATTCCGTTGAAACGCTTCAGAAAAATACTGTGCTGCATTTTGTGCGCTGCTATACTGGCTGCGGGTCTGTCCTGGGGGGCGTACGCCCAAGAATCCGGGGACGGCGAGACCGGCTCCATAGCCACGCCGAAAGCTGCGGTGCTGATGGAAGCCGAGACCGGGCAGGTGCTGTACTCGGTGAACGCCCAGGCGCGGCTGCCGATGGCTTCGATAACTAAGGTGATGTCCCTGCTGGTGCTCGCGGATATGATAGACGCCGGGGAGCTACAGCTTACGGACGCTGTTAAGGCTTCGTCCTACGCCTCGTCTGCGGAAGGCTCGGTGATATGGCTGGAAGCGGGCGAAGAAATGACCGCAGCGGAGCTTCTGGAGGCGGTCATCGTAAGTTCTGCGAACGACGCCTGCATAGCCCTCGCCGAGCACGCGGCGGGAAGCGAAGCGGCATTCGTGAAGCTGATGAACAAACGCGCCAGGGAAATGAAGCTGAAAAACACGAAGTTCACCGGCTGCGTAGGCTTCGACGCAGAAGGTCACTACTCCTCTGCGGAGGACATCGCCATAATGACAGCGGAGCTTATGACGAAGGAATACTACCGTGGCTGGCTGCTGACCTGGCTCGATTACCTGCGCGGCGGAGAAACTCAGCTTCTGAACACCAACAAGCTGGTGCGGTACTACGACGGCATTCTGGGCGGCAAGACCGGCACCACGGACGGCGCGGGCTGCTGCCTTGCAGCGTGCGCACAGCGCGGGGACATGCGGCTTGTGGCGGTGGTGCTGGGCTGCGGCGAAGATCCGGAGCGCTTCGACAAGGCGGAGGAGCTGCTTGACTACGGGTTCAGCGGATTTGAACGGTTCACTCCCGAGACCGACAGCCGGGAACTCCTGCCGATACCGGTGGAGCGCGGCGAGATTGCAGAGGTCAAGCCGATGGTGAAGTCCCTGGGCGACTGCATTATAAAGAAGGGCTGCTCCGGCAGGATAAAGTACGAATACACCTTCGTCGAGAAGCTGGAGGCTCCGGTGGAAAAGGGGCAGTTCGTCGGGGAGTTCCTTGTCACGCTGGACGGCAGCGAGGTGTTCCGCTCGGATATCGTCGCCCGGGAGGAGGTCCGCCGAATGAGCTTCGGAATGTACCTGATGAGGATACTCGGGGAAATAATCGCGTTTTAGGGAACGTAAGGAGTTTTTTTGACGGAAATTGTGTATTTGTCGGGGAATTTTGGGAAAAACACTTGACATTTTGCATGAAATGCGATAAAATAAAGATGAATAAAACTGTAAGTGTGCGAGCCTGATCGCTATCGGGAGCGTTGACGGAAAGTACATGCACAGCGGAGTTCCTTCGCATGCCGGGCGGCGCAGACGCGGACGGTGTGCGGCAGTATGCAGTCCGGTGCGGCTGCAGGATACTGGTCTACATGATATGCGCCTGAATTCCGGGTACACACGGGTTCAGCTATCACAGCCTTTCCGCAAAGTCCAGCGGCGGGGTCAAGGGCGCAGGGCAGATGTAAGAACAGATTCTGCGGAAGCTGCGGGCAGCTCCGGTGGACGCAGGTAATCTCCGCGCAGGCGGAGCCGTTGTATTCCGGAAGAATACAGTCCGACGAAACGCAGATCATCGGTCTCTAGCGTGATGCGCAATGGTAAACCTTGCGGGTAACTCCGTTCCGGCTCACCGCTGCGGTCAGGTAAACATGCTGATAAAAAGCGTTCTTTCAGGTTGGGCTTATAGAGAAGGTTTTATTTTGACTCACTCTTTGAGAGGGGTCGTATTACGAACACCCTGAGTATACCTCCAGGTAATCGCAATACGGCCTCCTTTCTTTACTTCGACATTTCGTGAGTAATACTTCGGGGGCTGTTTTATACAGTTCTTTTTTTTACCATAATATAAGTGCTTAAAAAGTGCTTCAAAATCAGCCAAAAACAGAACGGAGGTGCACAATGGTACTGCCTGAAAATATCTCCCGCGCGCTGGAAATGCTGGAATCCGCGGGGTATGAAGCGTGGGTGGTCGGAGGCTGCGTCCGCGACAGCCTGATGGGGATAACCCCGCATGACTACGACATAACGACGTCTGCGCTCCCGGAGGAGACCGAGCAGGTCTTTGCGGGATACCGCCTGATAGAGACCGGGCTGAAGCACGGGACGGTCACTGTGCTTGCAGACGGCGACCCCATCGAGATAACCACCTACCGCGTGGACGGCGAATACCGCGACAGCCGCCGCCCGGAGCGCGTCACATTCACCAGGAATATCCGCGACGACGTTTCCCGCCGGGACTTCACGATGAACGGCATAGCCTACAACCCGAAGCGGGGATATTTCGACGAATTCGGCGGCGCCGAGGACATCAAATCGGGCGTGATACGCTGCATAGGCGAGCCGGAAAGGCGCTTCCGCGAGGACGCTCTGCGTATACTGCGGGGACTGCGCTTCTCGGCTTCCCTCGGGTTTGAGATAGAGGAAAACACCGCACGGGCTATGCACGATACCAGGGAGCTGCTCAATAAGATCTCCGCAGAGCGCATTTTCTCCGAGCTGTGCGGACTGCTGACCGGCAGGAACTCCCACCGCAATATTTTCCGGGTGCTGACCGAATTCCGCGATATCGCCGCTGTGATAATTCCGGAATTCCGGGAATGTACGGGCTTCGTGCAGCATTCGCGGTTCCACTGCTTCGATGTTTACGAGCACTGCGTGATGTCCGCGCAGAAGGCGGCAGAGATCTCCGCAGGCAGCGAGTGCCGGCTCCCGCTGACCCTCGCAATGCTGCTCCACGATATCGGGAAGCCGCAGCGATTCACGCGCGGCGAGGACGGCGAGGGTCACTTCTACGGTCACGCCGCCGTCAGCGCGGATATCGCAGAGGATATCCTCCGTCGGCTGAAATGCAGCAACGCACTGCGGGAGCGGGTCTGCACCATTGTAAGGTATCACGACGTTCCACTCAGCGATACGGATAAGTCGGTGCGTCGGCTGCTCAGGAAATACGGCCTGGAAATCGTCCGGGATATCTGCCTGGCCCACATCTGCGACGACTCGGCGAAAACCCCGGAATGCACCGGCCGCTGCAGAGAATGGCGCGCTGTTCTCTCCCGTGCGGAAGCCCTCGCGCCGTCCTGCTGTCTCACGCTGAAAGACCTTGCGGCCGACGGAAAGGCGCTCTCCGGGCTGATGGAGCCGTCTCCGGAAATGGGGAAAGTTCTGAAATTCCTGCTTGACGAAGTAATAAACGGAAATTTTCCGAACGAACGTGAATTTCTTCTGAAGGAAGCCGCAAAATATATTGCAAAACGACAAAAAACATGATATAATCTATTTTGGAATTTTCCATATAATAAACGTGTAGACGAAAAGACAAATCAGAGAACGGAGAATAGATATGGCACTTGATATAGGCATAGATCTTGGCACCGCGAATATCATCATCACCATTGCCGGAAAGGGCATTGTGCTGAATGAACCGTCCGTGGTGGCTTACGATAAGAAGAAAAAAGCGGTCGTCGCGGTCGGCGCGGAGGCCTACAAGATGATAGGCAGAACACCGGAATACATCGTTGCAGTGCGCCCGCTGAAGGACGGCGTTATCTCCGATAACGACATGACCGAGGCGATGATCCGCGAATTTATCCACATGGTGAACGGCGGCGCCATGATGAAGCCCCGCATAGTTCTGTGCGTGCCTTCCTCCGTCACCGATGTAGAGCGCCGTGCAGTAGTAGAGGCGGCGATGTCCGCAGGCGCGCGCAAGGTGTTCCTCATTGAGGAGCCTATCGCGGCTCTTATCGGCGCGGGCGTGGATATCTCCAAGCCCAACGGAACCATGGTAGTCGATATCGGCGGCGGTACTGCCGATGTGGCTATCGTTTCATTCAACGGTATCGTCCAGAGCCGCTCCATCAAGATGGCGGGAAACAAGTTCGATCAGGCAATAATCCGCCACATCACCCAGAAATACAAAATACTCATCGGCGAAAAGACCGCAGAAAAAGCCAAAATGGAGATCGCAAACGTATTCGACCCCACCGGCGAAAAGAAGATGACCATACGCGGCAGAAACCTCCTGAAGGGTCTCCCCGAGAGCATTGAGATATCCGATCAGGACATCTACGACGCTATCCACGAGAACGCCATGGAGATAGTCGAGCAGGTAAAGCTGGTGCTGGAATCCACGCCGCCTGAGCTGGTCGGCGATATTCTCTCCAACGGAATACTCCTCACCGGCGGCGGAGCAATGCTCGGCGGTCTGCCGGAACTTATCAGCGACAACGTGGGCGCTCCCTGCTTCGTTGCGGAAAACCCCATCGAGTGCGTTGCGCGCGGCGTCGACGCGGCGTTCAAGATGTCCGGAGAGCTGCTCGACGGCTTCGAGCAGATACAGCTCTACAACTTTAAGTAATGTAAAATCGGAATTTATATTTGTCGCTCCTTGAAATTTTCAGGGGGCGTTTTTGTCTATTCCTACGAAAAAAATCGGAGTTCTTGACGAATTATTCCCGAAATGGTAGAATAGATTAGAGGGGTGATAGATTATGATTACAAAAGAATTCTGCGACGAGTGGGCCGGCGTTGGCCTTAACGTCAAGGATATGATAGAGCATTTCATGGACAGCGAAAGCATGTTCCTGAAATATCTGTATAAGTTCTTTGATTCTGCGGACAGCGTGGTGCTGGAACTTACCTCCGCCGCTGAGTGCGAGGACTATCAGCAGATGCTTTTCTCGGCGCATGCGCTCAAGGGTCTTGCCGGAAACATCGGGCTGAACGGAGTGTTCCTGCCGGCCAAGAAGATCGTCGACGATATACGCTCCGGCGACCACAGCCAGTGCGGCGAGGAGTTCCGCAAACTCCAGGAAAATTACTACAAAGCGGCGGGAATCGCCAAGAAATACAAGCAGGCATAAGGAGGTATTCACATGCCGGATTTCATCGAACCGGGACTTCTCGTCCCCATTGTGATCATCGTTATACTGGTGATCGTTATTTTCAGCGCAGGCTACCGCAAGGCTCCGCCGGATAAGGCGTTCATCATAAGCGGTCTGCGGCGCAAAGCTAAGGTGGTTATAGGCAAGGCGACCGTAAAGCTGCCGTTCTTCGAGCGCTGCGACGTGCTGGAGCTTGCCCTGATGTCCGTTGACGTCAAGACCGCCCAGGCGGTCCCTACTGCGGATTACATCAACATCTCCGTTGACGCGGTGGTAAACGTCAAGATATCCCCCGACCCCGACATAATCCAGAAGGCACAGCAGAACTTCCTTAACCGCAACGTGCAGTACATAACCGGCGTTGCAAGGGAGGTACTGGAAGGCAACATGCGTGAGATCGTAGGTCAGATGCGGCTTGAGGAGATGGTCTCCAACCGCCAGGCGTTCGCCGACAAGGTAAAGCAGAATGCAGACCCCGACCTCCGTGCGATGGGTCTTGAAATAGTATCGTTCAACGTGCAGAACTTCGTTGACGACAACGGTATCATCAACGACATGGGTATCGACAACACCATGCAGATCAAAAAGAAGGCGGCTATCTCCAAGGCCGAGGCTGAGCGCGACATCAAAATCGCTCAGGCGGAAGCCAACCGCAAGGCGAACGACGCCCGCGTAGACTCCGAGACCGCCATCGCAGAGCGCGAGAACGAGCTTGCGATAAAGCAGGCTGAGCTCAAGCGCGCCGCTGACATCAAGCGTGCAGAAGCAGACGCAGCCTACACCATTCAGCAGGAGGAGCAGCGCAAGACCATCGAGATAACCTCCGCAAACGCAAACCTGGCAAAGCAGGCGAAGGAAGTCGAGATAAAGGCGAAGGAAGCCGAGATCAAGGAACGCGCCCTCGAAGCTGAGGTAAAGAAAACCGCCGAGGCTCAGAAATACGCAGCCCAGCAGAATGCAGACGCGGAGCTGTACACCATTCAGCGCAACGCGGAAGCTAAGAAGTACGAGGATATCCAGAACGCAGAAGCAGAGCTGGAGATCAAGAAGAACGAAGCCGCAGCGATCCTTGTAACGGCGCAGAACGAAGCAGCCGCAGCGAAGGCGCGCGCAGAAGCCGCAAGATACGCAGCAGAGCAGGAAGCGGAAGGTATCCGCGCAAGAGGTATCGCGGAGGCGGAGGCAGTCCGCGCGAAGGCTATCGCAGAGGCGGAAGGTCTCGACAAGAAGGCGGAAGCAATGCGCAAGATGGAAGAAGCCGCAGTGCTCCAGATGTACTTCGAGAAGATGCCGGAGGTCGCTCAGGCTATCGCAAAGCCGCTTGAGAACGTCGACAAGATCACAATGTACGGCGACGGCAACACCGCGAAGCTGGTCAAGGACATCACCGAAGCCACTACCCAGGCTTCCGCAGGACTGCTTGACGGTCTTGGCGTTGACCTGAAGTCGATGGTCGGCAGCTTTATCACCGGAAAGGCTGTAGCGTCTGGAATCAACTCCGAAGCGCATGTAAATGCCGCTCCGGAAGCGCCCGCAGCTCCCGTTAAGCCCGCAGAAGATCTGGTTCAGCAGTAATATCAATTCCTGGAAAGTTGATTTCCGGGAATTTTTCTATTTATAAAAATATCCCCGCAGACTGCCTGCGGGGATTTGTAGTATCGGAGATAAATTATTACTTGTTGCCTGAAAGGAGCATACGGTCGTTGTTGAGCGCGGAGCCGCTTGCTTCCTCGAATTTCTGGAGCAGGTCGTCAACGGTGAGCTTCTTCTTTTCCTCGCCCTTCACGTCGTAGATTATCTTGCCGTCGTTCATCATGATAAGACGGTTGCCGTATTCTATAGCGTTTGCCATGTTGTGAGTTACCATCATTGCAGTAAGGTGGTTCTTCGCGATTATCTCATCGGAAAGCTGAAGCACCTTCGCTGCGGTCTTGGGGTCGAGGGCTGCGGTGTGCTCGTCAAGCAGCAGTATCTGCGGCTTCTTCAGCGTAGCCATAAGAAGCGTCAGCGCCTGGCGCTGTCCGCCGGAGAGCAGCCCTACCTTCGATGTCATTCTGTCCTCAAGCCCCAGGTCGAGGGTCTTGAGCAGCTCGTGATACTCCTCGCGCTCCCTGCGGGTGATCCCCCACTTCAGGAAACGGCCTTCGCCGCGGCGCTTTGCAAGCGCGAGATTCTCCTGTATCTCCATGGTGGCTGCCGTGCCGGTCATGGGGTCCTGGAACACTCTGCCTATGTACTTTGCGCGCTGGTGCTCGGAAAGTCCGGTTACATTCTTGCCGTTGATGATGATGGAGCCTTCGTCCACCGGCCACACGCCTGCAATGGCGTTCAGCGTTGTGGATTTACCCGCGCCGTTGCCGCCGATGATGGTCACAAAGTCGCCGTCGTCGAGCTTGATGTTTACGCCGTTGAGCGCCTTCTTCTCGTTTATGGTTCCACGGTTGAAAGCCTTTTTGATGTTGATGAGTTCAAGCATTACTTATCCTCCTTCTTACCGGTCACGGAGTTCTGCATTACCTGTCCGAAATGCTCGGATTCAGTCGCCGCAACGGACGCAACTGCGCCTGCGGAGCGCTTTGCAGCACGCCTGAACGAAGTCTTGGAGGTTTTCTGGAGGTAAGGAACCGCCAGGAATATCGCAACGATGAGCGCGGAGAACATCTTGGTGTTGTCGGTGGAAAGACCGAGCATCAGCACTATTCTCAGAACTACGAAGTAGATGATAGCGCCGATGGCGGTGAACGCAAGCTTCCCGATGAAGTTGAAGTGCTTTCTCAGGATAACCTCGCCCAGAACCATGCCGATAATTACAGCCGCAAGGCCGATAACGATGGCGCCTCTGCCCATGTTTACGTCAGCGAAGCCCTGATACTGAGCCAGCAGAGCGCCCGCCAGACCTACCATACCGTTGGAAAGCACCAGCGCGATGATAGTCGTGCGCTTGGTGTTGATACCTTCAGCCTTTGACATCGCGGAGTTGCAGCCGGTGGCGCGGATAGCCATGCCGTATTCCGTTCCGAAGAACCAGTACAGCGCTGCGATGATCAGCACAACGAACAGCAGTGCAGTTCCGACGGTGCGGATAATATCAACGACCTCGTTGCCTGCGGTTACGTATCTCGACGAGATGACCAGCGGGAACTTGTCGACGCTGACCGGCGCGTTAGCCTTGCCGTTGATGTCGAGGTAAACGGAATACAGCGCGAGCTGAGTCAGGATACCCGCAAGTATGCCCGGAATACCGAGCATGGTATTGAGCAGCGCAGTGCACAGACCCGCAGCGCAGCCCGCCAGGAATGCAATAAGCATAGCCACGGGAACAGGCACGCCGTTTGAAATGAGAACTACCGCGACAACGCCGCCCAGACCGAGGGTTCCATCAACGGTAAGATCCGCGAAGTCGAGTATTTTGTAGGTGATGAAAACGCCGATAGCCATGATACCCCAGATAAGTCCCTGAGTGATATCACCGGGGAGGGCGTTTCCGAAGGTGGATAGCTTAGCCAGAAAAATGTCCATGATCTCTCTCCGATACTGTTTATTTTTTGCCTTTATTTATGCAGAAGCGGGGAACGGACAAAGCCCGCACCCCGTTATGCATTAGTTTGTGTTCTGAGAATTACTCAGCTTACTCAGCGATAGCCTCGTAGCCCTCGGGAGCTGTTACGCCAAGCTCAGCGCAGATAGCCGCATTGTACTTCTTGGTAACGTTGGGAGCGAAGCGAACGTCCATTGTGGAAACGTCAGCTCCCTCAACCAGGATCTCGTAAGCCATCTCGCCGGTAGCTCTGCCGAGGTCCTCGTAGCTGATGGACAGGGTTGCAACGCCGCAGCCTCTGCAAATGCCCTCTTCGCCTGCGATTACCGGGATACCAGCGGGAACTACGATGTTCTTGATGGTCTCAGTGGAAGAAGCCATTGTGTTATCGGTCGGGATATAGAGTACATCGCACTCGCCGATAGCTGTTGTTGTAACGGTGCTGATCTCGTTGGTGTCAGCAGCGCTGTACTCCTTGCAAGCTACGCCTGCGTCTGCAAGAGCGTTAGCGAACAGGGTTGCCTGGTACTTGGAGTTAGCCTCAGCGGAGCAGTAAAGGATACCAACCTGCTTTACATCGGGGAACATCTCAAGCAGCATCTTAGCCTGCTCGTCGATAGGAGCGAGGTCGGAGGTACCGGAAATGTTTGTGCCGGTAGCGCCTGTCCAGTCGTCGATGGAAAGAGCGGTAGCGTAGTCGGTTACGGAAGTGCCGAGGATCGGAATAGTTGCGGTAGCAGCGCTTGCAGCCTGGAGAGCGCCTGTAGCGTTAGCCAGGATCAGGTCAACGCCGGAAGCGGCGAAGCCGGTGCAGATGGTGGTGCAGTTTGTGGACTCGCCGTTAGCGTTCTGCTCGTCGAACTTAACGTGGTCAGCGCCGAGCTTCTCGGTGAGAACGTCCTTGAATCCCTTGGTAGCTGCGTCAAGAGCCTCGTGCTGAACGAGCTGGCAGATACCGATGTTGTAAACCTTGTCAGCGGGGATCTCAGCCGCGGAGCTGTCGTCTGCTGCGCTGGAAGCGTCAGCGGTGGAAGCTGCCTCTGCTGTAGCAGCGGGAGTGCTGCTGTCTGCCGCGGAAGAATCTGCCGCAGAGGAATCAGCGGTGGAGCTGGAAGTTGTAGAGCTTGCACAAGCTGTTGCGGAAACAGCCATTGCTGCAGCTGCGATAGCTGCGAAAATCTTTCTGATCTTCATGTTACGTTTCTCCTTGTTTGTCCATTCTATGTAGGTATGCGCTTTTGGACTTTGGCGCTTTTAGGCTTTCGCTCATTAAAGCCGCCCGCGCATACGTTAATTATAGCACACATTCTCTTAAAGTGCAACTTCTCATTGCAATAAATTTCAGTTTTGCCTTCATTTTTGTGAATTTTAAACAAAACAGCGCCGCCGGATTTCCCACATAGAGCAGTCCGGCGGCGGCATATCATGTAATCATTTTCAGAATCCGAGTTCGTTCTTGAAATAGCTGTAAAGCTCTCCTGCCATTTCCTCCTGCTCGGTGGCGCGGGGGTGGCCGTTAGTTCCACAGCCGGTGCGGCGAAACATAAAGTGCGTTACGCGCTCGGAATTTACCTCCTGAGCTATTTCCTCAAGGGCATCGTCCCAGGTGTGGTCGTGACCGAGTATCGTCAGTATCAGCACGAATTTTGCCGCGGGGTATTTCTCCATCAGCGTGCGGAGGAGCTTTATGTAGTTGTCCTTCCAGTAGCGGCGGTACTCCGGAGTCTTGATGCGCTCAGGGTCGGGGTTGGCGTCGTTCTGACCGATGGCGATGATAACCGCGTCCGGAGTCCAGCGGGAAAAATCCCACTGCTTCTTCTCGGCGTAGGGGCTGAACTGTATCTTGTCGTAGCAGCTCTCCATTCCGGTGAGCTGGTCGGAGCAGAAATATCCCGTGCCGTCCAGCAGAGCGATACCGCCCTGTGCGATGTCGTGCAGCTCCGCGTTGAGTTTCCTCGCAAGAGCCATCGGGTATGCAAAATGGGAATTATCCAGCCTGTTGCGGTGATCCTCCGGATCGCACTGACCCTCGTAATACAGAGCCTCCGTGACCTCGCCAGCGGAAACGCTGTCGCCGTATACCTCAAGCTTCATATCGTACTTATGCGCGGGGTTAGTAACCTTCGCGCCCTCGTCTACCACTATCCCGACAAGCTCGATGTAGTTGTGCGAAGCCATCGTCTTGAGTATACGCAGTGTGTGCTGCTTGTCCTCAAGCCCCTCTGCGGCTGTGAACAGCTCGTCCTCCCGGTTGGTGGGAAGGGTTATCTTCTTCATCACGCCGTCGACGATGACCGCAAAGTGCGTGTCCTCCTGAAGGTTGATGTTCTTCAGCACCACCGCCGCGGAGGTTCCGGTGAAGTTAACGTCAGCGTAGCTTCCCGGCCACGCCATAACCGGGCGCTTCGGGTCGTCGAAGTCTATTCTTCCGACATACTGGAAGCAGCCGTTATCCGCCGGGATCAGTTTCTTTCCTTTTTCGATCGTGTAAGCCATTGTGCTCTCCTTATATTTATAAATGTACTTTGCAGGTCAGCCTGTCAACGTCCAGGCGGAAAACGCACACTGCGTCAAGCATTTCCGGACGGAATTCGCAGTTTTCCTTCCCCGCCGTATGCTTCATCAGGCTCCGGAGACCAAGTATCTTCTCCTCCGGGTCGGTGACTATCGAAACGTTTCCGTTGCCGATAATGCTGCTGAATTCAGCGTAGCAGTCGCAGGGGGACTCCCCCGGGTGCAGCTCGTAGCCGCAGTCCATTTCAAAGCCGACCTCGTAACCCTCTTTAACAAGGTCTATCTTCCTGCCCTCTTTCGCGCTGTGGAAGTAGAAGGTACGTCTACCGTCCTGCTTCACATAGCCAAAATTCAACGGAACTATGTACACCTCGCCGCTGTCGTTGAAGCCTATGCGGCAGCAGTTACAGCGGGAGATTATCTCGTCTATCTTTGATTCATCGGTTATCTCGCGGTCTTTTCGGCGCATTTCACGCATGTTAGTCCTCCTTGTGTGCCAGCAGCAGCGACACGATGTAATTATAAACCGGAAAGCCCTTCCCGGTCAGGGACAGCCTGCCCCCTTCCAGCCGGTAATACTCCCCCGGTATCAGTTTCAGAGCCTTCTCAAACGGCTTGTAAAGCTCCTCCGGAATGCCCTCCGACAGCCGCAGACCCATCATCACGCGCTCGTCGAAGTCCCCCGGAGAATCATCGGTGATCTCCACCGGCTGGCGCTCCGAACGTATGAACGCTTCGATGTCGCGGCGCACCGCGAAACGCTTCCCCGCATAGAATGAATGCGCCGCCGGGCCTATCCCGAGGTACTCCTCGTCCCGCCAGTATTTCAGATTGTGGCGGCACTCGAAGCCCTCCCGGGCGAAATTCGATATCTCGTATTGATGGAAGCCCCGCTCCCCGCAAAGCCGCTGACACAGCGCGTAGAGATCCGCCATTGTATCGTCGTCCGCCATATCCGCAGGCGGCGATTTTCCGAACGGCGTAGCCGGTTCCAGCGTCAGCATGTACGCCGAAATGTGCTGTATCGGGAGCTTCGCGAGCCGCTCCAGCGTGTCCGTCAGGGAATCCGCCGTCTGCCCGGGCACACCGAGCATTATGTCAGCGGAAATGCTGTCGAACCCCGCCTGCCGCGCCTGTAGTATCAGCTCCTCAGCCTGTGCCGCATTGTGGAGCCTCCCTAGCTTTTTCAGCTCGTTATCCTGAAGCGACTGCACGCCTACGGAAATACGGTTCACTCCCGCCTCGCGCATTATGCGGAGCGTTTCCAAGGTGGCGGTCGCAGGGTTGCATTCTGCAGAAATCTCCGCCCCGGGAGCGGTACTGACCGCCCGCAAAATCCCCGGCATGTGCTCCGCTATGAGGTTCGGAGTTCCTCCCCCGAAATACACCGTGTCGAACTGCTCCGGATATTCCCGGAGATTCCTTACCACCGCCGCGGCGTAGTCCGCCCGGAGGTCGCCGCATTCCGCCGTGGAGTAGAAATCGCAGTAAGGGCACTTCCTCACGCAGAACGGAACGTGGATATAAAGCCCGCGGAAATCACTCATCGTCGAGCTTGAGCACAGCCATGAACGCCTCCTGCGGAACCTCGACGGTACCGAAGGCTCTCATGCGCTTCTTGCCCTCCTTCTGCTTCTCGAGCAGCTTCTTCTTTCGGGTGATATCGCCGCCGTAGCACTTCGCGAGGACGTCCTTGCGCAGAGCTTTGATGGTCTCGCGGGCGATTATCTTGCCGCCGACAGCCGCCTGTATCGGAATTTCGAACATCTGCCGCGGGATATGCTCCTTGAGCTTCTCCGCCATCTTGCGGGCGCGCTCGTAGGCCTTGTCCGCGTGGACGATGAACGACAGCGCGTCGATAACGTCGCCGTTGAGCAGTATATCCAGCTTCACCAGCTTGGACGGCACAAATCCCATCATCTCATAATCGTAGCTTGCATAGCCGCGGGTGCGGGATTTCAGCGCGTCGAAGAAATCGTAGACTATCTCGTTGAGCGGAAGCTCGTAGTGCAGGTCAACACGGGTCTCATCGATGTATTTCATATCGCGGAATACGCCGCGCCTGTTCTGGCACAGCGCCATGATGTTTCCGACGTAATCCGAGGGGGTGTAAACATGCGCGTTCACCATCGGCTCGTACGCCTGCGCTATCTCGGAGGGGTCGGGGTAGTTTGTGGGGTTATCTATCATCTTAAAGGAGCCGTCGGTCATTTCTATCTTGTAGACAACGGACGGAGCGGTCGTAATTATGTCAAGGTTGTATTCACGCTCAATGCGCTCCTGGATTATCTCCATGTGGAGAAGCCCGAGGAATCCGCAGCGGAAGCCGAATCCCAGCGCGATGGAGGTCTCCGGCTCGAAGCTCAGTGAAGCGTCGTTGAGCTGGAGCTTTTCCAGGGCGTCGCGCAGGTCTACGTACTTTGCGCCGTCCGCCGGGTAGATACCGCTGAACACCATCGGGTTTACCTCGCGGTAGCCGGGAAGCGGCTTTTCCGCAGGTCTGTCAGCGGAAGTTACAGTATCGCCGACCTTGGTCTCACCGATGGACTTGATGGAAGCCGCGATGTAGCCAACCTCGCCCGCCTTGAGTCCGGAGCAGGGCACAAGCTCGGTGGCTCCCATAACGCCGGTCTCAACAACGGTGAATTCCGCGCCGGTCGCCATCATTCTGATACGGTCGCCGGGCTTTACGGAGCCTTCCTTGACCCTGATGTAGGTAATAACGCCCTTGTAGCTGTCGTAGTAGCTGTCGAATATCAGCGCCTGGAGCGGAGCCTCAGTGTCTCCCTTCGGTGCGGGTATGGACTTCACCACCGCCTCCATTACCGCGTGGATATTGATACCCATTTTCGCGGATATTTCGGGGGCGTCCTCGGCGGGAATGCCTATGACGTTCTCTATCTCCTCCTTGACCTGCTCGGGGTGTGCGGAGGGGAGATCTATCTTGTTGATGACCGGGACTACCTCCAGGTCGTTTTCTACTGCGAGGTAGGTATTCGCAAGGGTCTGCGCCTCGATGCCCTGGGAGGCGTCAACGATGAGCAGAGCGCCCTCGCACGCAACCAGCGAGCGCGAAACCTCGTAGTTGAAGTCCACGTGGCCGGGGGTGTCGATGAGGTTGAAAATGTAGTCCTCGCCGTCGTCCGCATGGTATTTCAGGCGTACTGCGCGCGCCTTGATAGTGATACCGCGCTCGCGCTCGATATCCATGTTGTCAAGAAGCTGCTCCTCCATATCGCGCAGAGCGACGGTCTGGGTCTGCTCGAGGATACGGTCGGCAAGGGTGGATTTGCCGTGGTCGATGTGTGCGATTATGCAGAAATTGCGTATCTTGGAAAGATAGCTTGTATCAGCCATGTATTTTGATTCCTTTCAGATGGTTTTTTACTGATCTTCGACGTATTCCGTGTCAAGGTGCCACTCCAGGCGTTCGAGTATGGTCTGGAAGTTGTCTACGGTCTCATAGGGCATTACAAAGCCCTTCCACGCGTCGTTCTTGAGGAGCTGGCGCACGACATAGAGGTCGTTCTTTCGGGAGGTCGCGCTCTCAGTGTAGTCGCGAAGCGGCGCGAATACGCCGTACTGACCCTCCAGCCTGTAAAGTATGAACTCCCCGAACTGGTAGACCTTCAGCGCGTTGCCCTCTGCAAGGAGCTTCACCGTGGTGGTCTCCATATCCGGCGCGGATTCGTTCAGCACGAAGTACACCTCGGGGACTTTCAGAAGGTGAGCGTCGTTGTGCTCGCCGGCCACGTTGTCGTAGTCCGCTTCGTTGAAGGTGAACTTCTCGCTGTTGTAAACGTAGAAATAGGACGAAGGGTTCTGGTAGCACTTTACTATAGTATAGGTGACGTCGCCGTCCTGCTTCGTGAACACCTCGTCATGCGGCGCGTAGAATATTCCGATAACGAATTTTATTCCCCACATGAAAAGCCCGGTGCACACCAGCACTATCAGCATGGGGAGAATTTTCAGGAAAGCCGCCTTCCCCTTTGACATTCCGGTGTACTCGCCGTCATGCTCCGGCCCCGCAGTTTTTTCCGGCTCTTCGGGGGATTCCTGCGCGGAAACTTCCGTTATTTCGGGGAGCTGCTCTTCCTGGGTCATTTTATCTTTATTTTTGCTCATGGTCGTCCTTTCAGCAGTTGTTTGCAATATACAAAATTATTATAGCATATTTTCAGACAAATGTTAAGGGGGTAAAGGTGAAAATCTGAAAAAAATGCCTGTTCTTACGGTGAATAAGCAACTTTTTCCTCTGATAAAATACTTTGGTCTGTCAAAATGTTGACAAATCAGAAGAAATAATATATAATGGGAAAGTATGAGCGGATTTTCACCGCATAGAATTAGGAGGAACAAAAGAATGAAACTGAGAAATATCGTTTCCGCTGTTGCGGCTGCGGCTGTTGCAGCAAGCGCGGCAAGCCTCTGCGCATTCGCAGACGACCAGCCCGCAGGCTACGTTTACTTTATGGCTGAAAAGACCACGATCGGTCAGGGCTTTGAGGTTGAGCCGGTCAAGGTACCCTACTACGAGGGCGAGACAGGTCTCGACATCGTTGAGAGAGCCGCTGAGATCAAGACCGAGGACACCGGCTACGGCGCGTTCATAACCGCCTTCGCTGATACCGACAGCAATGATGTCGTGTTCCCCGAAGCTGTTGCAGAGGTTTGCACAATAGCTTCCGGCAGAACCGAAGAGGGCTGGCTGAGCGCATACGACTACACCGCAGAAAGCGGCTGGACATACTTCGTAAACGACGAGTACGCTCAGGTCGGCATTGCTGACTACACCCCCGCTGACGGCGACGTTGTAGTATTCTCCTTCACCGTTTACGGCTACGGCGCTGACCTCGGCGTTGACAACTCCTCCTGGGGCGGAGCAGCCGCACTCAAGGAGCAGGTAAAGACCGCTGAGCTCGTAAAGCTCTTTGCTGACAACAAGGATCTCCTTAACGGCGGCGACGAGCAGGCATATGCATTCACCGCAGCAGGCGAGGCTCTGGCACAGTACGAATCCACACAGGAGGACGTAGACAACGCAGTTGACATGCTGGAAAATATCCTTGGCACAGAAACTCTGGTGACCGAGGAAAGCCCCTCAGCTGACGCATCCGCAGAGTCCGCAGCGACCACAGACGCAGCAGACGACGGCGCTTCCGGCGAAAAGGGCTCACCTTCCACCGGCGTTGAGGGCGTAGCTGTTGCAGTTGCAGTTGCTATCCTTGCAGGCGCAGGCATTGCGATGAGCAAGAAGCAGTAATACATGAAAAAGATAGAAACAGCAGTTTCGGCGGTCTGCATTGCAGTTATCATTGCGGTGCAGGCCGCTTTTTCAACTGCATTCGCGGCGGATACCGGGGACTGGGCGGGTCTCGCGGAAGAGTGCTTCGGGTATTTCTCCGGTTCGGACGGGGAATTCTGGAGCAGCGCCGCCGACAGCAACGCGGACTGGGCGGCTTACTGCTACGCGCGGCTCCACGGCTCCGAAGGGTCGGAAGCCTACGCCTCCCAGCTTGAAAACCGCCTTTCGGAGCTTGCGGAAACAGTTTCCTCCGGCGGATTCGTAAAACCCACGGAGCTGCAGCGCACCGGAATATTTCTAGCGGCGCTCGGGCATGAGCCGTCGCAGGCGGTGGAGCTCGGCGTGTTCCAGAGCGAAACCCTCGGCCGCCAGGGCTTCAACGCGTACATCTGGGCGCTCATAGCGCTGAACGTCACCGGAGAAACCGCGCCGGATAACGCCCTGAACACCGCGCAGTCCCTGACGGAGTACATCGTCGCTTCCCAGCACGAGGACGGAAGCTTCTCGCTGTTCGGCGACGGCGGCGATGTGGATATAACCTCCGCGGCGGTCTACGCGCTGACCTCAGCAGATTCCGACGAAGCCCGGGAAGCAGCACAGCGCGGCGCCGACTGGCTCTGCGCCATCGAAGGCGGCTACACCTCGATGGGAGTCCGCAACTGCGAAAGCACCGCCCAGGCGGTGATAGCCCTGGCGGCCGCCGGACGCACTGAAAAAGCGGAGGAAGCGGCACTGCAGCTCTCCGAATACCGCAGACCGGACGGCGGCTACGCACACCTACCGGACGGGGACACCAACCGCATGGCAACGGTCCAGACCCTAGAAGCGTTCACCGCCCTCGCACTTTCGCAGCGCGGCGAAGGGCTGTTTTCCGCGCTGACCGCTGTAAGCCCGGAACCCTCCAGCCAGGAGGATTCGTCAGACGTAGATGTTTCCGCAGACAGCCAGACCGCTGACGTTCCGGAGCGTGGCAGCACAGCGGACACAGCCGATTCCGGCGGAGAGCAGTCCGCCGCCTCAGCCGCCCCTGAACAGCCGCAGGGCTTCACCGGAACCCACATCAAGCTGATAGTTTCGGCTGCGTCGGGACTGGCGGCGGCTGGCATGCTCGCCGCGGCGATTATCCGCAGGAAGAAAGTGCTGATCCCTGTGGCTGTACTTCTCGCGGCGGTCTGCGGCGGGGTGTGGCTCCTGGATATACGCACCCCTGCGGAGTACTACGAGCAGGAAGTTACCGGAGGCATGGAAGTGACCTTCTCCGCTGACTGCAGATCCGTGCTCGGCAGAATGGATACCATCGACCCGTCGGTGAACCAGCCGTCTGTTATCCCGCCGGACGGCGTGGTGATCGCAGAGTGCACGCTGTCCCTTCCGGAAGGCTCCTCGGCGTTCGACGCTCTGATAACCGCGGCGCGGCAGCAGCAGGTGCGCGTGGACTACACAGGCAGCTCCTGGGGAACGTACGTCCGCAGCATCGGATATATCTCGGAATTCGGCTTCGGTGAGCTGAGCGGGTGGATGTACCGCGTCAACGGAGAATTTCCGCAGGTCTACGCCGGGGAATTCACGCTGCACGAGGGCGATGTCGTGGAATTCGTCTATACGTGTGATCTCGGCCGCGACGTTGGCGATAGTTACAATGCAGAAAACGCCGGATAATTAGCTGGATATCGTTTACATTATGTACATTTGCACAAATATTTTAAACAAAATTTGTGTAAAGCGCATGCCCTAATTTCCGGACGTTTGCTTGCAAATCCGTCTGAATTATGGTATAATTTAATAGAATTATATAGCATGGCGTATTGCGCAGGGGAGAAGCGCAAACGCTGTTCTGAATTAGGAGGAATAACCAAATGACATCTGCCGCAGTAAACAACACCGCAGCAGGAAAAGCGCCGCTGAACAACAAAACTCTCGGCATCGGCATGGCTGCTTTTGCTGTGATAGAGGCTGTTGTTACGTTTTTCCTGGTAATGAAGCCGCTGTTCATCAACCCGGTATTCAACCAGTGCAAAGCATATAACGAAGAAGGCAAGGCTTGTATCGTAAAGCTCTTCGGTAAGACCTTTGCGTCGCAGGACGAGATCGCTAACAATCAGATAATCCTTTCGCTGTGGGATACTATTCTCAACATCGTACTTATCTACATAGTTATCACCGGAATACTGCTTCTGCTTTCATTCTGCTATTTCAAGGGATTTGCGTTCGCAAAGTCCTACCTGATAGCTGTGTTCGGAGCAAAGACCGTTATCGCGCTGACTCCCATTCTTGTTCCCTTTGCAAACTTCAGAAACTCAATGCGCATCTTCGGCGCCATTGACGCTGTTATCTGCCTCGCGGCATGTATTTACTGCGTATACGACAGCTCCTCTGAATACGCCGACGACATGCTTCTGACCGCCGACAACATCGCAAATATGTGGAAGCGCGGCAAGACTGCCGGCGTGATGTTCCTCATCATGGCTGCCGCTGCGATTTTCGCTGCATTCGGCATGAGCGCTTACGGCAACATCGGCAACTCCGGCGGTAACTGGTCCATCGTTATCGGCTGGCTGGACAACACCAGCCTCGCACAGGGCGTTGTGCTGATTCTCCTCGTAGCTGTCGCTCTTATCGGTTCCATCGTATATGTTCGCGAAGGCGAGTGGGCTATGATCTACTACTTCTCCTTCGGCGCAGCTATGACCGTTACAAATCTCATCGGCATTCTGTTCAGGATCCTGTGGATCTTCAAGACCTACAACCCCACCAAGGCGCTTGCAAAGTCCGGCGACGAGGACGCTATCGCCTGGGTAGGCTCCAACGGCATGACCGCAAAATGGTGGATGGCTACCGTATTCCTGATACTCTCCTTCGTGGCAGCGGCGGTAGTTACTATCATCGCTTTCACAAAGATCAAGAGCAAACTTTCCTTCAAGTACAGCGAAGCTGATAAGAAGCCCGCTATCGCAGTTATGATCGGCGCAGGCTCCATTATCCTGGAGTTCGTTCTTACAATGATCGCAGTTCTCATGTGGGATAAGCAGCACTACACCGCTATCACACTGGGCGCTATGGACTATATGTACTTCATCGCTTTCGGCGGCATTTCGCTGTTCCTCGCTATCGCAATGTGGAGCGGCTACAGCTTCTCCAAGTTCGGAACCCTCGCACTGTACATCATGGTAGGCTCCTGCAACTTCTCCTCTATCTTCACCGTTTTCGGCGAGAGAGGAACAAAGGTTGCAAACTCCCTCGCAGCTTACAATGCGGCTGTTGAGCAGGGTCTGACCGAGCTTCCCGCAAAGTTCAAGGGCTACAACTACATTACCTGCGGCGTGTTCTTCATTCTTTCCTTCCTCGTATGCTTCAGCATTATCGTTGTGTTCGTTGTCAAGGAAGTAAACAACTACATGTATCAGAAGCGCTACGAGTAAGCTAGTAAGCTAGTAACCTGTTAAATCAGAAACACAATGAATCCCCCGGTTCTATGAACCGGGGGATTTTTTGCGTATTTAAGTTGCGTATCAGGAATTCTCCGCAAACTATTCGTGGTATTAAATGCAACAAAAAACTTCCGCCTCCATACGGAAGCGGAAGCAATTATATCGCAATTCTGATATTCTGATTACTTATTAAGGAGAACCTCAACGCTTGCAAGCTTAACGCAAACACAGAATATCTCCATAGCCTGGCGAAGCTCGTCAACAGACGGGAATGTCGGAGCAATACGGATATTGCTGTCCTTGGGATCCTTGCCATAGGGGAATGTAGCACCTGCGCCGGTCATTACAACGCCTGCTTCCTTAGCGAGGGATACAATGCGCTTTGCGCAGCCGGGGAGCGCGTCGAAGGAAATGAAATAGCCGCCGTTGGGCTTGTTCCACTTGCCGATTCCGAAGGGTTCGATCTCCTTGTCGAGCATGTAGAGAACTACGTCGAACTTCGGACGGATAATTGCTGCATGGTGCTTCATGTGCTCGCTTATGCTCTCGAAGTTCTTGAAGTACTTAGCGTGACGGAGCTGATTGAGCTTATCAAAGCCGATGGTCTGGTAGGTCATCTGGCTCTTGATGAAGTCGATGTTCTCCTTGCTTGCTGCAACTACGGCAAGACCGCCGCCCGGGAAGGATATTTTAGAGGTAGAAGTGAACTCGAATACCATGTTCGGATTGCCAGCCTTCTTGCACTCCTCGATGATGTTCAGCAGGTGGTCGTGATTCTCGGAGAGATGGTGTACGCAGTATGCGTTATCCCAGAAAATTCGGAAGTCCTTAGCCTTCGGCTTGAGGTTTGCAAAACGCTTTACAACTGCGTCGGAATAAGTAATGCCGGTCGGGTTGGAGTACATCGGAACGCACCAGATACCCTTGATCTCCTCGTCCTCGGAAACCAGCTTCTCCACAGCGTCCATGTCAGGGCCGTCCTCGAGGTAATCAACGTTGATCATCTCGATACCGAGCGCCTGGCAGATAGCGAAGTGTCTGTCATAGCCGGGAGCCGGGCAGAGGAACTTCACATGCTCGTATTTGCACCAGGGCTTCTCGCTGCCGAGTACGCCGAGCTGCATTGCACGGATAATGGTGTCGTACATCATCTGAAGGCTGGAGTTGCCGCCTACGATAACCTCGTCAGCGGAAACGCCGAGCATTTCCTGGAACAGAGCCTTAGCCTCGGGGATACCGTCGAGTACGCCGTAGTTGCGGCAGTCGATGCCATTGCTGGACTTGTAGTCGCCGTCAAGGCAGTGAAGGAGCATGTCAAGCGAAAGGTTGAGCTGCTCGGGGGCAGGCTTACCTCTCGACATATCGAGCTTCAGACCCTTTGCCTTGTAGTCTGCATACTGCTTCTCAAGCGCTGTCTTTTCAGCCTGAAGCTGTTCTTTGCTCATCTGTGAATAAAGCATGGTTATTTCCTCTCTTTACGCTGTCATTTTACCGCGCGCATTCTATCCCGCGCCCATGTAAGTCAATTATACCATAGTTATCCGAATTTTGCAAGCACTTTTTCGGAATCCTGCAAAAATAAATCACGGGTTTAAAGAAATTGCGGCGTTTTCCCTGCTGCCGCCAAAAACCTGTTGTAAACTCGCATAAATTATGTTATAATGTAATTGAATATAAGCCGGGATCACCCGGCACAAATACGCACCACAGAAAGGAACCACAGCAATGACAGCATTTACATCAGCGGATATCCTCCTCCCGAAGCTTGACGCGGAAGGAATGACAAAATGGTCAGTAGTCGCATGCGACCAGTACACCAGCGAGCCCGCATACTGGGCTAAGACCGCCGAGATAGCAGGGGACGCTCCCTCCACGCTGAACCTCATATTCCCCGAGGTCTACCTCGAGGAGCCGGACGCGGACGCCCGCATTGCAAAGATCAACCGCACCATGCAGGAGTACCTCGACAAGGGGCTGTTCATCGAGTACAAATCCGCGCTGATACTCATGCGCCGCACACAGGCCGACGGGAAGGTACGCACCGGACTTGTCGGAGCCATCGACCTGGAGCAGTACGACTACAACAAGGGCAGCAAGTCCCAGGTGCGCGCTACGGAAGCCACCGTTGCCTCCCGTATTCCCCCGCGTGTGAAGATACGCCGCGACGCAGCGCTGGAGCTTCCGCACATCATGATACTCATTGACGATGTAAAGCGCACTGTTATCGAGCCGCTGGAAGCAAAGCGCGACCAGCTCACCAAGCTCTATGACTTCGACCTCATGCAGAACGGCGGCCATCTCGAAGGCTGGCTCGTCGACGGCGACCACGCAAAGGCTGTTTTCGACGCCCTCGACAAGCTCGCCGACAAGGCGGATTTCAACAAGCGCTACGGGCTCACCGGAGAAGACGTCCTGCTGTACGCAATGGGCGACGGCAACCACTCCCTCGCCACCGCAAAGGAGTGCTACGAGCAGAAGAAGCGCGCGAACGCTCCCGAGGCTGCGCTTGCACGCTACGCCCTCGCCGAGGTAGTGAACCTCCACAGCGAGGCTCTAGAGTTCGAGGCTATCCACCGCGTCATTACCGAGACCGACACCGCAAAGCTCATGGCTGACATGACCGCTGCGCTGAAGCTCACCGAGGGCACCTCAGGTCAGAGCTTCACTGTACTGCTGGACGGCGCGAAGAAGCAGTATTCCGTGGGCGCTCCCACTGCTAACCTTACCGTTGGCAGCCTCCAGAGCTTCCTCGACAAGTGGCTTTCCGAGAATGCCGGCAAGATCGACTACATACACGGCGAGGACGTTGTAGAGAACCTTTCCTCCGCAAAGAACAGCATCGGTTTCCTTCTTCCCTCCATGACCAAGGAGGAGCTGTTCCCCACAGTTATCAAGGACGGCGCACTCCCCAGAAAGACCTTCTCAATGGGTCATGCGCACGATAAGCGTTTCTACTGTGAAGCAAGAAAGATCAAGTGAGGTCATAAAATGAATCTTGTTAAACTCGAGCGTATTTCCGATATGCTGCGCTCTCAGGTCGAAAGCGGAGCCGCAGTCGGCTGCTCTGCGTACGTGCTGAAAAACGGACGCCCCATATATCGCATGAACGCCGGCATGGCTGACGAAGCCCGCGGAATAAAGTGGACGGACGACACCATCGTGCGGCTGTACTCCATGACCAAGCCGGTCACTGCGGCGGCCGCAATGATACTCATTGACCGCGGTCAGCTTGATATCTACGACAAGGTGAGCTGGTTCATTCCCGGGTTCAGGAACCAGACCGTGCTCACCGAAAACGGTCCCGAGCCGCTGAGCCGCGAGGTCTGCGTAAAAGACCTGCTGGATATGACCTCCGGTCTCGCCTATCCTGACCGTAACTACCCCGCAGGCAGCGTAATGCAGGATCTCTACGACAAGATCTGCGAGGAAGTCGCAGCCGGAAAGCCCGTTGATACGCTTGAATACGCGAACCGCATAGGTCAGGTGCCGCTGGCGTTCCAGCCCGGCGACAGGTGGATGTACGGTTCTTCTGCGGATATTCTCGGCGCGGTTATCGAGGCAGTTTCCGGGAAGAAGTTCGGCGATTTCCTGCGCGAGGAGCTGTTCGAGCCGCTCGGAATGGTGGACACCGATTTCTGGGTACCAGAGGAAAAGCTCTGCCGATTCGCCGAAAATTACGAGGAAAAGGACGGCAAGCTAGTCCCCTGCCTGTGGCAGCATTTAGGTCTGACCTACCTGTGCAGGAAGCCTCCGGAGTTCCAGTCCGGCGGCGCGGGGCTGTGCTCCACAATGGACGACTACGCGGCGTTCGCTGAAATGCTGCTCAACGAGGGCGTTTACAACGGCAGGCGCATTCTGAGCAAAAACGCAGTCAGATACATGACTTCAAATCAGCTCACACAGTACCAGCTCCGCACATGCGACTGGGAGCAGTGCATAGGATATGGCTACGGAAATCTCATGCGCGTCGCAATGGAGGAGCGCCTTCCGGGAATATCCACCCACCCCGGTGAATACGGCTGGGACGGCTGGCTCGGCTGCTTCTGGGCAAACGACCCCAAGGACGGCTACACATTCATGTATTTCGTGCAGCGCTGCGGAGGTCTCGGAGTACGCCCGCTGAGAATGATAAAGCAGATAGTTTACGGGGCTGAGGATTGAGTTACACACGTTACACTATACCTTCCACAAAAAAACTGTAAATAAACTGGTATGTCTTGTGGAAATGCCTATTGACTTTTTTCATGGTTTATTATATAATTAAACCATAAGATTTATCTACCAACAGGCATTCGGAGAGGGGATACATAAATGGAGGAACGCAATACTCTGCTCATCGTTGACGATTTCGAGTTCAACCGACTGATGCTGAGCGACACGTTCAGCGACCGCAGAGTCGTTGAAGCGGAAAATGGCAAGCGCGCAATAGAAGAGTTCGAGAAGAACAAAGACAAGCTGTGCGCGGTCCTGCTGGACATCATGATGCCGGTAATGGACGGATTTGGCGTGCTGGAATACCTGGTGGACAATAAATATATAGACGATATCCCGGTTTTCATCATCAGCGCGGACACCTCCGACAAATCGCTGTCCCGGGCGTATGACCTCGGCGCGGCGGACGTCATTGCGAAGCCTTTCAATATACGGTTCGTCCGCAGACGTATCAACAACATCATCGAGCTTTATGATCAGCGCAGATATCTCAGTATGCTGGTAAAAGAAAAAGGCATCGAGGTTCCGTTTATGAAGGTCGGTTCGGCTAATAAGTAAAATTCAGGGGGCTGCGTTGCAGTCCCCACTGGTTTTTTTGTAACTGAGTAAGCGGTGTAATCTGGTTAATTCGGAATTCCGCATTCATAATTCCGAATTTAAAATATTGCTGGGGCTGTTGTAATACAGCCCCAGCATTTTTATACTAGTTTTTCATCGAACTGCCGCAGAAGCTCGTCAAGCGTAATTACCTTAACCTGAGCCGCTCCGGCTCCTCTGCCGGAAACGCCGATAAAGTAATCCCCGCAGCACAGCGCTTCGGTATCCTGCATGAGTGTGGTATCAGCACCGCGCAGGTCGTCCGCAATTCCCGTGCCCAGCCGCTTCAGGAACGCTTCCTTCTGAACCCACAGCCGCAGCAGGTCCTCCGTGGAGCTTACCAGCGGCTTTTCGTTCTCGCTTAGTATGCGTTCACGGATACGCTCGCTTACGCGCCTGTCGCGCCGCTCAATATCCACGCCGACCTCGCCGGATTCCCCATCGGAGAACGCCGCACAGACCGCTCCCTTCGTATGCGAAAGCGAAAATTGCAGCGTGCTTCCCTCAAGATACGGCTTCCCGAATGCCCCGTGAACGTACCGGATACTCCCGCGGGGAATTCCGGTGCGGCGGGTGACTTCAAGGGATATCAGCAGCCCGGCAGTCAGCGACAGCAGCTTGTCTGAGCCGCTGCGCTTCCTGGCGATGCGGTCCCGCCGGAGCGCCGAAACATACGGCAGATACTCCGCCGCGTCCTCAAAGTCGGCTCCGCCGGTCAGCACCGTTATGACTTCCATCAGCCTGCGATGTACCAGTTTCCGCCGGCGTTAACTACTGTGATCTCGCCGAGATCATCGGTATTGTATCCGCTTGTATCAGCGCCCGGCTTGAAGGTCACATCGCTCTTGATCTTAGCGATATACGCCTTTGTGATGTCGCCGCAGTTTGCATACATCTGCTTCTGATCCGCTGTGAGCTTGCTCTTGCAGTCGGACAGGTCAGCTACGCTTATCTTTATGGACTGAATGGAACGGGTGATACTTTCGATCTGTGCAGATAACAGAGCGTCAATAAACTGCTCAAATGTCATACCATAAGCTTCGTCAGACGGATCAAGAGTCTTGGTGTATGCATTGAACTCATCTTCTGTCTGCTTGAAGTAATCAGCCGGAACAGCCATCTTTATTGCACTGTATGCGCTGCCGTCCTTGATAACCGCATTTGCAACATTGTTGAGGAAGGTCTCAACGTCCTTCTTATCCTGTGCGAGAGCGTCCTTGGTGGAAGCTGCGGCAGTGTTGAGGAGCGCAGCCAGCTTCTTGCAGGAGTTGGTTCCGGTGATCGCTACGGAGCCGGTCTTTGCGAGCTTTATGCTCTTTGGAGCGCCGGTGACCTTACCAGTCTTGGAAACGGTCAGCTTGCCGCCGAGAGTTACCTTAGCGGTCTTTGCAAACTTGATAGTGCCGGCGTCGGTGAGCTTGCTGCCCTTTGCAGTCGTCAGAGTGCCGTTTACAGCCAGTGTAGCGCCGGACTTAACAGACAGCGTGCCCTTTACGGTCAGCGCGCCCTTTGAGCCGATGGTGAGCTTTGCGCCCTTGTTTACGGTCAGGGTGGTTCCCTTAGGGAGCGTTACCTTGCCGGAAACGGTGACGTTCTTCTTGATAACGTACTTCTGACCCGCCTGGAGCGCTGCCTTGCCGTCCCAGGTCTTGGCTGCGGAAGCCGCATATTCCTGCTCTACAACTACGGTCTGAACCGGAGCCTCTGCAAATGCTGAAACAGAAGAACCAGCCATGATAACTGCGCTCAGAATGATCGCTACGGTTGTTTTCTTAAACATGTTCATTACCTCCATACATTATTCTTGTTAACATTATATTCAGGCTCTGTGCCTTAATATCCCACTATCCATATGACCCGAAGCTGTCGCCAGCGTCGGATTTCCTCGCCGCCTTGAACTGCGGACTTTTCTTTGTGACCATGCGCTCCTCAGCGCCGCCGGGCGTGCACAGCTTCAGCGTGATACGGCCGCTGTCTATCCTCGGGTGGCGGAGGACCCTCGCCGCACATGGCGAGACATCCTCCCGGGAAGCCGCCAGGAAGCAGAATTTCTCGTCCTCATACGGAACGTCGCCTCCCTTTAGCTGCTTGTGGAGCCTGCTGCGTGCGACCCTCACCGTAAAGTGGCACCAGTCGCCCGGCTCAGCGCCAACGGTAAGCGGACAGGCGTTCTCATGCGGGCAGGGAGCCGCGATATGCGCTCCGAGACCGATAAGCTGCTGCCGCGCGGAAAGTATCCGGGAATAACCGTCCGGAGTACCCGGCTCCACTATGAGAAGCAGCCGCTGAGTGCTGCTCCACAGCTGCTCCACCGCTTTTCTGCGGGCGGCTTCGGTAAGCTCGTTCAGGCAGTAGGAGCACATTACAAGCTCCGCGCTGTCGTCAAAGCCGGAAGTGATGTCGCCCTGCTTCCACACGGCGGGAACTCCGCAGAACTCCGTAAGCTGCCTGCCCACGGATATCATCTCAGGCTCGCGCTCTATGCAGGTGAACTCCCCGCAGTCAGCCGCGAGATACGCCGCGTGCGTTGCAGCGCCCGTACCCGCGCCGATATCCAGCACTGTCCGGAACTCCCCGCCCCCGGGGAGGCACTCCAGAGCCAGCTCCAGCGAACGGCTCACCGCCCCGAACGTCGCGGGCATTCTCACTGCGGAATACGCCAGTATGTCCCGCCGGGAGCTGACCAGCCGCTTTCCGCTGCCGTCGTTCCCGCGGTAGCGCGCGGATATTCCCTCCGCCGCCTTTGCGAGCTTGTCAGTATTTTCTTCAGATAGCAGCCGCTCGACCTCGCCGCGCAGCTCTGCCGGAAACTCCATATGTATCCTCTTTAAAAATAGTTATTGCGTATCTCCTTGGAAGCAAACGCACCCTCGAGGGTCTGACCCTCAACGTCCGGGTGCAGTCCGTCCTTGAGATACTTGCCCCTGCCGCCGATGACCTCGAACTTCTCGCAGATACCGCAGTTGCTGTATGCGTCGATAAGCTGCACTGACAGCCCTCTGCATATCCTGGTAAGGCAGTCTATCGTCTTTTCGATCTTCTTGTTATGCTCAGGCGTTGCGGTCTGGATAGGGGTCATAACGAAAACCCGCGCCTCCGGGAAATTCTCCTGAATGGTCTGAATGCACCATCTTGCCGCGCCCGCCTCAGTGAACAGGTCTATGTTTTCGTTGCCGGAAAGCTCCTTGCCGAGCAGCGCCTTGTCGGCGTCGCCGATGAACTCCGTAAGGTCGTTGGTGCCCATCGCAAACGCGAATATGTCAGGCTTCGGGAAGTTTCCGCTCTTTACCTCGGCGAGGAAGCGCTGGATATGCACCACCGCGCAGTTGTTCGCGCGCTTCTGCATTTCTGCCGGGTCGTCCGTAGGCTCCCAGCCGTCGCTTATTCCCGCGAAGTCAGCCGCGCCGTAATCCTGCGTGGTAACGGTCTTTCCCGCAACTTCGAACGTGCGCTTGTACCACACCGAGCTTCCCACCGCAACATTGCTGTGGGACTTCATGCCCAGATTCTTATAAACGTGGAAGCTCCACTGCTCGCCGGCGGTGATGCTGTCGCCGTCTATTCCTAAATTCAGCTCAGAAAAATCAGTCATTTTCTCTGTTCTCCTATTTGTAATTTTTTTCATACTAATACTTTACCACAAAAAGACGATTTTGTAAAGTAAAATTTCACAAAATGCGAAAATTAAATTCCGGAAAGGTCAAAATCCGGGGTGTATTCCTCCCTGGCGGAGCTGCGCTCCTGCATGAATCCCTCAAGCCCGGCTTCGTAAACCGCGTCCAGCGCCTTGCGGTACTCAAACGTGGTTATCCTGCGGTTGAGCCGCGGGATATCCTTCGCCTTCCAGAACGGAGTATACTGGCTCATCAGACTGAACAGCACGTCCTTTCCGAACCGCTCCCCGACCCGCTTTATGACCTCCACCGAATCCCGGTAGTGATACGGAAGCACCAGATGCCGCACGATAACGCCCTTTTTCAGCATATCCCCGGAAAAAACGGGACTGCCGGTCTGCCTTACCATTTCCGCGACGGCGTTCATCGCCGTTTCAAAGTAATGCGGAGCCTGCGAAAGCTCCACGGCAAGCTCGTCGGAATAGTACTTGACGTCCGGCAGGTAGATATCAACGTAGCCCTCCAGCGCCCGGAGCGTTTCCACACGCTCGTAGCCGCCGGTGTTGTACACCACCGGGATAGTCAGCCGTGGCTTCACCAGGTCCAGGGCGCGTATTATCTGCGGAACGAACGGAGTGGGACTTACAAGGTTGATGTTATACGCGCCGCGCTGCTGTAGCTCAAGGAATATTTCGGAGAGCCGCTCTACAGTGACCTCCTTCCCGAATCCGCCCGCGCTGACATCGTGGTTCTGACAGAACACGCATCTCATCACGCAGCCGGAAAAAAACACAGTTCCGCTGCCGGTCTGCCCGGAATCGTCCGGGTCGCCGCTTATGCAGGGCTCCTCCCACTGGTGGAGCGCAGCCCTCGCAAGCCGGGGAGCCTCCCCCATGCCGCAGAAACCTCGGGACGAGCTGCGGTCAACGCCGCATTCCCTTGGGCAAAGTTTGCAAATCATTATATCACCCCTGAAAAATCCGGAGAGCAGAACTCTCCGGACATGATCTTTAATTAATTCGGAATTACAGAATCAGCCTGCAAATTTACTGCGCGTCCGCCGTAACTGTTTTCATAAGCTCGTAGGAAGCCGCAAGCTTGCCGTTATTATCATAGGAAAGATCCATCTTCACCGCGAGGGAATCATTCGATATCTGCGTGAAATCAAGCGGATTTACCGCGTCTACGTTGTAGACGTAAACGAAGGTTATCGACGGAATTTGTGTGAAATCACTGCTGTTAACGATAACGCGGAAGCTGTCGCAGTCCTGGAAAGCAAACGCCGCCTCGGACTCCGCGCCGGTAACTATCGGGTCGATAACGCGCTGACGCTCTGTGAATACAGCGTCCTGGATATCCTGCGCCTCGACAGTGCCGTCGTCGTAGACGTTCTGCGCGGCGATTATCCTGCCGTTGGTGACAACCGTGTTGAGCTGCATTTTGGAGTGGCGGTAATCCGGAGACGCCGGGTCGCCGTTCTCGTCAAGGCCATTGAACACCTGACCGTCGATTATGAAAGTGGAGGTGTCCGCCTGGGTCACGCTTATGGTGAACACCGGGGCGTAGATTATATTCTGATACTGCGCCAGCACCTCGGTTATATCGGATTTCTGCACCGACTCGGTGTCGGATTCGTTCATCTTCACGATTATCTCGGAGAGGGTCTCGTTTGCATTGAGGTCGGTGGTGTAAACGCGGGTTATCTGCGCGCTGGTGCCGTTCTCATTCTTGAGGTCGCCGCAGAATATCATCTCCCGGGCGTTCAGCATTAGTATCATATACGCGATGAGTCCCAGTATCACCAGCGATATCAGAACTATTCCAATTACTACTTTCATTGTTTACCTCAAATGCAATATAAATTTGTGTCCCAATCCGGAATATACGGGTGATGTCTCATGTAGAACTTGTATTTCCGGTTCAGCTCCGCTATCTGGAGCGGTATCGCGAACATGTCCTCGTTGCGGTGGTACAGCGCGACCGAGAGCTTCGGACGATGCGCTGTGATCGTCTTTTTCGCGCCGTCTATCGCCTGCTTCTCGCTGCCCTCTACGTCGTACTTTATGAACGTCGCCGCGTCGCCCTGGAGCATGTGATCCACGCTCATCATGCTGACCTCGCGGAATCTCGCCGGGTTGGCAAGCTTTTTCGGGTCAGCCGCGTCAACATGGGAGCTTCTCCCCGCACGCAGGCTGAACATCATCGTGGTCTCAGTATCCCAGGCGCCGCAGTTGTACGCCTCAAGCAGCCCGGAGCCTATCATATACAGCCGACGCTTGAGCTTGATGTAATTGCGGTGATCCGGCTCCATGGCGTATATCTTGCGGAACTGCATTCCGGTCTCGTTCAGGAACTTCACGATAGTGTCGCCGTTGTATGCGCCGAGGTCTACATAAGTCTCCTGCGCGCCTATACGCAGCAGGTCATACATCTCCTCCTCGGGGGATTCGCACTCCTTCAGGAGGTCTATCCTGCCGCTCAGCTTGTATCGTATCACGTTCTCAAACACGCGCTTCGACTGTTCGTCCGCGAGCATGCCGTAGACCTTCTCAAGCCCCGCGCTGTGCTCCCTGGCGTAATCAAGAGTGAAAAGACCTCCGCCGGTCACGGGAACGTTCGGAGCGTAAAGCTCATGCTTCTCCGCTATGCCGTAGATGTGCTCCATGACCTCCGTTATCTGGCTGCCAAAGCAGACCAGTATCAGGAAATCATCGCCGTAAAGCTCCTCTATCTCAGAGAGCTTCTTTACGCGGTATCCGAGGAAGCTGTGTCCCCGCACGAACTCGTCGCTCGCCATGATATCCGCCACTGGCACGCCTGCCTCGTCAAGCACGGACTTTATCTTCTCCGCGCCGTCGCCCATGCCGTAAAGCACTATCTTCTTTTCCGTCTGCCGCAGGTAGTCCCACAGGCAGCTATCTATCTCATCAAGGAAAAATGCCATTATAATCCCCCGGGTCACATCGTACGGATACGCTCCGATTCCTTCACGCACTTAACGAACGCTTCCGAAACAGCGGAGCTGTCCAGATGATATTTTTCAACATATTTATCGACTGTCGCCCAGTCGCCCTTTTCATAACTGTACGCAAGGTCGAACACGTCGCTGTAAACGCCGCCCCTGCCCATAAGTCCGTCCTTTATCTCCTGCGTCAGCGGGAACTCCTCCAGAGCCTGAGCCAACGCCCTCTCCCCGCCGTATGTCACCATCGACAGCAGACCCATCAGGTAGAACGCGTCGGAATCGTTCCTTGCCTCCGGTATCATCAGCGCGAGCTGCTTGCAGAACTTCGCCAGCAGGCAGGAGATACGCATTATTTCAACGTTGTCGCTGCGGGTGATGCGCTGCATTCCCATGAGGTATATCCACTCGCGCAGGTAGTCAAGCCCCAGTATCACCAGTGCCTGTCCGATGGAGCTTACACGGTTCCTTACCCCGAAATAAACGGAGTTGATAAGCCGCAGCAGCCGCTGACACATTGCAGTATCGCAGGAAATAACGTCCACGATATCGCTGAACTCCGGCTCCGGCTGTGAAATGAGCTGCATAACGCGCATAAAGTTCACAGGAAGCGGCGTCAGGCTGTTTTTGGACATTATAGTAGGCTTCGCAAAGAAATATCCCTGCATGAAGCTGCACCCGAGCCGCTTCGCCCATTCGAATTCCTCGCGGGTCTCTATCTTCTCGGCCAGCATAACTTTGTTGGAGTAGCGGCAGATGTACGCCGTCTCCTCGATGGATTTCTGCGGCGTGCGGAAGTCTATCTTAACGATGTCGCCAAGCTCGAAAAGCTGACTGTAGCTGCTGTCGTACTCGAAATCGTCAAGCGCAAGGGTATAGCCGCGCTCCTTGAGCTCCTGACAGGCGGCGAGGAGTTTTTCGTCCATCATCAGGTTTTCGAGAACCTCGACCACCACCAGCTCAGGGGATATCATCTTCGGGACTCCGCGTTTCAGCAGATTTCCAGTGAAATTGATGAATGCCTTGCTGTTTCCGATGATGTCCCTTATATCCAGACCGAAAAACGCATTGGTAATTACGTCCGCGGTGGAAGCGTCGCCATCTACGCCGTTATATTGGTTCTGGACGCCGTTGCTGCGATAGAGCAGCTCATATCCATAGACGTGATTGTCGGTATCAAATATCGGCTGACGCGCCATATAAACGTTCATCTGTGATCACCCTTCTGTGTGAAATCGCAATATACCTAGTATAATTATACAGTATTTTTGTGAATTTTGCAAGCACCGAAAAAAAGAAATAAGCATTTTAGCGATTTTGCACAATGTTGGACATCTATATTTGGAAGCAGAGAACGCCCGTCAGGCGGCTTCAAAAAGAAACAGGGCTGCCGAAAAACGACAGCCCCTGATATTACAGGTTCTTATTGAGCGACTGACCCGTCGCGCGATTAACGACCGCGCTGTTGTAATAGCCGATCTTCTGGCGCGTCTGTTTAAGCTGCTCAAGCTCCCGGCGGGAATCAACATGCTGATTCTTGAACTGCCCGGAGATCACCTTATCCTTATCAACGATACGCTGCTTCATAACGGTGATATTCCGCTGCATGAGCTGTATCTCCTTGTGCTGGTCGTCCAGCGGAGCGTTCACATAGCTTCCGTGAACCAGCGTTTGCAGAAGCACCCTTTCCTCCGGCTGCTCTACCTCTATGACGCTTTCAAGCTGCTGCTTGAGTTCTTCCAGCTTCTCAATAAGCGCGTTTCTTGCCAGCAGCGACTGCTGAAGCACCTCAAGATCGGCATTGATCATGGCATCAGTCTGCTGGTCGTATTCCTGAAGCACCTCGTAAATCTGCTTTAGCAGCGCGAGTACGCCCTCACACCCCGTTAACTCTGCCATAACAACACCTCCTCTGGATCACTTCTTGTGTCCCTTTGCCTGCGCTTCGATCTCTTCCTTGGTCATCTGGCTTATCTGCGTGAACGCGTCACGGAGATCCGCTATCATCGGAATTATCTTTTTCAGCTCCTCGGCATGCTCAGCGTCCTTGTTGAGGTTCGCATTTGCCGCCGACCTCTGGAAGAAATCATAGAGCTGATCGAGATTCTTCGATATCGGAACGTCCTTATCCAGCGAACCGCGGAGCGCACCGATAAGCTCCTGAGCCTTCATCAGCGACTCGTGCGCCTTCTTGATATCCTTTGATTCGATAGCATTGACGCCAATAGCAAGCTGACGCTCAGTCTCGCTGTAAAGCTTGATAACGACTTCCACCGGGGTCATGGTGGATACGGACTGCTTTTTATATGCGGAATAGGGATTTGACATGATGAATGTCCTCTGTTCTGTTTATTTTACTGGTAGCTTGATGTGCCGGTTCCAAGGTAAGAGGAAATGTAGCTGGTCTGACTGTTCAGATCGGACATCGCCGTCTCCATGTTTGTGAACACCTTCCACCAGTATTCTTCCTTTGTGTCGTAACGATCCTGGAGTTCCTTCAGACGATCCTGCATCTTCACCATCTCCTTGTAGATGGTGCTGTCAGTAGTGACGGAGCTGTCTGCCTTACCAGCCTTTCTTACCAGAGTGCCTCTGGTATTAGCAGCGCCGCTGCTCTTTACCGCGCCGTCGATAACAGAATTCAGTTTCTTCATCATGCCGGTATCGCTGTCGGTGAACAGCTTTATAATAGCGTCCTCGTTATTCTCAAACGCCTTGTCAAATGCGTCCTCGTCTATCTGGAGCTTTCCGTGCTCGCTCCACTCGCTGGAGGTCTTTATGCCCAGGTTGTAGATACCGAACTTAGATCCGTCGTCGAGCGTAACACTGGTGTAAAGCGCAGATCTCATCTGGCTCATTATGCTGGAGACAGTGGAGTCATTGTACAGTACGCCCTGCTTTGCCTTCTCCTCCCACTTGGTTATCTCGTCTTCGCTCATTTCATCCTTCTCGGCGTCGGTCAGCGGCTCATACGTGTTGCCGTCGTCGTCCTTCGCAGGAGACTTGCCGATATATCCATATACATCGTCGATGAGCTGATTATAGGATTCTACGAACTTCTTGAGTGCGTCCTTGACCGTGGTGGAATCCTTTGTGATGTTTACGGTATAGGTCTCGCCGATGGTCATGTTGTCGTTGAATGTGAATGTGTTGCCGTCCAGGGTGTAGGTATTATCGTTAAGGTAAACCTCCTGACCGTTGATCTCAAAGATCGCGTTCTGACCCTCGGACGCACCCACGGTGCCGTTGTCGTCAACCAGACCCAGACTTCTGCCGAGAGAAGTATCGCCTACCTCTACCTTACCAGCGCCGCCGAACTCCTTAGATTCCAGCGTAAAGCTGTTAGTCAGGGAGGAATATGTCATGGTAACGCCTGCGGCAGACTTGTTGACCGCACTCATCATGGAAGAAATAGTAGCATTTTTATCAAGGCTGATTTCCGCACCGTTTATGTTGAGCTTGTAAGTACCATCAGCCTCAGGCGTGAAGCCCAGATCCGAAAGTGTGGAGCTGGAGCTGAACTTATTGGAAGCAGACGCCTTTGTCAGACCCAGTGTGCCGCCCTCAACGGAAGTCATAGAAAAATCTACCGATTTGCCATCGCTGTCCGTCGCGGTAAGATATGTGCCATCAAAATTAAAGGTGTACCCGTCAACGCCCTTGAGAGCTTCCTGGATAGACGCAGCATTCTTATCCTTTGCAGCCTGCGCATTGGAATATGTGAACTTCTCAAGCTGCTCATCGGTAACTATTGCGTTATCAGCGAGCTTATAGGACTTGCGGTAAGCCGCTGTTTTCAGTTCCTTATATTCAGCAAGGATAGCCTCGTTGCCGGTCTGGTCCTTACTGTCATAATATGTGCTGGAAACGCCGTTAAATGCGACGGATACATTCTTTCCGCCGATCTCTACCTGAAAAGCGTTCACACCAGTGACAACGCTGCCGGTAGAAATAGCGACCTTCTCCTTAGGCTGTGCTAAACCAAAGTTACCCTTGTTCTCGGTAATGGAAACGGAAGCATTTCCGCCTACCTGGAATTCAGCCTTGCCGTCAGAACCGAGCTGTACCTGAAGGAACCACTCCTTGCCGTTTGCGTCAGTAGCGCCGGTAGCTCCGGAGGTCTTTCCGGAATATCCGAAGCTCTCCTGAAGCTTCTGGTTCAGCGAATCAATGATGCTGGACTTCGCAGCGTCCTTGTCGGCAACATTGCCGTCTGCGTCGAGCAGGGTGTCGGCTGAAAAGGATATAGTCTTTCTTACGCCGCCTACCTGTACATCAAGCGCGAAGTTCATTGTCCATGTCTCGCTGCCGTCATCGTTGGTCTTTACATCTCCGCTGGCGGAACTCAGCGCCTTGTCAAGGTCAAGTTTAAAGCTGCCGGAAGTAATTGAACTGCCCTGGGCAGTCGAAGCCTTTGCAGCCTGGCTCAGCTTTATCTTGTAGCTTCCCGCAGATGAGTTTGAAGTCGTGCTGACGGTCAGACCCGCTGCGTCGGCATTGGATGACGCCGTGACGTCCGCCTTGAACTTGTTGAAGGTGGACGGACTCATCAGGTATGTATCACGCTTGAGAATATCAAAATATGTGTTCTTGAACTCAGTGATCTTCTTGGTAATATCCTGATAAGCTGACTGCTGCCATGATAACTTTGTGATTTTCTGGTTCTGCTTGTCTATTCTTGTCTGGTATGAGGAAAGAAGCTGCGTTACCATAGCTTCGGTATCGAAGCCGGACGTAATGCCTCCCAGACGTAAATTACTTACTGCCATGTTACTTTTCCTCCTGTTTATGCTGATTCAGAAGCCCGGCTATTGCACCGCCGGAAATATGCGCCGACTGTTCATTCGTCTGACGCGCATCTTTCAGCTCGCTTCTGATGACCTTTACCTCTTTTGGAGCGTTTATGCCTATCTTGACCTTATCCTTGCCTATCTCCAACACGGTTATCTCAATATTGTCGGAGATTATCAGGCTCTCATCGAGCTTCCTTGTAACTACGAGCATGGTCAGACCTCCTCGTAGACCGGAGCCTTGAACTCATAATGCTCCGTCAGAATGACCTGTGCAGCCCTGCGCTCATTAGTGTTGATAATGATGGGACAGCGCAGGTTGATGGTGGTCTTTTTGTAATCCTCGGGTACTATAGCCACCGCAAGGCAGCGGTACGGCGAGTCCTCGGTGATGTTGAGCAGCTTCTGCTCCTCGTCGGATATCACGAAGCGGTAGTCGCTGTATATCACCATCGGGTCGTAGACCACGAAGCAGGGTTCCTTTGAGTCAACAGCCTGAAGCCACATCGGGAACACTCCGTCACCCAGCGGACTGAGCAGCGCGTATCTCTTGACGTCCTCAAAACCGATGATGCCTTCGGGGAAGGTGATGATCTTATCTTCCTCGATCTCCTGCTCGCCGAAATCTCTTGTGATTATCTTCATAGGCAAATCCGGCGTATTCCGCCGCTCCTTTCAGAAAACTCAGCCCTTTATATCAAGCACCGGAGGCTTGTAGTTAGGGTTAGCGCTTGCCGGGAAATAGATAGGATCTCCAAGATACTCTATCTCAACGCGGGGTCTGTCCCGTACGATGAGTTCCACACTGCCGGGAACGAATTCCATAGGCAGCTCGTTTACGGTATCCCAGTCGATCTCCTGATCTCCCATCTCATAGTCTATGCTGAGCGTGCCGCCGTCAAAGGTGATATCTGCGCCCTCCTTCGGCAGGAACTCCATGATCGTTTCCACAGTTGCGCCGGCTCTCGCGTTCTGTATCGCTATTTCCGACGCGGACATTCCTCTTGCGAGCATATTACCCTCAGACGCGACTCTTGCCGTGCCCTGGAACGCAAGTGAAAATCCCTCCTGCGCTTTTTTGCTCATCATGTCCCCGTCCGTCATATGGCCGTAGCCGAGGCTCTTTCTTGCCTCGTAGGTGTCGATTTTCACCTTTATCGGGTCAGCCTTCATGACATATCCGCCCTGGGTATTCGTGATGTTTACCTTGGGCTGTCTGTCTTTTCCCTCGGGGTACTGATACTTCGCGTTAGTCACCTTGATCTCAATGGATATCGGGATCGTCGTGATCTGTAACAAATTGCTGTTCACTTCCAACACCTCCTGAGTTGTCCTGTGCTTAACATATAAACTAATGCTTCGGCTTCCTTGCCTTCGCCGCGTCCTGACAGGCGCCGCTGCGCATTATGACCAATCAATCAACCAAATAATTTTTACGAAATATAATTAAATATGCTGTTCGGGATTATCGAGCTTGACATCTGAAGAGCCGCATTGTAGATAGCCTCGTAGGTTTTCATCAACGTAATCTCAGACTCCAGGTCGGTGGCTTCAAGAGTTTTCTGGCGATCCTTGAGGTTCAGCTCTCTTGTGTCGAAACGGCTCGTGTTAAACTCGATGTATTCCTCGGCGTTACCGAGGTCTGCTATCTCGACCAGCAGATTCTCAGAAGAATTTACTATTCTGTCGATACATGCGTTAGCGTAGTCCAGGTCGCCCCTGCGAAGCGCCGCTGCCGCGTCAAGCGTTACCTGTATGTAGTTGTTGGAGTATGTGTCTCCGTTCTTGAACGTGGGCGCGTCACCGCCATTGCTCTTGGCGAGATACACCTGTGAATCCTCACCTGCGTTGTTCTTCACTGTAATGGAGCCGTCCTCCGCGATAACCGGGGTGTTCTTTTCCTTCTTGAACTCCTCGTTAAGTTTATCCTGGATATTCTTCATGCTGTCGGCGGCTGTAGCGCCTGCTGTGAAGTTGATGGTTTTCTTTTTGCCGTTCGCGTAGATATCAAACGAATATTTCTTGCCATCGGTCAGCTTTTCGAGGTCAATATACGGAGTTTCAGATATCTCTGCCGTTGAACCGTCGTCCATGGTAAGCTCGCCTTTTTCGCTTATCTTAGGTCCGGCAACGCCCGCATTATTGAACGCGTCGTCGATTGCCTTCTGTATATCGTCCGTATTTCTGCCCTTGAAATTTACCGTTACAGTCTTTCCGCTGGCGGTGATACGAATGGTATTATCATCATCTTCGCCCGGGTTCAGGCTCTTGAGATTGAGCTTTGAAAGATCCTTGTCAGAGCCTTCAAATCCACAGCCGGAAACCGCCGCACCATTAAAGGATATTTTCAGCGCCGACTGAGGGTCTATCTCCTGGTTATCGTTCATTACCATACCGATACCGATATCTATATAGACATCTTTGGAATACGGATAGCCTGAAGCGTCGGACATCGCATTGACCGGGACTCCGTGATACAGCACCGTTGTAGCGCGTCCGTTCTCGTCATACTGAAGTGTAAACGGCTCGGCGCTGTTACTCTCACCGCCGAATATAGCACGCTCTGCACTGTCAGTGTTGAATATGGACACCATTTCCTTAGCCTTTGTTTCGAGCTGCTCGGCAAGTATGTTGAGATCAACGCTTTCATCTTTTGTAGAGTTGCAGGCGTAGATTATCGTTTCGCGGACATTCGCGAGCGAATCAGATATCTGGAGCAGGGAAGTCTCAGCCTCGGTGTAGAACTTGTCGGCGACATTGAGGTTTTCCTTGTACTGCTCGGTATGCCAGAGCTGCTTCCTTACGGTGAGCGCCTTCGCCGCCTTCAGTGGGGACTGGCTCGCACGAGTGTACTGTCTGCCGGAGTATATCTTGTTTTCAGAAGAGTACTTCGCAGTGGAAATACGCTTGAGGTTCCTGTCGTAATTTCTCAGGAGAGTGGAATTAGTTATTCTCATCTATGTCCTCCTTACAGACCTACACGCCCGGTGCCGTTTATCAGCTTGTCGAGGGCGTCGTCAAGGGTTGTGAGCATACGTGAGGAAGCGCTGTACCACTTCTGGTAGTTCAGCATGTTGATGCCTTCCTCGTCCATCTGTACGCCGGAAACCTCGTCGCGGGCGTCAAGCAGCGTATCCACAGTGGACTTCGCAGTTTCGTTGCGGCTGGTCTCGTAGCTTATCGTTTCAGCGAGTCTGTCGCTTATGAATGAAATGTACTGGTAAATGTCGCCCTTGAAGTCGTTCTCGTTGCCGAACTTGACTCCCTTTTCAAACTTCGACAGCAGGAACAGCACGTTCGTGTTCTGAAGCGTTACGTTTCCGTTTGAATCTACGGTTTCATCGTAGCCGTAGCGCTGTTCGCCGGTAGCGGGGTCGATGGACTTCACCATACCGATCATCGTGGGATTTTCTCTCCACACGGTGGAAACGTGGATATTGCCTGCGGTGATGAGCACCTCGGAATAGCCGCCGTCAAGCACGCCGTCCTTGTTTTCGTCGGCTGTCGGGTCCTTGCCGCCGGAGGGATATCCTACGAACATCTGGCGCGCGGGGTCGTCGTCCGCGCCGTTAGCGGCGTTGAACGTATCCGCAAGGGTCCTTGCAAAGATATCTATTGCTGACTTGTAATAAGCTATGCCATAAGAGCCGTTCTGACGGCCGGTAGCATAAACGCCATTGCCGTTGAGCGTATCTATGTAGGCCTTGAGCACGCCGGAGTGGAGGTTGACCTCCTCGCCGCTCTCAAAATTGAGAACCACCTGCCCATTTGCGTAGTAATCCTGCATTACAAGGCTGTTCGTCTTGAATTTCTCAGCATTCAGGACGTTCACGCCTGCCATGTCCACCGAAATAGTTCCGTTGGAGTGCTTGGTGATCGAGATATCGCCGTAATTCGCAAGCTCGTCGATGTACATATTGAGCTGATCGTACAGCTCGTTAGGGCCGTACTCGTCGGGATAGCACATCTTCTCCTTCGCAATGCGCTTGTTAAGCTGGTTCATCTCGCTGAGCAGGTTGTTTACATATGTCACAGTATTCTTGGTTTCGCTGACGTATGTATCCTCGACTTCGCTGAGCTTCGTGCTGTAATCGTTAAGTATGCGGCAGAGGTTCGTTGCTGAATTCACCGCTATCGTAGCGACTTCAGCAGCGTCCGGGCGCTCTACTGAGTAATCCTGTAACGCCTTGAAGTACTGCTCGGTGTAGTACTGAAGTCCGTCGGTGTCGATATTGTCAAGCACGTCTTCAACGTCCGAGAGGATATTCACCTTTTTCTCGGTCTCAGCTTCTACAGCAGTGTTCTCGCGGTAGCGCTTGTCGATGTACTGATCCCTCGTCTGGCTCACGCCGTAGGAATTAACGCCCTGGCCGGTTAGCGAAAGATTATTCGTATTGCTGCACCATCTCAGGCTCCTGTTTCCGCTGACGTACATTGCGTATAGGTCTACCCTCTGGCGGGTGTAGCCTACGGTGTTGATATTCGAAATGTTGTTGCCCGCGATATCAAGGTTCTTCTGAGCGACCTGAAGAGTGCGCTTCTGTGTCTCAAATCCTAAAAACGTAGGACGCATATATTTTCCTCCTAAATCTCTCTGAAAGCCTTCGCGGAGCTTCCTCCGGTGACCTTTGAAGCATTCTTCGTGTAAGTTTCGGGCTTGTTGAATATCCCGGCGCGCTTTACGAATTCCGTCTGATTATCGAGCTTGCGCTTTACTATCTCGTTGGTCTGTTCGTTTATTTCCCTTATGCCGTCAACGAGGTCTGCGATCTGGTTGGAAAGCTGTTTCAGCTTCGCCTGATACTCCTTCGGAGCCTCGCCGATCATCTCGGACAGCTTCCTGCCTGAGATACCCAGCCCGTCAAAAAGCGCCTGGCGCTTGGTCTCCAGCGACTGGCTCTTCATCACGTAAGCCTGCTCGGTATTAAGCGAGTTCGTGAGCCACTCGAGATCGTCGTCAAGTATCTTTGTGTGCTTTTTCATCAGGAACACGTGAAGCTCCCGGTAGAAATCGCAGTCTATTTCAAGGCATTTTATTACTGCCTGCGCGGTTCTTTCGTCCATTTTATCACCCGAAGAGAATATAAGACGCGAGGTCGTTCGCCTCAACGCCGCTGTCGAGAGCCTGCTGTGCCTGTGCCAGCTCCTGCGGAGCCGCGTCTGCCTTTACCGCCGCCGCAATGCCGTTCTTCGCAGCCTGCAACGCGGTCTCGAATCCGAATTCGACCCTGTCTGTATTTCTCACCGAGGAAGCAGTTTCAGTTTTGGGCGCCGCGCTTTTCTTTACGGTCTGGTATGCGGAAAGCACCCCGTTTATTCTTTTTATTTCCATATACATCTGCCTCCTTTGCAATTTTCGTTATGATCCCGGGCGTTTTCATATTTGCATAGTACGCCCGCATTCTTTTGCCTACTTATATTATCGGCAGTTACCTTCACAACTTTAGCTTTTCTGCATTATTTTTTGCATTTTTCTCAAAAAAATCCCCCAGAAAGAGCAAAAACCGCCCCGGTCTGACCGGAGCGGTTCAAATTTAATGTCAAGCGGACAGATAGCCAGTGTACGAAGCCGGAATTCCAAATGCGTATTCTCCGGTTGCGGGAGTCTGGATACCGTCTGTATTGGGGTCGATATCCGTGCATACGCCGATAACGCTGCCCATGTTAGGGAGCTTCATTCCTACGCCGAACATATACTTATCGCGGAACGCCGACAGCTCCTCGCCCTTGAATTCGGGCAGTCTGTCCTGGCAGTAATGCGCGTAGGTCACGGCGAAATTCTTGTCGCACATTGCGTAGAAGTAGCCTTCGGCGCTCTCAGCGATATACTCGCTGAGATTTGTGGAAAGGTTCTGCTCAAGCGCGGTCATCGCGTCGGATTCGCCGCGCGCCATCAGCTTGTTAAGGTAGTTATCAACGTGGAGCCAGTCAATGCCGCTCTCCTTGAAATGCGCCTCAATGAACAGATACGTGCCGTTCAGCTCGTTGTATCCGTCCTTGTATTCGATGAACTTGGTCTCTCCAGCCGGATAGTCAACGATCTGGCGCTCGGTAAGGTGCGCGCGGGTGAGCGTTATCTGGCTCGCCGTGAAGAACGTCTGCGCGTTTGAGTTCGCCCTGAGTATCTTCTCAGTATCTCCGCCGATCATGTTCACCATAATTATCGCAGTCAGCACAACGATGATTCCGATAACGACCGCAAGCTCGACAAGCGTAAAGCCCTTTTTGTGCTTTAGTCTCTGAAGGTATTGTATCATGTGATATTCCGCCTTTCGTTGATTTCGGGAGCGCCATTATTCAAACGTTCATCTGATGTTGGATAAACGCTTGAATAATAACACTAATTCCCCGACGGCTTACGCCGCCGAGGAACATTGTGTCATTCAGAGCTGGAAAACTCGGTTTTCCGCGACAGATTAAGTGGTAGACTTCTGGAGCTTGGGAGCAGTACCAACGATGTACTGGCTGCCATCGATACCAGCCTTAGAACCTGCCCAGTTGATAGAACCAGCGAGGTACTGAGCCTGGGTCGGGTTAACGCCGCCATCGTAAGTTGTGTAACCATCAACATACATAACGCCTACAACCTTGCCCTGGTTAAGCTGAACATTGATATAAGCATTCTTGATATCGCCGAGAACATCCTTCATGTAAGCAGCATAGTCCTTGTTCTTATCAGTTGTGCCGTTCCATGTTCCGTTGCCGCCAAAGCTTCCAGGACCGCCAGTTACTGTCCAGTTACCGTTGCTAACAACGATATTCATAGGAGCAGGATCTGTAGTTGTGCCATTGGTCAGGGACTTCTTAGCAGCGTCCATCTGAGTGAGGAAGTTTGTGGTCTGGTTCTTGATCTGTGCAGCAGCAGAGTCAGCAGAAGTGATTCTGGAATCCTGAACTACGCCGAGCATTGTGGGAACGAGAATAGCAGCAAGTACGCCGATGATAGCGATTACTACTACGAGCTCTACGAGTGTAAAGCCCTTCTTGGCCTTGAGAGCCTGAAGCTTCTTTATCATTGTAAAGACCTCCTGTAAAGAAAAAAATTTGTTTATGTATAACCCCAGCGGAGTTATATCCATTTTTATGAGCGCCGGAACTTAATTCAGGTTCGTTCCTTCGCCATAATCCCATTATAGCCTATCGGCATGAAAATTGCAAGAGTTTTTTCAAAACAATTGCATTGCAAGGGTAAATTCGTTTAAAATATTCTATTTCGAATGCCGCTTTTTGTGCAATTTATGTGAATTCTTTGTGTAAATTCTGCGTATCGTTTACACAATTCACTCATCAGTTGTCATCAGCAACTAATGCAAGTATCGGCGCAGTACCTATTATTGTGCCGTCCTGCATTCTTCCGGCGCGGTCGCCGCCTCCGTAGCCGAAGCTGCGGTCAGCGAAATCCTGCGCGGCGGGCATAGCGCCCGCAGGCGCGGAAGCTCCTTCTATCACCGAAACCCCGACAACATGGGCGTACTCGACGTACATCTCAATATACGCCGTCCCGATGCCCTGCGCGGAAACCGCAAGGCTTGAGAGAAGCTCCGTATTCTGCCGGGAATCGTTGCCGGGATCTGACACGCTCGGCAGGGTATTCCAGTGATTCACGCCGTCCACCCAGTCTGCGGCGGAGCCTCCGGTCATGCTCCACGTGCCGTTATCGACCGTTATCACGACCTTCTGAACCTCGCCGACATGGGTGTGCATCTGCGTATCCATCTTCGTGAAAAACTCCGCGCTCCTGTCGCGTATGACCTTGGCGGTCTGCTGCGCGGAGGCTATGCGGGAATTCGTCACGGCGTCGAACATGGTTGGCACAAGGAGCCCCGCCAGCACGCCGATTATCGCCACGACCACAACAAGCTCAATAAGGGTGAACCCCTTTTTTGACGCCGCCTTTGCCGTTCTTTTCATATCATCACCATCAAACAACTGCAAGGTATCTTCTGTACTCGTTCGGATCCTGGCACTTGGTGAGTGCAACCTCGTTGGTGATCTTGCCCATGTTGACAAGTCTTGCAAGATCCTGGTCGAGGGTGAACATGCCGTTCTTCTTACCGGTAGCGATAGCCGTCGGTATCTGGAATATCTTGCCCTCGCGGATCATGGAGCGGATAGCGTCGGTAGCCGCGAGTATCTCCAGAGCCGCGCAGCGACCCTTCCCGTCGGCGGTGGGCACGAGGGTCTGTGAGATGATGCCTACAACGGAGTTCGCGAGCTGCGAGCGTATCTGACCCTGGGAGTGCGGAGGATATACGTCGATGATACGGTCGATGGTCTCTGCAGCGCCGGTGGTATGCAGTGTCGAGAATACCAGGTGACCGGTTTCTGCGGCGGTTACGGCTGCATTGATGGTCTCGAAGTCACGCATTTCTCCGACCAGGATAACGTCCGGGTCCTCACGGAGAGCCGCTCTCAGCGAGCCTGCGAAGCTGTCTACGTCCTGCCCGATCTCACGCTGGTTTACCATGGACTGCTTGTGGGTGTGCAGATACTCGATAGGGTCCTCGACTGTGATAATGTGGCAGTTCTTGGAACGGTTGATGTGGTCTATCATCGCCGCAAGCGTGGTAGACTTACCGGAACCTGTAGGGCCAGTTACCAGAACCAGTCCGCGCGGCGCCATGGCGAACTCGCCGAGAGTAGCCGGCAGGGAAAGGTCGGCAAGGGTCGGGATATCGTTGCGCAGAAGTCGGATAGCCACGGCGTGGTAGCCTCTCTGGCGGTATACGTTGACTCTGTGACGGAATCCTGCGGTGGACACATACGAGAAGTCGGTGTCCAGACCCTTTGAGATCTGGGACTTATGCTTGATAGAGGTTATCTGGTTGATGATGTTTACGATGATAGGCTCGGTGCAGTCAGGATATCCGGAGAGCTTTCTGATGGAGCCGTGCAGACGTACCACCGGCGGCAGACCTGCCGTGAAGTGCAAGTCCGAGCAGCCGAGGTTGCGCGCCTCGTCCAGAATTCTGTTGATATCCATTATATTGGTGTTCATACCTTCCACGTTGATTACGCTCCTTTGTAATTAGTATTCCGGCTGGGTCTGGAATATTCCCTGCGGAGCTGTCTGCTCCCTCACGCGCGGCTTTCCGCTGTCCGCATGCCGTGGGGGAGGTCTTTTCCGCCGGGGTATCCCCGCGCCCATATCAAACGGTATAAGTTGCCTTTACCAGTTCGTCCATTGTCGTTCTTCCGGCAAGAACCATCTGCGTTACGTTGTCACGCAGCAGCAGCGTGCCGTTCTGGGTAGCCTTTGCGCCTATCTCCTCGGCGGTAGCGCCCTTCGAGATAAGCTCCTTTATATCATTTGACGTAACTATTATCTCATGGATAGCGGTACGTCCGGAATAACCTGTTCCTCTGCACTTCTTGCAGCCGCCCTTATGAGCCTGGCATATCTGCACCGGCTTATCCTTGCTTACAAGGCGGAGGTCTGCGGGGTCAGAGAGCGTGATAGTTTCCTTGCACTCATTGCACAGGAGCTTTACGAGTCGCTGTGCGATGATGCCAACCAGCGAGGAAGCTACCATGTACGGCGCAACGCCCATGTCCACAAGGCGGACGATAGTGGAAGCCGCGTCGTTGGTATGAAGTGTTGAAAGCACGAAGTGACCGGTGATAGCGGCTCTGATCGCGATATCTGCGGTCTCGCCGTCACGGATCTCACCGACCATTATGATGTCAGGGTCCTGACGGAGGATAGATCTCAGCGCAGCCGCGAAGGTCATACCTGCCTTGGCGTTGATCTGGCACTGGTTTACACCGTCGATCTTTTTCTCGACAGGGTCCTCAACTGTTACGATGTTTACGTTAGGCTTGGAAAGCTCGCCGAGGGTAGCGTACAGTGTAGTAGATTTACCGGAACCTGTAGGGCCTGTAACCAGCATAACTCCGTTCGGGCAGCGGATTATCTGCTTGAACATCTCGTAGTTATACTCGGTCATACCGAGGTCGGTGATCTTTCTGGTCTTTTCATCTGCGGTGGAGAGCAGTCGTATAACGCACTTCTCGCCATATACGCAGGGGATAGTAGATACACGGACGTCCAGGTTGATACCGTCGATCTTCATACCGAATCGGCCGTCCAGCGGGATACGCTTCTCCGCGATATTCATACCGCCGAGGATCTTGATACGCGTGATGAGGGAGTTATGCAGCGCGATGGAAACCTTCATAGCCTCCTGCTCCACAAGCTCGCCGTCTATTCTGAAACGGATACGCGTGCGGGTCTTGAAAGGCTCGATATGAATATCCGACGCGTTTATTCTGAACGCAGTCTCTACCATCGTGTTTACCAGTCGAACGATAGGCGCGTTGTCGATACGCTCGCCGGACTGTGTATCCACCTGGTTCTGCTGGGCTGCGGCCGCCGCCTCGTCGTCCAGCTCGTTCATAACCTTGTTAACGGTCTGCTGCGAATAGAACCTGCCGATAGCCTCCTCGATCTGGGTCTTGGTGGATATCTGCGGGATTATCTCCATGCCGGTCTGGACCTTCAGCTCCTCGAATATGTAGAAGTTGATAGGGTCGTTGGAAGCCACCATAAGGCGGTTGTTGTGCATATCGAACGCGATGACCGTCTTTTCCCGGGCTGTAGCCTCCGGGATTTTCATTACCGCGTCCTTGTTTATCTGCACTGACGCAAGGTCGACGAACGGCACCTTCAGTCTGATAGACAGCGCCTGCGCAAGCTGAGTTTCAGACACCAGCCCCATTTCAAGCATAACGTCGCCGAGCATTTTGCCGCCGCTCTGCTTCTGCTTGTCGAGAGCCTCCTGAAGCTGCTTTTCATTGATGAATCCGTTCTCCACCAGTATCTGACCGATGGGAAGGTTTCTGATAGGTCCAGCCATTATGAATGATCTTCCTTTCTGGTATTAGCGGGAGCCCCGCCGTAAAACCGCCCCTGCGGATATTTCTTTATAGGATATTGCTGAATTAAGCTAAGTTCAGCCTGCCGTTATTTTTCAAAACTCCTTGCAAAAACCATTTGTTTATGGTACAATGAAATCAGTTTTTAGAAAGGAGTCATGATAATGACAACAGCTATTTACATCGTGACCTGTGTTTTCGTATTCGTGTTCGGCTCTGTTATCGGAAGCTTCCTCAACGTGGTTATATACCGCACGCCGCTGAAGCAGTCGATAATCACCGAGCCGTCGCACTGCTTCTCCTGCGGAAACCGCCTGAAGTGGTACGATATGTTCCCGATCTTCAGTTGGATCATTCTGCGCGGAAAGTGCCGGTTCTGCGGTTCGAAGATCTCTCCCCGCTACATGATCATGGAAGCGGTCTGTGCGGTCTCCTACCTCGGAGCCTACCTGGTATACGGCTTCTCGTGGGAATTTGCGGTGGCGTGCGTCCTGTTCGCCGTACTTATTGTACTCAGCGGCATAGACATCGACCACTTCGAAATACCCTACTGGTGCAGCATAACCGTCGGCGTACTCGGTATCGCGTCGTTCTTCATTCCGTGGGGACCTGAAATGCTCGCCCCCTGGTATGAGCGCCTTATCTCCCTCGGAGTTGTCGCCGTGATGTTCTTCATTCTCGTGCTTGTCGGAGGAATGGGCGGCGGCGATCTTCAGCTCATGCTCGGAGCCTCGCTGCTTCTCGGCTACCGCGTGTTCCCGGCGCTGTTCGTAGGAATCGTGCTCGGCGCGATCTACGGTATCGTCAAGAAGTTCCGTGATAAAAAGGCGGAGCAGGAAGTAACAGAGAAGATCCGCCAGATCGTGACCGACTGGTATCAGCAGCAACTCGACAGCGACGTAGGATACGTCAAGGAAGGGTGCAGCGACGTTATCGTCGGCAGCATCTCCGGTGGAACAACCGACATCGAGTGGGAGTTTCTGGACGAAGCCGCATGGAAGGGTCTGCCGGATAAATCCGCGCTCAGCCGTGCAGTACGCGAGCAGATAACCACCGAAAGGGAGGGCACGTTCCGCATTCGTATCAAGGAGGATCTCATCGAAAAGGTGAAGTACTCCCGCCGAATGGTATTCGGGCCGTTCCTCGCGATAGGAATCGCATATGCGTTCCTGTTCGGAAGCCAGGTCATCAACTGGTACGTCAGCCTGATGTTCCCGGGCTGATAATGTAATCATAATATATTCCGCACCGCACATTTAAGGCGGTGCGGAATTTTTTTATTATGGCGTTGTGGGAGTAACGGCGAGGGTACGCTTGATATAATAGATGTAAATATCGCGCGGATCTCCGTCTGCCATTGCGTCAAAGGATACCGGGCTCGCCGGGGAAACTGTGATATTGTAATCCTCAGCCTTTCCTCCATGCTTGAGCATTCCCTTGATGTTTCTCATCTCCGAGATACCCTCGCCGTAATAGATCATGGTCTGTCGCGCGGAGTCCCTGTAAGCATTGATTGTAAACTTGAGTGCGTCATTTCTTAACAGAGGTGCGCTATCGATCTTGCCGTAGTCGCCGTTTTCAGGCTGGACTATCTCGAACGTCATGTACAGATCGTTGTAGAAGCAGTCGCTGAACACCTTTCTGGGCTTCTTGGAAGCGTCTACGCCTGGTTTATCCTCGTAAATCTTGCCGTTGGACGTGCTGTCGACCTTTTCCTCATACAGATAATACATGCTGGTTGCAGCGTCATACTTGAGGCTGAGGCACTTTAGCTGATACGCCTGGTTAGAGCTGTTGGCAGAATTACAGTAATCGTTCATTGCCTTGATTCTGTCAAGACTTGCCGAGTTACTCATCAGCGTAGCGTAGTCCGTGTTGGAAAACACAGCGACCTGGGTCGCATAGCGAATACTGTGAACGATATAATCGTTGATGCAAGCCGAAACACTCTGTGCCGACTGATCCTTCTGGTTATCATTGAAGTTCCTTACTATGGGCGCAATGAACATCATCATGCCGCCCATAAGTATAGCCAGAAGCGCCACCGATACAACGACCTCAACGAGAGTAAATCCGCCTTTGTTTCGCTTCTTCAGAAGCAGAAGCCGGATCATAGATTTCATGTCAATCCTCCTCATGCTTCCGAAGTTGATTTGTCGCCAGAAGGTGTTTCCGGTGTTTTCTCCTCCTTCGGGAATGCGCCGAAAATATTTACGTGCTTGATCGTGCCGGGATCGTCATGCGGCCCTTCCTTACCGATCTCTACCGTCTCAATATACGGTGTGAAAACGAAGTAGTTGCCGTCCTTGGTGCTGGTCTGATCGGTTTTGCTGGTGCCGAAGATCTTGTTCAGATCGTTTACGTCGATTTCAGATTCAAGCGTTACCCACATTTTCTTTTGCGTATTATCAGAAAACAGCGAGTAACTGCACTTCATTCTGCTTCCTACGCACAGCACTCTGGAATTAGGCGTACAGATATCAAATTTGTAATAATCCAGATTTGAGCCTTCGCTCTTGGGAATAGGATTTGTTCCATTATGCTGGATATATCCGTAGTCAAGTATCTTGCACGGAAACAGCATCTTAAACTGGGCGAGATACTCGTTCTGTGTGCCCACCAGTGTGCTGGAGTAGGTCAGAATATCAAACTCGTACCTGTACCCGCCGCTTTCGACCGGTCCAAGATCAGTAGCCTTTATATCGATCTCTGAAATTCCGTTTGCGCCATAGATGCGTGAATCCAGACGTTCCATAACGCTGCCAGAGGTTTTATCGCCCTTTTTGCCATTATCATCGACAGCATTGTAATTGACGTTGCCGATATAATAGTCAAGCTCAATATTATTGTCGTCAGTAGCAGCATTCGGATTTCCTACGGAATAGTCAACGGAGACATTACCAGCGCCATCTGTAAAATTAAGCTGGATCGTACCGTCCTTAGCAGTGTAGTCAGTTTTCTGAGTGTTCAGATAATACTTTTCCTTCTGCTCGGCGATCTCATTTTCAAGGTCGATATTGCCCTGCCTCGTTCTCATGGTAGTATTAAGAATCATTGCGATCATCGCCGCCATAATTGAGAAAATGACAAAAGCCACCAGTACCTCAACGATGGTGAATCCCCGACGAGATAAGAATTTTTTTAACATAAGTCACTCCCCCAAGGATCAATATCCGTGAACACGCCATACTCTGCTTCCGCTAGGCTGGAGACTATCCATATCCTCTCCGCTTATCTGAGAGATGGTGCGCTCAGGCTGAGCAAAAACGTAATTATACGGACCACTCAGTGCGATATCGGATACTATCATACCGCCTACGTTCTTGACGCCGCCACCACCGGAACCTACGCAGACATAGGTCATGTACGGAGCATAAACATAACCGCAGAATACGTTCTGCATGATCGCGTCTTTTGTCATCTTATCAACACCGAGCTGGATATCGGCATTTTCAAGAACTGATATAACAAACGCATTAACATTCGGATAATAGCAATCCGATGAGTAACCGCTGCTGCCGTTCAGCGATTCGCCAAAGCAGCTCGTGTAGTATTCTACAATATTACTCTTTATGCTGGAATGTGACGCATAGAACGCGTCGACTTTACTTCTGAGGATTCTTCCTCTGCAAAGGGAGTCCTTCTTGCCTTCATTTACCTTTTCTACATTATGTGCTTCATATGAGCCGCCATGCGAAGAACAGGTATAAACAGCGTCATCTCCTGTACCCACCTTGGTGTAGTTGCAGGTACCGTCAGGGTTTTTCAGAATGAAATCACCACTCTGAATACTCTCATTCAGTTTTATATAAAGGTCGTCAGGCTTTTCAAAATAAGGCACGCCGCTATCCGTGTATTTTATTGCTCCTCCGCCCATCATGAACCATGCAATATGTCCGAAGAATTCACGGTCGGTCGCCTGGTAAGTAACGCCGTCAGGCACGTCGATAACAACGGAGCCGCGACCGACAATAACCACAGAAATACGTCTGGACGAATCTGTGTCAGGGAACCACATAAATGTTTCATATTTTCCGTCGCCATCGTTATCAACGTTTCCGCTTAATCCAATGGTAAGAACATTATCAGGGTCATCTCCCGTATCAAGGATAATGGTGAAGTTTGTCGGAGAGTCGCTTCCATCGCCCACGTCTCTGACAGTTCCAATAGTGCAGTCATCTTTTATATAATGAATATACTTAGCGTCTGCGGTACCGCATTTTCTAAATGTGATGGGGTCTTCTGTCAGTCCCGATGTCTTTGCCTGCCACTTGGGAAATACAGAGGCGCCGATTCTATTATCGAGTATCTTGGTCGATTCGGTGATCGCATCATTGAAAACCTCTTTATTCGTGGTCATATCGTGAAGTACAAGTTCTCCGGTATTAACTTTTCCACCAGGAATTGCGCTTTTCATCGTGCCGTTCAGGTACAAACTGCTGAATTTGTGCCAGTTGCTGTCCTTAACGATGATATCGCCCTTTACATACAGATTGCCCTTGAAGCTGATAGGATTGCCCTCTATATATAAGTTGCCGAAAACATATACATCTGTATATTCGCCGAAATCACGGCTGCCGTACGCTGACGCGATCATATCGCCGCCAACGATGATCTTGCCTCTTTCTGAAGAGGATTTTCCAAGCTCAAATGTAGACGCAGTGCAGTCCTTGCCGATCGTAAGATTATTGCCGAATACCCATGTCAGCGGCTCGTCAAACGGCTTAAATGTCGACTGGTCATTAAACAATGCACCGCCAGCGCAGATGATATCCATATTAAGCATTACGTCGCCATCGCTGGCAGCGTTCTTATCCTTGGCGAATACGGTATACTCATTGTCGCAGTAAACCGTAGAATCTGACGTGATCGAGGAGATCCACACATCGTTAGGGAGGTATCCGGTACTGGTAAAGAATCTGTCGATAGGCTCCATCTGCGTGGGTTCGCCATTCTTGGAACGGACCAGAGAATGCGTGGTCTCAGCAATACCATTCTTCTGAACCGTTACTGCAATGTCGTAAACATTCCAGTCCACTCCGGATATTGTCTCATTGTTCAGACGCTTGATATCAACCGTGTATGCACCAATGGCAGAGTCTTCCTTCGTTCCGCCGAAAGCGGCAAAGTCGTTGCCGTTTGTGGTTATAGTCTGACCTGCTTTCATTGTGCTGATCTTCTTCATTATCGTAGTGCTTGCATTTTTGCTGTCAGATATATATGCAGTAAAAATATCAGCCACTGACGTAGAAGTAACGTACGCCTGCTCCTGATCAAACGTTGCATACTGCACCTGTCTGGACGATAGCACAGACATGTACATCGCAGTCACAAGAACGGTAAGCGCAGCCATGGTACTTACCACCATGAACAACGCGCTTCCGCACGGTGACAGATACTTTCTCAATGCGTGTTTCATTTTTGATTACCTCCAATGCATCTCACGCAGTGCCTTCCTGCGCCGCCGGTATTCCCATGCTGAGCGGCGCAGGAGAACGATTCATTATAGTCCCTTGCTCCAAAAAGTGTTACTTCCTAAGGGCGATTACTGATTGTTCTGTGCAGAGAGCTGCTCGGTAGGATCCTGCATGCGCTCAATGCTGTACATTGTCAGAGTAACGTCAACCTGGCATACGTTCTCCTCAAATGTGGTGGTCTTGTCGTCGTTCTTGTTATTGTTGTTGGTGTTCGCGGTCTCGCCGTCGTCGGTGTCAGCAGCGTTGTTATTGTTGGCGTTCTGATCCTGCTTGCCTACAGTTTTGCCGGTGTCCTTTTCAAGGCGGCTCTTACCGTCCTTCTCTGCCTTTGCAGTCAGGTCGTCAACATAGTCTGCGTACTTCTTCTCAACGTCGGTGTCGGTAATGGACAGACCATTTGAAAGGCGGATCGCCTTTCTCATCATGCCGCCGTCCTCCTGCTTGTAGTAGTCATTGATGATATCAATGAACTTCAGCATATCAGCGGAGTTGAGAGTGGTAACTGTGAAGCTTACGTCAATAGAGCCAACAGCCTGTGTGCTTGCAAGCGCAGCCTGCATGATCGCCTCTCTGTTAAGAGCCTCGAGCTCCTCTGCGGAAGGCTCCTGACCCTGTGTAGCGTAGGTCTTGAGGTCATACTCTACTACCGGCTCGGTAGAGAAGCTTACGCCCAGAGTTGAAACAGTAGGCGCGCCGATTGACAGGGAGTCAACAGCGATGTTCACGCCGTTGTCCTTGCAGTACTGAATGAACTCTCTGATCTCATTGTCGGCCTCGTAGGGCTTCATTTCTTCAAAGAACATATCCGCGATATTGCGGCCATCGTTGTATGCGTTGATTACATCCTCGCCGAGCTTTTCCTTGGTTGCAGCGCGGTCGATGTCAGTCTGAAGCTCTACCTGCTTGTTAAGGAGCGAAGCAGACGATGTGCCGATCGCCTCAAACTTAGGAACGATGAAAAGGAATATGCCAAGTCCGAGTAAAATAACTACAGCGATCACTAAAACCGCAATTCTTTCCTGCTTACTGAGTTTCATTATTCAGTTACCTCCACATTTTCTTCAGGCTGAGGATCAAGGTCGATAGAAGTTGCATGATCCTCATCGGAGCCGGGTCTGACATTCATGCTCACAGTGAACGTGAATACGGTATCATACTTGGACTCACCGGTAGAAAGGTCAAGGTATGTATTCTCAATGGAAGAATTGGACTTTGAGAAGCCGGAATAGTTAACATTCTGGAAATACGGATCGCCGTACTTGGTCTTTACTTCATTGGTGAGCTTGTCAACGTACTGTGAAGGGATCGGTGTAGGATCGCCGTTGCTGCGTCCCATGAACGTTACGGTAACGCTGTAGTCGCTGATGTTGATGTTGAGGATATCAAGCTCAACGTCGTTGTTCACGATAGACTCGATAGGCTCGGAAACCTTATTGATAATGTAGGTCTGCACCTTCGGCATATAGTTGAAGAGCTGGGAAGTGGAGCCTACATTGTCGTTATAGCTCTGGAAACCTGCTAGCATGCTCTCGCGGTTAGTAACTATGGAAAGGTCGTTTTGCAGGGTAGGATTATCTATCTGAGTCTGAATCTCGGAGATCTGTCCCTGAATGGAGCTGTCGATAGCGCTCAGACCGATAACGATAGCGCCAACCAGGGCAACCGTGCCAACGCACGCTCCGGCAAGAACCATCAGATAGCCGTTCATGCCCTTGGATTCCTTCGCGGAGGTAGCTTCCAGCAGGTTTATGTGCTCGAGATCCTTGTTTCTGCGGTAGATAGCGCCGATCGCGTTAGCGTACTTGGTGAAGTCGATCTCGGCCATGGAGATGACGGTGGAAGGCGCCGCCAGAACATGAACCGGAACATTGAACGAGGAGATAGCGTTGGAAAGCTCGATGAAGTTTCCGGTATCGCCGTAGAACATGATCTCCTTGAGGGGCTTTGCACCCTTGCGGCTCTTGATGAACTGGATCATTCTGAACAGGTTATCCGAAAGTGCGCGGATAACGTAGTCAGGCGCGTTGTCGTAATCTGCGGGGTCAATGTTGAAGTAACGGGAGAATACGATCTGGTTATCCTCGTAAAGGTTCATGTTAAGGAAGCCCTTATCTATCTGGATAAGCAGCATCGGCATTCTGTCCGCCATCTTAGGAGTGTTGATGATAAGACGTGTTACGGAGTTGTTTGCGATGTTTACGCCCTTGAGAGACAGACCGATATGTGAAAACAGTCTTACGTAGCCGTCAACCAGGCGCTGCGGGCAGGCAGTCGCGATGATCTTGATGAGCTTGTTCTTCTCTTCGTCCTCGGTCTCGCCGGCGATGGTAAAGGAGATGTTGAACTCCTTGGAAACACCCATGTTCGCCTGTATCATCGCCTCGATAGCGGCGGTGTTCTTCAGGCTCTTGGGCTTGGGGAGCAGCATTTCCTTGTAAACGATGGAGCTGGAGGTAATGGACACGATAGCGTCCTTCTCCGTTATGCCCTTTGTCTTGATGATATCGTTAAGCTCGGCTGCTACCATCGGGACATCGGTGATGTAACCGTTGGAAACCATACCGAGGGTCAGCTCACGCATATCGGCGTCCTGAACCCTGATCTTGTTACCGCTGTGTACGCCTCTGACGAGCTTTATTTGTCTGTCAGTAATATCAATTGAAAGCATATTTTCACCTCAAAATAATCTGTAGTTGTTGATTATGACGCGCTGGTCATACCGCCGTAGAGCATCGGGAATATAGCCGCCAGAACCAGACCGATAGCCACGCCCATGATGATGATCATGACAGGCTCGAGCATTCCGACCAGCTTGGTGACTGCGGTGTCGCCCTCTTCCTCGTAGTAGTCCGCCGCTTTTGAAAGGATAGTATCCAGCGTACCGGACTCCTCGCCGACGTAGATTATCGAGGTGAACATGCCCTCGAATATCTGGGTCTTTTCGACTGCCTTCGACATGCTCTCGCCGAGCTTGATGTTGTCGACAACTTCCTCGAAGCGCTTTGTTACATAGGTATTGCCAAGTACGGATACGGACTTCTCGATGCAGTCTACCATTTGCAGGCCTGCTGCGTAAAGGTTGGACATATTACGTGCGAAACGTCCGGTATAGATAGTGGAAATAAGCTTTCCGACCTTAGGTATCCTGAGGATCAGTTCGTCCATTCTGAGCTTTATTGCGGGAGTTCTTCTGCAAATCCAGAACAGAACCACGATAGCTGCAATGACGATAAGGTAAATGTACCAGTAATTGATAAGCGAATCAGAGAACGCGATCATGCCCTTTGAAAGCGGAGTCATATCCTCCGGATCCATCATGCTGGTAAAGGTCGGCAGGATCATCGTGAACATCAGTATGATAACCGCCAGAGCCAGGACAAGCAGAATGATAGGATAAACCATCGCACTCTTGATCTTGTTGTTTGTCTTGTTTGCATTCGCGAAGTGGTCAGATACTCTTACGAGGATCTGGTCGAGCGTACCGGAGGATTCGCCGGCTGCAACCATGCTCACGAACAGGTCCGGGAAAACGCCCGGCTTGGATTCCAGAACTTCCGAGAAGGATTTACCTTTCTGTACCTCCTCGTAGATATCCAGAAGCACTCGCTTTGCCTTTTTGTTTGTCTGCTGCTCCTGAAGTATGTAGAGCGCCCTGACAAGCGAAAGACCCGCGGAAGTCATCGACGCCAGCTGACGGCTGATGAACGATACTTCCTTAGTTTTGAACTTGTACTTCACGTCCACCGCGTCGTTTGCGCCGAGATCGCGGTAGCGCGTGATATACAGATTCCGTTCCTTCAGCTTTTGCTGAAGATCCTGATAATCCTCTGCCATCTCCTGTCCACGGATAATTTTTCCGTTAATGTCGGTGGCCTGATATGAGAATTTTTTCACCGGATTACCTCCATTCCCCCTGCGGCTTTACTGTGCGCCGCATATGATCATGGAAACAGGGCATACTCCACCCCATACTCCACTATAGTATATTAGATTATACCATATTTTTGCGCTATTTTCAAGCATTCACAGGCCGGTTTTGGCTGATTTCGCGCCAAAAACGGGGATTCCCAATGTAGAAAATGGATTCCGCATTATGTGCATTTTGACCAATTCTAATTCACATCGTACTATTTTTTCACCAAATTCACAACACAATGTGAAATCCAAGTGAAAAAATACCGCCTGTCAACAGTCACGGGGTGCCAGCCGCCGGGAAAGCGGCGTACTTATTTATATAGTATGCAGCTATGTTCCGGATATTGAGGTTGAAATTTCCATGAAATTATGCTATAATCAGAATGTCCATAATATCCGCGCAGGCGGCTGAAAAAGGAGACACCTATGATCGACAAGGATTTACTGAAAAAGGATTTTGACGAATACCTCGCTGAGCTGACAGACGGCGAAAAGCCCACCGCGCCGCAGCTCCATGACGCGCTCGCGCGCTCCATAATGAAGCAGTCGGCTCCGCTGATGGCGAAGTCAGCCCCGAAGGGCCGCTCCGCGAGCTACTTCTCCGCTGAGTTCCTCGTTGGACGCGCGGTCTACAACAACCTGATGTGCCTCGGACTTCTCGACGACGCAGAGGCGCTGCTTAACTCCGCCGGAGCTTCCCTGTGCGACCTCGAGGAGATCGAGGACGCAGCGCTCGGCAACGGCGGTCTCGGAAGGCTCGCAGCGTGCTTCCTGGACAGCGCGGCTTCCATGAAGCTCCCGCTGACCGGCTACGGAATACGCTACAAGTACGGACTGTTCAAGCAGTCCATCGTCGACGGCTTCCAGAAGGAGGACGCGGACGACTGGACAAAGTTCGGCGACCCGTGGAGCAAGCGGGTTGAGAAAGACGCCGTAAAGGTGCATTTCTCCACCGGAGACGTCATGGCAGTCCCCTACGACATGCCGATATTCGGCTACAAGAACGGATTCGCCGGCACACTGCGCCTGTGGCAGGCTGAGCCGGTCAAGGAATTCGACTTCGACGCTTTTAACCGCCAGGACTACATGGAAGCATGCCGCGCCCAGATAGAAGCGGAGAACATCTCCCGCACCCTCTACCCGAACGACGACGCGCGTCCCGGCAAGCTCCTGCGCCTGAAGCAGCAGTACTTTTTCTGCGCTGCCTCCCTCCACGACCTGCTCAAGAAGCACCTCAAGGCAGGCAGAAAAATCGAGGATTTCGCGGAGTACAACTCGATTCAGCTCAACGACACTCACCCGACTATCTCCATACCGGAGCTTATCCGCCTGCTTATGACAGAATACGGCGTAAGCTTTGAGAAGTCCCTTGAGATCGCGCAAAAGACCTTCAACTACACCAACCACACCATAATGCCGGAGGCTCTCGAAAAGTGGGGCACAGACCTCATGGAGGAGCTGCTGCCGCAGGTTTATTCCGTGATACTCCGGATCAACGAGGCGTTCATCGCGGATATGTACCGCCGCAATATGCCCCGCGAGCAGATCGACCAGATGAAGATGGTTTCCGGCGGAGTTGTCCACATGGCTAAAATGGCCATCTACTGCTCAAGCTGCACCAACGGAGTTGCTCGTATCCACACCGAGATACTCAAGCACAATGCGCTCCCCGAGTGGTACGAGCTGTACCCGGAGCGCTTCCAGAACAAGACGAACGGTATCACGCCGCGCCGCTGGATAGCGCTCTGTAACCCGGAGCTTTCCGCGCAGATAACCGACCTTCTCGGCGATGAAGGCTGGATAACCGACCTCTCCCGCCTGAAAGAGCTTGAGAAATACGCCGGCGACCCCGCTCAGCTTGACCGGTTCAGCCGCATAAAGTCCGCGAAGAAAGCCGCGCTCGCCGAGTACATCGCAGAGCACGAACGCGCGGCCGTCGACGCCGACAGCATTTTCGATATCCAGATAAAGCGCCTGCACGAATACAAGCGCCAGCTTCTGAATGCGTTCTCGATAATGTACATCTACTTCGGAATAAAGGACGGCAGCATCAAGGACTTCTACCCGACAACGTTCATTTTCGGTGCCAAGTCCGCGCCCGGATACGCCCGCGCCAAGGCTATTATCAAGTACATCAATGAAATTGCCGCGCTCGTAAATTCAGATCCGGCGGTGAAGGGACTTATCAACGTTGTATTCGTTCAGAACTATAACGTTTCCTACGCTGAAAAGCTGGTTACAGCCGCAGACATCTCCGAGCAGATATCCACCGCGGGCACCGAGGCCTCCGGCACCGGAAACATGAAGTTCATGCTCAACGGCACCGTAACCCTCGGAACCTACGACGGCGCAAACGTCGAAATAGCCGAGGAAGCCGGTATCGAAAACAACTACATCTTCGGCGCAAGGGTAGAGGAGCTTGAAAAGATCATGCCTTCCTACGACCCGCGCAAAATCTACGCTTCCGACCCGCAGATCGCCCGGGTTCTGGACACCCTCATCGACGGTACGTTCTCCGACGGAGGCAGCGGAGCCTTCCGCGAGCTGTACTATGCGCTTCTGGACGGCGCAAGCTGGCATGTTCCGGATCACTACTACCTGCTCGGCGACCTGCACAGCTATGTTGAAGCGAAGCTGAAGGCAAACGCCGATTACCGTGACGACCGCGCGGGATTCCTCCGCAAGTGCTGGATAAACATGTCCAATGCGGGGAAGTTCAGCTCCGACCGCACCATCGCCGACTACGCGAAGGAGATCTGGAGGATAACTCCCGATAAGTAAGGCGTTTCCACGAAAAATTCAGAAAAAGTTCCCCTATGGCACTTGACAAGGGGGAACTTTTCTGATATAATAGTGTAGTTAAGACTGAAAAGTCTTACCCCTTTCTCGTGCAATTCCGCACGGGATATATATCCATAAGGAGGTGCTATATAAATGGCAAAGTTATCTGAGAAGTATGAGGCTATCATCGTTTTCTCCCTGAAGAAGACTGAGGACGAGATCAAGGCGCTCACCACAAAGTTCGCTGACCTCATCAAGGCAAACGGTACCCTTACCAACATCGACGAGTGGGGCAAGAGAAAGCTCGCTTACGAGATCAACTACGAGGGCGAAGGCTACTATGTGCTCTACAACTTCGAGTCCAAGCCTGACTTCCCCATGGAGCTTGAGCGTGTCATCAACATCACTGACGGCGTTCTCCGTTCCATCGTTGTACTCGCACAGGGTCAGCAGCAGTAATTTCCGCAGAGCGACAGGAATGTAACTATTGATCTGGAGGTGTTTTTCGTGTTTAATAAGGTTATTATGATGGGCAGAATAGTAAATGACCCGGAATTAAGAACTACTCCGCAGGGCGTGAACGTATGCTCGTTCCGCATCGCAGTTGACAGACGTTTCCAGCAGAAGGGCGAAGAAAGAAAGTCTGATTTCTTTAACGTCGTTGCATGGCGCCAGCAGGCAGAGTTTGTTAACCGTTACTTCGGCAAGGGCAGAATGATCCTGGTTGAAGGCGAACTCAACACAAGAAGCTATACCGACAAGAACGGTAATCCCTCCACATGGTATGAAATAGTTGCAGACCGTATCTCGTTCACCGGCGAAAAGGCTCAGAACGGCTCCTACGGCGATTATGCCGCTTCCGTTCCGAACGCTGCACCCGCAGCACCGGCAAGCGCTCCGCAGCAGTCCGCGCCCGCACAGGCGCCAGCGGCTGATTTCAGCGGTGCCTCCGGTGATCCCTATCCGTTCTAAAAATCCGTTTACTTGAACAATAAAGGAGGTTCAGTATCATGGCTGAAAAGTTTGATAGACCGGCTCACGCAGTTAAGCGCCCCAGAAAAAAGGTTTGCCAGTTCTGCGTTGATCGTTCTGAATTCATTGATTACAAGGACGTTGCTAAGCTCAGAAAGTGCATGACCGAGCGTGCTAAGATCCTTCCCAGACGCGTAACAGGCTGCTGCGCTTATCACCAGAGAGAGCTCACAACAGCTATCAAGAGAGCTAGACAGATCGCTCTCATTCCCTACACCGCTGAGTAATTTTGCGGTTAAGCCGGTATCCGGCTGACAAGATTTCAACTTTTTTCAGTAACACAATTTTCCCCCCGGAGCTTTCCGAGGGGACTTTTGTTTAATTCGGAATTCTGAATGCGGAATTCGGAATTATGGTGCGCGCTCCGCGCGGGATTTTGATTTGCTGAAAGCGGGTAGAGCGCTAAATTATAGTTTCCCAATCAGACTTTCAGGCAAACAAAAGCGGAGCTTTTCAGCTCCGCTTTATATTATGCATAAGTACTGAACATCGCGCCGATGTTGTAGGTATAGCTCGGTGTGACAGTGTTCGAATAGGAGAACAGCCCGCCGGAGCTTCCCTGCAAACGCTTGATCTGCTCCGCTTTCTGAGTTACCTTAGAAGCGAAGCCGCCGCGTCCGAACGTGGACTTGAACTCGTAAGCCTTGATATCGGTCAGCTTATCCTTATCGAAACTGAGCTTATTGTCGCTGCCTACCGTGATGCCCGCACGCTTGAGCGCACTGCTGTACACCTTAGCGGTGTTCACCATGATAACGCCCTTCTGGAGCACCGACTGATTCTCGGACTCGCTGAGCGCGCCGATCATGTCGTTGTAGTCGTCAACAAAGCTCTGGATCTTCTTGGAAGCTGTCTCGGTATCGACCTTGTCATCAAATCCTAGACCGTTGGCGTAGTCCGCAAGGGCGTCAGCCGATGCCGCCGCGCTGTTAGCCGCGGATTTTACGGTGACGGTCTTGTCAGCCTTTTCCGTGTCCTCGCTGTCGGGGAATATGGAAGTATAAAGCTTCTTGTACTGCGCCTTGAAATAGTCGTTCTTGCCTTTCAGGATATTTTCCATCGCGTCGCTGGACGACACAGTGGACTTTCCTGATGAGAAAGTGCTCTTTGAAAACAGACTGCCTGTGCTTACGCCTGTTTTTGCGGAAGCCTGCGCCATCTTAAGCTGAACCATCGCCATACTGCCTACTGTTGCCATAAAAACACCCCCTAAAAAACTTTATTATAAGTAACCTTATCAGGAAACTTTTCTCACGATCGCGATAGGCGTCTGCTGAGAGCACTGGTCAAGGGGATTATCCTTGAACGCCTGTATCGGAAACTCGTCGGGCATGTCCTTGCGGGGCTTGCCGAGTACGTTCGCGCCGATATCGTTCGCGTCGATGATAACAACGTCCACCCCGAGGTACTTTGTGAGCCTTTCGGCTACCTCGTCGGGCTTATCCGGAGCCATCTTCGCGTAGTGGTTGTAAGGCGGCAGCGTATATTCGCACGGACCGTCGATAGCGCGCGCCTTCATTCCGCAGATATTGTAGAATACGCCGTGCTTGCCGAACAGCTTGCCGATTGCAGCGCAGAACGCCGCCCACAGCACCTTTACTCTGCCGACCTCGCGGATACACAGCTCCATCGTCTCGGGCATTCCGAGACCAATGCCGTATTTCGTCTTAACAACGAAGTGCGACAGGATCTTTGCCAGCCTGGAGACCTTGATTTCCTCGATCGGGAACGCACGTCCCTGGGAGATCGCAACGATCTTCTCCGACATGATTATCGTATCGCCGGGCTGGATATATTCCCTGACATACTTGTCGAGAACGTCCTCCAGCACGTCGTCCTTTGTGATAACGTGGGTCTTTACGGGGTATCTTGCATACCTGCCGTAATCCGTATCTATCTCAAGATTCTTGCCCTCGTTGGGCTGAAAAGGCATTTCCATTTCGTTTTCCCCTATTTCCCCGGATATTACAGGCAGTTATCAGCCTACTCCGTATACCTTTCTGTATTCTTTCATCTTCTCAACGTACTCCTTGCCCGGGATAACGTCGTTCTCCAGAGCGTCGATGATATCGTTGATGGTGACGATGGAGTAAACCTTAACGCCGAACTCGTCGTAAACTTCCTGCACGGCGGACTTATCAGATGTAAGACCCTTCTCCATGCGGTCAACTGTGATGATCATACCCTCAATGTCGATCTTTGCGGCGCTCTGGAGCTTCGGCAGAACCTCGCGCAGAGCCTTGCCGGAGGTCATAACGTCCTCGATGATAACGACCTTCTCGCCGTCCTCAAGGGTCTTGCCTACGAACATTCCGCCCTCGCCGTGATCCTTGACTTCCTTGCGGTCGAAGCAGTAGTTAACGTCAACGCCGTGCTTGTTGTAGAGCGCTGTGCATGCGGAAACGGAAAGCGGGATCCCCTTGTAAGCCGGCCCGAAAAGGGTCTGCGGCTTCAGACCGTTCTCCATAATGCACTCAGCGTAGAACTCGCCGAGCTTTGCAAGCTGCGCGCCGGTCTTGTAGTTGCCGGCGTTGATGAAATAGGGTGCAAGTCTGCCGCTCTTGAGAGTGAACTCGCCGAATTTCAGCACACCGCTGTCTACCATGAACTTGATAAAGCTCTCTTTATATGTCATCTGTTTTTCCTCCAATGCCCGCGAGCATAATATTTCATTGTTTATATTATATCACAGTAATAGTATAATTGCAAGGGTCTGAGCAAATTTTTCCCTGCACGGCACGGGTTATTGCCAGGCGTAGAAAAAACTCCAAAAAAATTGCGGGTTTATTGTGCAATTACGACATACGGCGTACATAAAAGCGCCGTTTTATCCCTGCAAAGCGACATCGTGTAACAGGTTTTACGTTTTCAACATGTGCATTTTGGTAAAAATCAAGTGGTTTTTCCCTTGACATTTTCGTTATTATGTAGTAAAATAACTATGGGCTTTTCTGCACGGGGCTACCCCGGCAGGAGCAGCTTACGTTTTTTAATATCTATTGTATAGATGTATGATAGACGTAGTGGCGGTCTAATATATAATAAAAGGAACCCGTTACCTATGTGGCTTCCGCGGCTCCGGGGGGAACTGCGGCGGTCAGTCTGCCATGATTTTTCAGTGTCAGCACTGTTTCAAAAGATTAACGCAGCATAGCACTGCGATGAAAAAGCCGTTCCGTATGGGCGGCAGATTCATTCCAACAATTGTATATTATTCCCGCCGATCATTAAGAAGGAGGGAAACGAAAGATGGATCCAATAATAGCGGTAATAATCGCAGTTGCGGCATTCATCGTCGGCGCAGCCGCAGCAGGATTTATCTGCTTCAAAATGGGCGTGAAGCACCGCATTAAAACTGCGGAAGCTCAGTTTGAATCCGCGGAGAAGGAATCGGCGCGCATTATCGAAGAAGCAAACGTAAAAGCCGAAGACCGCAAGAAAGCAGCTCTCGTTGAAGCAAAGGACGAGATCTACAAGATGCGCTCAGACGCCGAAAAGGAGATCAGCCGCTTAAAGGGCGAAACCGACCGCGAGCTGAAGGAACGCCGCGGGGAACTCTCCCGTTCAGAGCGCCGTCTCCAGCAGAAAGAGGAAAACCTCGACAAGAAAACCGACAAAATGGAGCGCTATGAAGAACAGCTCCACCAGAAGCACAAGAAAGCGGACGAGAAGATCGCAGAGGCTGAGCAGCTCAAAGCTGAGCAGGTCGAAACTCTCGAACGCATTTCCGGCTTCACAACCGATCAGGCAAAGGAACACCTGCTGTCACTGTTAGACAGCGAGCTGACTCACGAAAAGGCTGTAAAGATCACCGCCTACGAGCAGAAGCTCAAGGACGAGGAGGACGAGATCGCGAGAAAGCACATCTCCCTTGCCATCTCCAGACTTGCAGCCGATACCGTGTCTGAATCCGCAGTCTCCGTCGTTGCTATTCCGAACGACGAGATGAAGGGCCGTATCATCGGCCGCGAGGGTCGTAATATCCGCGCCCTTGAAACGCTCACCGGCGTTGACCTTATCATCGACGACACCCCCGAGGCGATCACCCTGTCGAGCTTCGACCAGGTTCGCCGCGAGATCGCGCGTATCTCCCTTGAAAGGCTCATTCAGGACGGCCGTATCCACCCCGCCCGCATCGAAGAGACCGTCGAGAAGGCACGCAAGGAAGTCGAGCAGCGTATCCGCCAGGAAGGCGAACGCGCAGTTATGGAGACCAATGTCAACGGCCTCAACCACGAGCTTGTCCGCCTGATAGGCAGACTGAAGTACAGAACTTCCTACCGTCAGAACGTCCTCAGTCACTCCATCGAGGTAGCCCACCTCGCCGGAATCATGGCAAGCGAGCTTGGCGTTGACGCAGCACTTGCAAGACGCGCAGGTCTGCTCCACGATATCGGTAAGGCTCTTGACCACGAGATCGAAGGTTCGCACGTACAGATCGGCGTTGACGTATGCCGCAAGTACAAGGAAAGCCCCGAGGTCATTCACGCTATCGAGGCTCACCACGGCGACGTTGAGTGCCGCACGGTAATCGCAGCGCTCGTACAGGCGGCCGACGCGATCAGCGCAGCCCGCCCCGCAGCAAGAAGCGAGAACTACGAGAACTACATAAAGCGTCTCGAAAAGCTCGAGGAGATCTGCTGCTCCTACAACGGGGTCGAGAAGTCCTACGCTATACAGGCAGGCCGCGAGGTTCGTATCATGATCAAGCCGGAGGCTATCTCCGACGATGGCATGAAGGTTCTTGCCCGCGACATTGCCAAGCGCATAGAAAACGAAATGGAATACCCTGGTCAGATAAAGATCAATCTTATCCGGGAAAGCCGCGCAGTAGATTACGCGAAATAAAAACCGGCGCTCCCTGCGGCATACCTGCGGGAGCGCATTTTTTATCCTAAAATCAGAGGAGTATATACTTATGATACTGTTTGACGCGAATAAATGCGTTTCCTGCAACTCCTGTATACGCGCCTGTCCGACGCCCGAGGCTAACAAGGCGGTGCAGACCGAGGACGGAAAAACCGTCTACAATATCGACCCCGACAAATGTATCCGCTGCGGTGCCTGCGTCAAGGACTGCTCCCACGGCGCGCGTACATACGAGGACGACACTGCCGACTTCTGGAACGACGTCAAAGGCGGAAAGCAGGTCGTACTGCTGGTCGCGCCGTCAATCAAGGTGGCGTTCGACGGCTGCTGGCGCAACGTGCTGGAATTCCTGCGCAGCAACGGCGTAAAGGACATCTACGATGTCTCCTTCGGCGCGGATATCTGCACATGGGCGCATATCAGATATCTCCAGAAGAACCCCGGAAAGAAGCTCATCTCGCAGCCCTGCCCGGCCATCGTAAATTATATGCTCAAGTACTGCAAGGAGGCGCTTCCTAACCTCTCGCCGGTGCAGTCTCCGATACTTTGCGCGGCAATCTACCTCAGGAAGTACCTCGGCGTCAACGCAAAGCTCGCCGCCCTGACCCCCTGTATCGCAAAGCAGGACGAATTCCGCATGACCGGCGTCGTTGACTACAACGTCACATTCGAGCACCTCGGGCAGCTTCTCGAGGAAAAGGGCTTCCGCCTCGCCGACCAGAAGGGGAAGCGCTCCGCATTCGAATTCAGCGGCCCGCAGGGTATCATGGGCGCTATCTACCCCAGACCGGGCGGACTCAAGGCGTGCTTGGAGCTTGAGGCTCCATCGCTGAACGTCATCTCCTCCGAGGGCACCGGACATATCTATCAGGAACTCGCACAGTACCCCACCGTCGGCGCCCGCGACCTTCCGGACGTATTCGACGTACTCTCCTGCGGGCGCGGCTGCGGAAGCGGCCCCGCCATCGGAACTCCGCTTTCCGTGTACAGAATGAGCGGTATCCTGAACGGTATCGAGAAGTACAACCGCAACAACCGCGTTAAAATGGACAGAAAAGGCCGCGACAAGCAGTTCCTCGCCTTTGACAAGGAGCTTGACATTGCAGACTTCCTGCGGAGCTACACCGCGCACAGCGTAGAGCAGCGCTCCTACACCGAGGAGCAGTTAGACGAAGTCCTGCACAGCCTCGGCAAGCACACCGACACCGAAATCAACTACAACTGCCACGCATGCGGATTCCGAACCTGCCGCGAACTGGCGAAGGCTATCCTGGACGGCACCAGCCTGCCAAGCTCCTGCTCACAGTACACGCTTCATGAAGCGGACCGCCGCCGTGAGCAGATCGCCCAGACCAACGACAGCATAAGCACTATAACTACGCAGCTCAGCGAAGTCGTTTCGCGGCTGACCGACAGCATTTCCGGAGTTACCTCGGCTACGTCCGGCATTACCGAGCTGAACGGTCAGAACAGCCAGCAGGCGGCTGCCCTCGGCGATGTTGTCAAGGAACTCCACACCCTCACCGATAACATAATAGAATCAATGGCGGCTATCGACGAAAGCGTTACAGGCTTCTCAAAGATGACCCGCAACATCAGCGACATCGCCCGCCAGATAAATATACTCGCCATCAACGCAAGCATTGAAGCCGCCCGCGCCGGAGAGTACGGAAAGGGGTTCTCGGTCGTTGCGGAGGAGGTGCGTTCCCTCGCGGAGCATTCCCAGACCGCAGTTACCGAAGCTGAAGCCTCCAACAAGCTGGTGTTCAGCAATATCAGCGATGTAAACGGCATAGTAACCACCATCAACGACAGAATGTCCGATATCCTGACGATGATGAACAGCATGCAGAGCAACATCGCCGCTACCCTCGAAAAGGGCAGCACCATAAGCACGGAGATGTCCGGCGTATCCGAGATAGCCTCCACCGTAGACAACCTTGTAAATCAGGCTGAGGACGTTCTCCGCACCGCCGACTGACAGGAGGATAAATGTCAAACCCCACCGATCTGAGGGTCATAAAGACCCGCCAGACCATACGTAGCGCGCTGATATCCCTGTTATCCGAGAAGGAGCTTTCCGACATCACGATATCGGAGCTTTCCGCCCGGGCGCAGGTCAACCGCAAGACGTTCTACCGGCACTACCGCTCGATTTCCGATGTTGTGACCGAATTCGAAAACGAGCTGCTGTCGGATTTCTCAGATATACTGAAAACCAGCAACACGAGCATATTCAACATCGGCTCGGTGCTCGGAGAGATAAGCGCGCTGATAAGCAGCAATCAGGAATATTTCGTGAAGCTGCTGAAGCTCAACCCGGAGCTTTTCAGCACCGGACGCGTCAAGGCTATGCTCCGGCGCGCTATCGAGATAGCCCTGCGCGACGTGTGCGTAGTGAACGACGAGCAGACACTGCACGCGCTGTCGGAATTCACGGTCAGCGGCGTTCTGTCACTGTATTCGGCGTGGTTTGACAGCGGCTGCACCGGCTCGCTGGACGTCATAACCGACATCGCGCGGAGAATGACCACCGATGGGCTCCGCGGGTTCGTTCCCGCCGAAAAGCTGCATGAAATACTCAAATAAAGGAGCTGAACAGGTGAGTTTCGCAGTTTTATCCGATATCCACTCGAATTACGCCGCTCTGAGGGCGGTCATAGCCGACGCTGAGTCCAGGCAGCCGGATTACTGGCTGTTTCTCGGGGATTACGTCACCGACTGCCCCTATCCGCACCGCACGGTGGAGTTCCTGCGGGATTTCTCGCAGACTCACCCCTGCCTTATGATACGCGGCAACCGCGAGGATTACATGATAAATCAGCGGAAATCCCCGCAGGCGTGGGAATACGGCTCAAAATGCGGAGCACTCCGTTACTGCTACGAGGATCTCACCGGCGGAGACCTCGACTGGCTGGCTTCGCTGCCGTTCACGCTGCGCCCGGAGCTTCCCGGCTGCGAGCCGTTCATAATGTGCCACGGCTCCCCGGACAGCATAAACTACCTGTTCCACACCAACACCCGGGAAGCGGAAATCATGATCTCCCGGCTCGGGGAGTACGGCTGCCGGCTGATGCTGTGCGGTCACTCGCATATCCCGTTTATTTTTAAGCGGGAGGGCAGAATGCTGGTCAATCCCGGAGCGCTGGGAATGCCGGTAAACGAGCAGACTAAAGCACAGTATGCATTCATGACCTACAACGGCGAATGGAATCCGGAAATTATTTCGGTGGATTACGATATCGAGCGCACCGCCGAGGAATTCAGATCCTCCGGGCTGCTGGAAAAAAGCGCGGTATGGGGCAGGGGGCTTCTTGGAACCATTCGAACCGGAATAAACTACACCGTGCTCGCCGTGCGGCTGGTGGAAAAGTACTCGCAGGAGACCGGGATTCCGGTAACCGACGAATCCCTGTGGGAACGCGCCGCGAAAGAACTTCAAATACCGTAATAAAACAAACAGGGCGGATATTCTCCGCCCTGTAATTTTATTCAGTTATGCGGTCAGTCCGCCATGATGGTGCAGAGCTTGTTCGTGAACTCTACCGGATCCTCGATCGGCATACCCTCGATGAGCAGCGCCTGAGAATACAGGATATCCGCGTACTCGGCAACGGTATCCTTCTTGTCCTCGGCGTAGAGCTTCTTGAGCTTCTCGAATATCGGGTGAGAAGCGTTGATCTCCAGTATCTTCGCAGCCTTTGCGGTGTGAGCCTGCTCGTCCGGCATTGCGGAGAGCACCTTCTCCATCTCGACTGACAGAGCGCCCTCGCTGGTAACGCATACCGGGTGGGTCTTTAAGCGCTGGGACAGCTTTACAGCCTTTACCTTGCCGCCGAGCTTCTCGGTCATGAAATCGAACAGAGCCTTGTTGTCTTCCTCTGCCTTCTTGATCTCTTCCTTCTCAGCCTCGGTCTCAAGACCCAGGTCGTCGGCGGATACGGACTTGAACTCCTTGCCGTTGTAGTCGTGCATCATCTGCATGGTGAATTCGTCTACATGATCTGTGAAGTAGAGTATCTCGTAGCCCTTGTCGCGGACCATCTCGGTCTGCGGGAGCGCCTCGATACGTGCAATGCTGCTGCCGCTTGCAAAGTAGATGTACTTCTGATCTTCCTTCATTCTGGAGACGTACTCCTCCATAGTGGTGTACTCCTTGCTGAAGCTGCTCTTGAACATCAGCAGATCCTGAAGGTTCTCCTTGTTTGCACCGAAGCTCTCGTAAATGCCGTATTTGAGCTGTGTTCCGAATGCGTCGAAGAACTTGCTGTACTTCTCGCGGTCGTTCTTCTGGAGCTTTTTCAGCTCGTTTCTGATGGACTTCTCAAGGCTCTTGGCGATGAGCTTTAACTGGCGGTCATGCTGGAGCATTTCACGGGAAATGTTCAGCGACAGATCCTCGCTGTCTACCAGACCTCTTACGAAGCTGAAATAGTCAGGCAGGAGGTCTGCGCACTTCTCCATTATCATAACGCCGTTGGAATAGAGCTGAAGCCCCTTCTCAAAGTTCTTGGAATAGTAATCAAACGGAGCCTTTGACGGGATATACAGCAGAGCGGTATATGTCGCGGTGCCCTCGGTGCTGGTGTGGATATGCGCAAGAGGCGCGTCGTAATCGTAGAACTTATCCTTATAAAACTGGTCGTAGTCCTCGTCCTTCAGCTCGCTCTTGGACTTCTTCCAGATAGGCGTCATGCTGTTGAGGGTCTCGGTGACGATCTCCTTTTCGTACTCGTCCTTGCTGCCTTCCTTGAGCTTCTCATGCTCAACGTCCATCTTGATGGGGTAGCGGATATAGTCGGAATACTTGCGCACAAGCTGCTTTATCTTGTACGGAGTGAGGAACTCGTCGTAATTCTCCTCCTCGGCATTGTCCTTGATGTCGAGGATTATCTGAGTACCGTGGCCGTCCTTCTGGGCTTCGGAAATCGTGTAGCCGTCAACGCCTTCGCTCTCCCACATGTAGGCGTTGTCCGCGCCGTACGCCTTTGAGATAACGGTAACTTTCTTTGCAACCATGAATGCGGAATAGAATCCAACGCCGAACTGACCGATTATGTTGACGTCGTCGGTCTTTTCGTTCTCGTTCTTGAACGCCAGCGAACCGGACTTCGCGATAGTGCCGAGGTTGTTCTCCAGCTCGTCCTTGGTCATGCCGATACCGTTATCGGTGATTATCAGCTTCCTGTCGTCCTTGTTCGCCTCGATGGTTATAGCCATGTCGGAACGTGTGATACCTGTGTTCTCGCTCATGGACTTGAAGTAGAGCTTGTCCATGGCGTCGCTCGCGTTGGATATCAGCTCACGCAGGAATATCTCCTTGTGAGTGTAAATGGAGTTGATCATCATTTCAAGCAGGCGCTTGGATTCCGCTTTAAATTCTTTTGTTTCTGCCATTGTAAACATCTCCTTATATTTCTCGGTGTTATGCCGTTTTTTACAGCTTAGCACTCTATTGCTCTGAGTGCTAAATCTATTATACACCTTTTTCAGAAAAAATCAAGGGGTAATTCACAAATTTTTGAAAATTCGAGGCAAATCTTTTTATGACTTTCATCTGATTTCGTGAATTTATTCTTGTACAAAATAGCCATAATTCTATATTAAAATTTGTGCTGAATGAGGGTTGCAAAGAACGCTCAAAAATGATATAATTATATCGTAAATAAATTACGCAAGACAGTATTGTAAGCTAATTTGGCTACCATACTTCTTAATATATTTTCCCCAATTATTTCAGCCGAGTTAAAAGCGCTTTTCCCCAAGCGTTCGGCTAATTTATTTGAGTTTGCCGCAGACACCCCCTTGTCTGCGGAATTTTTTTACCTAAAAACAAAATCGGGACTGATCTTCTCAGCCCCGATAATTATTCTGAAATCCGTGCGGCGCTTTGGCGCTTTACTTTTTGCTCCCCGCGCGGAACGATCTTACCGGCTTATCCTTGCTCGGACAGACGTTCCGCAGAACGCACGCCTCGCATTTCGGCGCCCTTGCGTCGCAGACGTCCCGCCCGTGGTGCACCAGCCGATGGCATAACATCAGACCTTCCTCCGGGGGAACTATCTCACGGAGCTGTTTCTCAACTACTCCGGCATCGGTGGAGTCCGCCAGACCCAGCCTGTTGGACAGCCTTATTACATGTGTGTCGCACACCATTGCGGGCTTTCCGTAAAGGTCGCCAACGATAAGGTTGGCGGTCTTTCGCCCTACTCCCGGGAGCTTCGTCAGCTCCTCTATGCTGTCGGGAACCTTCCCGCCGTAGATATCCCGGAGCATTACGCACATATTTACGATATCCTGCGCTTTCGTCTTGTAAAGCCCGCAGGTGCGTATATACTCCTCCACCTCGCCGACCTCCGCCTCAGCAAACGCGTCGATGCTCGGAAACCGCTCAAACAGCGCCGGCGTCACCATATTCACCCGCTTATCCGTACACTGCGCGGAAAGCCGCGTTGCTATCAGCAGCTCATGCGGTTTTTCATATATCAGCGCGCACCTTACGTCCGGATATTCGCCCCGGAGAAGCTCTATCACCTCTGCCGCGCGTTTTTTCTTCTCCTGTGATACTCGTGCCATCAGTCTTTGTCCTCTGCCGGTGTAAGCTCTGGCTCGGCGGTCTGCGGGACCCTGGAAGCATGAACCTTTAATATGCACCTGTCCTCGACCTGAATTACCACAAGCTTCACACCCTCGTACTCCACGCTCGGCGGATTCAGATCGTCGCCCTCTGGGATATACCCCAGCTTGTCGGTGATGAAGCCCGCTATGGTTTCATAGTCGTGCTCCTCGGGAAGCTCCACGCCGAACAGCCGGAACACCTCGTCCGGGTCGGCTTCGCCGTCAATGTCGTATTCGTCCTCACCGACCTTGACTATCTCTGAGCGCTCGTCGTCGTACTCGTCCTGAATATTGCCCATGACCGCTTCGATGATGTCCTCAAGCGTCACGATACCCGCAGTACCTCCGTACTCGTCCGCAACGACCGCCATGCCGGATTTAAGGCTCGTCAGCGACTTGAACACCTCGGAGCAGGGACATGACTCCGGCACGAAATTCACGCTGCGCACAAAATCATGGATATCGAACCCGTCAAGGTCCGACTGACTTTTCCCGACCAGGCACAGAAGATCCTTCACGATAATTATGCCGACTATCCTGTCGATACTCCCCTCGTAGACCGGTATTCTTGAAAATCCCATGTCAAGCGCAAGGTAGATGATGTCGTCAAGGCTGACCGACATATCCACACCGACTATATTTGTGCGGTGCGTCATGACGTCCCCGGCTGTGAGATCCTTGAACTCAAAGATGTTGTTTATCATCTGCGCGGAGCTTTCCTCAATGACGTTCTCGCCGTCGCCGTCGTCGTCAGGGGTCTGCGCCAGCGCGTTCACCATGTCGAGGACTTCGTCCTCCGTTACCGCGATGTAGTCCGGGCCGAGCGCCTTCTTCAGCAGCTTCGTGATACCCTTGTTGAGCGCCACCAGCCACCCGAGGAAAAACCTCGCCGCTTTGTGTCCGTCCTGCTTTTCGCCGTCGTTCTGCGTGTTACTTCGATTGCCGTCTGCGTCCATGTGTCCTCCGATTTAATCAGTTTAAAACAAGCTCCATGTGTTCCTCGGAACCATGGAAGCCCAGTGTCTCATAAAGCGGTCTGCCGCTGTCCGTCGCGTCCAGGGTTATGCTGGTCGCGCCGCGTTTCGCCGCTTCCTCAAGAAGGGAACCCACCATTTCACGCGCCGCTCCCATTCTGCGGAACTCTCTGCGGGTATATACGTTCATGATGTGCGCCCTTTTCCCCGATGGATGGGAGTATGTAGGCATTACGTTCAGCCAGCATATCGTAGCGCACCCTGCGAGTTTTTCCCCGCAGTACGCAAGCACCGTTGTCTGGCTGCCGTTCCTGAAATACTCCTCAGAAAGCCGTATTATTTCATCAGAAATGCCGCTCTCCGGAACTCCGTTTACTATCGCGAGCATTTCCCGGCGTATTTCAAGAAGCTCCGGCATATCGCCGGAGTCCGCCTTTCTTACTGTGATACCGCTCATATTCTGAACAGCCTCTCTCCGTTCTCACGGCATATCTCGATCATTTCCTCCGGGGAAACGCCCTTTAACTCCGCCATTTTTGCGGCGGTGTATTTTATCATGCCGCTGTGGGATTTCTCTCCCCGGTGCGGTGCCGGCGCCATATACGGGCAGTCGGTTTCCAGCAGGAGCCTGTCAGTCGGCACTGCTTCGCACGCCGCCCATGCCTTCTTTGAATTCTTGAACGTGAGCACTCCGGTGAATCCCACGTACATGCCGAGCCTTACGACCTCCTCGGCGATCTCCGGGCTGTAGGAGAAGCAGTGCATCACTCCGTCAGGCTTGTACTTCCGGAGAAGCTCCATCGTATCCTCGCAGGCGTCACGGCTGTGGATTATCACAGGCACGTCGAGCTTCTTCGCGAGCTGCAGCTGCCGCTCGAATACCTCCGCCTGCAAAACCTTGTCGTAACCCTCGTAATGGCGGTCGAGACCTATCTCCCCGAGCGCCTTAACGCGCGGAGAGCTCAGCATTTCCTCCAACTGACCGAGCCAGCCGGCGGGGAGCCCTTCGCAGTTCTCCGGGTGTACCCCGACAGCCGCCCATACGAACGGATACTGCTCAGCGAGCTGCATTTCCTCCCTTGAGGAATCAAGGTCGTAGCCTACTGCCATTATCTTTTCCACGCCAGCCTCCGACATACTGGAAAGCAGCGGGTGCAGAGCCTCGCCGAAATCGTTTTTTACATAGTGTGCGTGAGTATCAAATATCGCCATTATCCACCTGTGTGCTGAACGTTGAAATAGTTATCCATAACGAGCTGGCGCGTTTCATAGCTCTCCAGCGGGAGCCTTCCGCGCCCTCCGAAAAGCTGCTCCGTTTCGTTGAACGCTCCGCGGAAGCTTCTGTCCAGAAGCTCCTGCTTGTCGCCCTCGATGGAGACGCAGTTGAAAAACAGCACCATACGGTCTGCCGTGTTTTCCGCCGTCCAGTAGTCGGGGGAATTCTCGTCTGCGGCAGAGTTGCCGTAGAGCTGCCGTATCTGCCCGAGAAGCTCCTCGGCGTAGAGCTTGGCGCCTACGCTCGGGACGTTCCCGGTGAGCACCTCGCCCTGCTTCACCAGCATTGCGCGGATTATATGCTGAACGCCCTGGGTCAGGAGCTCCGCGCGGCCTTCGCCCTCGTTCTGCTTTACCGCGCCGACTTTGTCCTCGCTGTTTTCGCGCTGGGTGAGATTATTGTCGCTCGGCTGCTTCTGGGCTGATCTCTTGGTATACGCCGGCGTGAACGCCGCTTCGGATTTTATGAACGCGTCGGTATGATCCGCCGCCAGAGTCGAGGATTTCTCCTGCGTGCGGTGTTCTGCGGAATGCGTCAGCGTAGTACGGCTTATCGACGAAATATCCGCCATTCTCGAAATATCCAAAAAACCACCCCCAAACAAATTAATTCGGAATTCATAATTCGGAATTCGGAATTATTGTGTCCGCTTCGCGGACGGATTCAAATTTGATACAATCGGAATACAGCCGCGACAGCGGCACCGAAATTCCGAATTCCGCATTCATAATTCCGAATTTATCTTATCGTGCTTCCGTTCGGTACGTCCTTGTCGAGGAACAGTACTCTTACATCGTTGTCGCCTGCGTCGCATGCGAGTATCATGCCTTCGCTGAGTTCGCCGCAGAGCTTCGCGGGAGCAAGGTTAGCTACAAATACTATCTTCTTGCCGATCAGATCCTCCGGCTGGTACCAGTTTGCAATGCCGGAAACTATCTGTCTGCCGTTTCTGCCGTCGTCAACGGTGAGCTTCAGCAGCTTCTTTGCCTTCTTTATCTTCTCGCAGGCGGTGATCTCGCCGCTGCGGAGCTTCACCTCCGCGAACTGGTCGATGGTGATGACGTTCGCCTTGTCGAGATCCTCGTCCTCGCGGATAGTCTTGGCAGGAGTCAGCAGGCTGTTCAGCTCGTCGATCTCCTTCTCCATGTCGATTCTCGGGAACAGCACCTCGCCCTTGTGAACAGTCACGTTCTGCGGAAGAACGCCGAATGTGCCCAGTGTATCGTATGCGGTCATGCTCTCGTCTGCGCCTATCTGCTCCCATACCTTCGGCATGGTCTTGGGCATGAACGGGAACAGCAGGCCGGAGCATATACGAATGCTCTCAAGCAGGTTGTACAGTACAGCCGCAAGTCTCGGCATGTTCTCCTCGCTCTTTGCGAGAACCCACGGAGCTGTTTCGTCGATATACTTGTTAGCGCGGGAAACTACCTTGAATATCTCCTCCAGCGCCTTGGAAAGCTGCGCTTCCTCGATGAGCTTTGAAACCGGCTCTACCAGCGCCGCAGCCATCGTGCGGAGTTCGTCGTCGATAGGCTCCGCCTTCTTCCCCTCGGGGAGAGTTCCGCCGAAGTACTTGTCAGCCATCGCAACGGTTCTGGAAACCAGGTTGCCCAGGTCGTTTGCGAGGTCGGTGTTGATGCGGCCTATCATTATCTCGTTGGAGAAGTTGCAGTCTGAGCCGTAGGGCATGTCGCGGAGTATCTGGTAGCGCACCGCGTCTGAGCCGTAGCGCTCTGCGAGCACAAACGGGTCGATGACGTTGCCCAGGGACTTGGACATCTTCTGTCCGTTGAAGTTTATCCAGCCGTGGCCGTACAGGTGCTTCGGAAGCGGCAGATCCAGCATCATCAGAATGATCGGCCATACGATGGAGTGGAAGCGTACGATCTCCTTTGCAGTCATGTGCAGGTCAGCCGGCCAGTACTTGCTGAAATCGTCATACTTGTCGTTGTCGTAGCCAAGCGCGGTGATATAGTTGGAGAGCGCGTCTACCCACACGTAAACAACGTGTCCTGGGTCGAAGTCAACCGGGACGCCCCATTTGAAGCTGGTTCTGGAAACGCACAGATCCTCAAGTCCGGGCTTGATGAAGTTGTTTACCATCTCGTTCACGCGGCTCTTCGGCTGGAGGTAGTCGGTCTCGGTGAGGAACTTCTCCACCTTGTCTGCATAATCGGACAGGCGCAGGAAGTAAGCCTCCTCGTGGGCGTCGATGACGTCTCTGCCGCAGTCGGGGCACTTGCCGTTCACGAGCTGGCTCTCGGTCCAGAAACTCTCGCAGGGGGTGCAGTACTTGCCGGTGTACTCGCCCTTGTAGATGTAGCCCTTGTCGTAGAGGGTCTTGAATATCTTCTGCACCGCGGAAACATGGTAGTCGTCGGTGGTGCGGATAAATCTGTCGTAGCTGATGCCCATGGTCTCCCAGAGACGCTTGAAGTTCGCAACGATCTCGTCAACGTACTCCTTCGGGGTCACGCCCTTTTCCTCTGCCTTCAGCTCTATCTTCTGACCGTGCTCGTCGGTTCCTGTCAGGAACATTACGTCATAGCCCTGCATTCTCTTGAATCTTGCGATGGTATCGCACGCTACGGTCGTATAGCAGTGACCGATATGCGGATTTCCCGACGGATAGTAGATCGGGGTGGTGATGTAATATTTTCCCTTACTGCAATTACACATTGTTATTATTACCTCTTTTTCTACTTATAGTGATAATCAACAGGATACTATGTCCATTGAAGATTATTATTGTGCTATTTTATTATATTACTTTTCACTGCAATTTGCAAGCATACCGAAAAAAATAAAGGAATTTTTACATAATAGATAAAAAACCCTTGATTTTTTCTGATTTTTTTAGTACAATATAGATTAGAGATTTATGTCCGTCTATAATAGGCGGCAGGAAACATAAACGGCTTATCCGCTGCGCACCGTCTGACCCAGAGGGGTCTGTGACAGGGACGGAGCGGGCTGGACAGCCGCGCTTCAGGAAAGAGGTACAAAAATGTCAAACAGACTTTTTCAGGGCATTGTCCATCAGATGAAGGACGCAGTTAACCGCGTTATCGGCGTTATCGACGAGAACGGTACTATAATCGCATGCAGCGATCTCACAAGGGTAGGGGGCGGCAACGACTTCTTCCCCATAGAGCTTGGCGATTCCCACGAAGTATTCATACGCGACGGATATACTTACAAGCCCTTCGGCATACATGTAAAGCCTGACTACGCCGTATTCGTAGAAGGCACCGACGAGCCAGCAGGCAAGTACGCGAGCGTTATCGCTATCTCCCTGTCCGGCATCAAGCAGTACTACGACGAGAAGTACGACCGCAACAACTTCGTAAAGAATATAATCCTTGATAACGTCCTGCCCGGCGATATCAGCCTCAAGGCGCGCGAGCTGCACTTCAACTCCGATATCAGCAGAGTTGTGTTCCTCATCAGCGTTATCTCCTCCAACGACGTGTCCGCTTACGACGTTATACAGAACCTCTTTCCGGACAAGAACAAGGATTTCGTATTCAACATAACGGAAAACGACATCGTTCTCGTTAAGGAAGTAAAGAACAACATAGACGTGCGCGACCTTGAAAAGCTGGCGCGCTCCATCTCCGACACGCTGTCCAGCGAGTTCTTCACAAAGGTGAACGTCGGCATCGGTACTCCGGTAGTCGGCGTTAAGGATCTCGCACGCTCATTCAAGGAGGCTCAGACCGCTCTCGAGGTAGGAAAGGTATTCGACACCGACAAGAACATTGTAAGCTACGACAACCTCGGTATCGCAAGACTTATCTACCACCTCCCGACCACCCTGTGCGAGACCTTCCTCAAGGAAGTTTTCAAGAAGAACTCCATTGAGTCCCTTGATCACGAGACCCTGTTCACTATCCAGAAGTTCTTCGAGAACAGCCTGAACGTTTCCGAGACCTCCAGAAAGCTGTTCGTACACCGCAACACGCTGGTTTACCGCCTGGACAAGATCAAGAAGCTGACCGGGCTCGACCTGCGCGAATTCGACCACGCGATAATCTTCAAGATCGCGCTGATGGTAAAGAAATACCTCGCTGCGAACCCCACAAAGTTCTGATGGGGCTTGCATAATTACTGCTAAAATTGGCTGCCCCGAATCATTCGGGACAGCCTTTGAAGTGTAAAGGGGAGCCAGAAATTCCGCAGAAAAGACAGGAAAGGACCCCCGGCGCACAAAAATATCAGGGAAATTTCATTAACTTTTGGGGAAAACACAGATAGTTCCGAGGGAGAAAATATGGTAGAATTAAAGAATGTCAACGTGCATTACTCCAGCGGAGTAGACGCACTTCAGAATATCAACCTCCGGATAAACGACGGCGAATTCGTATTTATCGTCGGAGGCAGCGGCGCGGGTAAATCCACGCTGGTAAAGCTCATGACGCGCGAGATCGTGCCCACAGAGGGCAGAGTGTTCGTCAACGGCTACAACCTCAGCAAGACAAAAGGAAACAAAATCGCAAAGTTCCGCCGCTCTATCGGCATGGTGTTCCAGGATTTCCGCCTGATACAGGAGCTGAATGTCTACGAAAACGTTGCGTTCGTGCTGCGAATCGCGGATCAGAGCACCAGGTTCATCAAACAGCGCGTTCCTAACGTGCTGAACCTTGTCGGGCTTGGAAACAAGGCTCGCAGCAAGCCGAGGGAACTTTCCGGCGGCGAGCAGCAGCGCGTAGCAATCGCAAGGGCGCTCGCAAACGACCCGGGGCTCATCATCGCGGACGAGCCTACCGGAAACATAGACCCGCAGCTTTCCTATGAGATAGTCGAGCTCCTGCGCAAGATAAACCGCCAGAACGGCACGACCATCATCATGGTTACGCACGAGCACGATCTTGTTAAATACTTCGGCGGCAGAATAATCAACATCGAAAACGGCTCCATCACGTTCGATGAGAATATCGGAGGTGCGTCAGATGAGGACGAGTAATGTAACATACCTTGTGAAAAAGGGCATTTCCTCCATCTGGAAGAACTTCCTGATGTCATTCGCAAGCTTCTGTATCCTGATGGTGAGCCTGCTGCTGGTAAGCTGTGCAGTGCTGCTTATGATGAACGTCAACAAGATCATGAGCAACATCGAGGACACCAACGAAATAACCATCTACCTCAAGGAGGACATCTCCGACAAGCAGGTAGAGCACATAAAATCCGTCCTTGAGAAAAACCAGGACATCACCGATGTCAAGTACTACTCAAAGGAACAGGCGCTCGATGATTTCCGCGATAATATGGCGGAATACAGCGAACTTCTCGACTACCTCGACAAGAACCCCATGCCCGAGACATTCCTCGTGCGCGTAAAGGATCTTTCGAAAATCCGTCATGTTGTAAACTCCATCAACGACATAGAGGGCGTAGAACAGACCAAGGCCCCCTATGACTTCGCAAGCGTACTCGTTCAGATACGCAACACCTTCACGCTCATCGGAGGCGCCGTGCTCATCGCACTGGTCGTCGTCAGCATCGTTATCGTGTCGAACTCGATACGCACCAGCGTGTTCGCGCGCCGCAACGAGATCTCGATAATGCGGTATGTCGGCGCTACTTCGGGGTTCATCAAAGCTCCGTTCTTCGTTGAGGGTATGTTCATCGGTATCCTCGCCGGTGCCGCAGCGTGGGGGCTCACGTGGCTTATCTACGACTCCGTGTTCGCGCTGTTTTCCGCTGATCTCACCGTATGGCAGATGTTCGGATTCTACGGGCTCACGCCGTTCGGAGATATCATGTGGTATGTCCTTGCGGTGAACTGTGCCGCCGGAGCGCTCCTCGGCGCTGTCGGAACAGTATTCAGCACCGGAAAGTATCTTAAAGTCTGAGGTCTGAGAAAGGAACAGCACCTTGAATAAAAAGATATCACTCGGCATAGCGATAAGCCTTGTCGCAATCGGCTGTGCCATCACGTTCGTACTGACATGGACGGTGTCGCTGAACATCTACAACTCAAAGCTCGGCACCTCCGAGAAATACGAGGGCGTTTACGCAAAGCTCCGGGAGATCGACACTACCGTGCGGCAGAACTACATCGGCTCGGTCAGCGACGATTCCCTTGAAAACGCCACCATCAACGGCTACATCGCCGGTATCGGCGACAAATACGCCTCCTACATCGCCCCCTCGGCGTACTACGAGCTTCAGCAGACCCAGTCGGGCGTTATACTCGGCGCGGGCTTCGAAGCGGAGGAGGACACCAGCGGCTACCTCAAGATAACCACCGTCTACAAGGGAAGCTCCGCTGAACTAAACGGCGTGCTTGCCGGCGACATCATCACCGCCATCGACGGAAAGAGCCTGCTCTCCATGCAGCAGGGTCAGGCGATGGAGCGTCTCTCGGGCGAGGTCGGAACACGGCTCGCGCTCCAGCTTCTGCGCGACGGCGAGAGCATTTCAGTGAACCTCGTCCGCCAGCAGCTCGAGATAGAGTCGGTTTCCACGCGAATGATCGACAACATCGGGTACATTCAGATAACCAGCTTCAATGCCAAGACCGCCGAGCAGTTCGCAAACGCGATGACAACAATGAACGCCGTCGGCGCCAAGGCTCTTATCGTAGACGTCCGCCAGAATCCCGGCGGAGTTGTCAGCGCCCTGAAGCCCATACTCAACCAGTTCGTTCCGTCCGCGATAGCCGCTACGGTGGAATACTCCGACGGCAGCCGCAAGACCCTCATCGAGACAGACTCCACGAATTCCGTGGAACTCCCGATAGCAGTGCTGGTCGACGGCGGGACTGTTTCCGCGGCGGAGCTTTTCGCAGCGGTGCTCCGTGATGAAGCGGGCGCGCTCATTGTCGGCTCCCAGACCTTCGGAAAGGGAGTTATGCAGAACACCTACGAATTTTCGGACGGCAGCGCCCTGACGCTCTCCGTCGGAAAGATATACACAAAATCCGGCACCTGGAACGAGACCGGACTCAAGCCGGACTATTCCGTAGAGCTTGCGGGAGGCGCAGTCCCCGGAAACATCTCCGACGACGCGGATTCCCAGCTCCAGAAGGCGATAGAGGTGCTCACCCCGAAGATCGCCGCTGAATTGCAGTAAATACACAGCCTATGCTGTATATAATATTTGGAGGACAACTATCATGAATAAGCCGTTAACAAAATTAACAAAATCAGGCGTTAAGAAGCTCGAGGCAGAGCTTGAAAACCTCAAAACCGTAGTCCGCCCCGAAATTGCCGAGAAGATAAAGCTGGCACGTTCCTTCGGCGACCTTTCCGAGAACAGTGAGTACGATGAGGCAAAGAACGAGCAGGGTCTTATCGAGTCCCGTATCGCAGAGATCGAGCAGACTCTCGCACATGCGATAATCCTCGACGACGACGAGATCTCCACCGAGAAGGTCGGAATCGGCAACATCGTTACTATCCTTGACATCGAGATGGAAGAGGAAATGACATTCCAGATCGTAGGCACCAGTGAAGCTAACATCGACAAGGGTCACATGTCCGACGAATCCCCGATAGGCAAGGCGCTCATCGGTCATTCCGTAGGCGAGACTGTTACTGCCGAGGCTCCCTCAGGCGAGATACAGTTCAAGATACTCAACATCACCAAGAAGGAGGAAGAATAAAATAATGGCAGACGAAAACGTACAGAACCCCCAGACCGAAAACGAGGAAATGACAGCGGAGCAGCTCGACGAGCAGCACCGTGTACGCCTCGAGAAGCTCGCAGCGCTCAAGGCGGCGGGCAAGGACCCCTACACCATCACAAAGTTCCCGGTGACTATCACCAACAAGGAGATCCGCGACCGCTTCGAGGAGCTTGAAAACTCCGACGTGGCAGTAGCAGGCAGAATGATGACCCGCCGTATCATGGGCAAGGCAAGCTTCATCGACCTGCGCGACGGCTCCGACAGAATGCAGATATATGTAAGAAAGGACGACGTTGGCGAGGACACCTACGCTGAATTCAAGAAGTGGGACCTCGGCGATATCGTTGGTATCAAGGGCACGGTATTCCGCACCAAGATGGGCGAGATCTCCGTTCACGCGAAGGAGATCACACTGCTTTCCAAGTCCCTGCTGCCCCTGCCTGAGAAGTGGCACGGTCTGAAGGACAAGGAAGAGCGCTACAGAAAGCGTTACCTCGACCTCATCGCAAACCCCGAGAACAAGGATACATTCGTAAAGCGCTCCAGAATACTCCGCGAGATACGCAACTTCCTCGACAGCCGCGGCTACCTCGAAGTTGACACACCTACGCTCCTCCCGCTGGAGATAGGCGCTGCTGCACGTCCGTTCAAGACCCACCACAACGCGCTTGATATCGACATGTATATGCGAATCGAGACCGAGCTTTACTTAAAGAGACTGATAGTAGGCGGCTTCGACAAGGTATACGAAGTCGGCAGGATCTTCCGCAACGAGGGCATGGACGCTACCCACAACCCTGAGTTCACCTCCATCGAGATGTATCAGGCATATACCGATTACTACGGCATGATGGATCTCATCGAAGAGCTTTACCGCACAGTTACCCTGAATGTATGCGGCACCGACACAGTTACCTATCAGGGCAAGGAGATCGCAGTAGGCAAGCCCTGGGAGCGCCTCACCATGATCGACGCAGTAAAGAAGTACGCCGGCGTTGACTACTATAGCTGGGCTGACGACGCAGCCGCAAGAGCCTGCGCAAAGGAGCACCACGTTGACGACGAGCTGGACGAGAACTCCACAAAGGGTCACGTGCTCATCGCGTTCTTCGAGGCGTTCGTTGAGGAAAACCTCATTCAGCCGACAATAATCTACGATTATCCCGTTGAGAACTCGCCGCTCGCAAAGAGAAAGCCTGATTTCCCGGCATTCACCGAGCGTTTCGAGTACTTCATGAACGGCACCGAGTTCGGTAACGCATTCTCTGAGCTGAACGATCCGATCGACCAGAAGGAGCGTTTCGTAAAGCAGGTAGCTGCAAAGCGCGCTCAGGGCGGCAACGACGCCCAGGTCGACGAGGACTTCATCACCGCTCTGGAATACGGTCTGCCCCCGACAGGCGGTCTGGGATTCGGCTTCGACCGTCTCGTTATGCTGCTGACTGACTCCGCAAGCATTCGCGACGTTCTGCTCTTCCCGACGATGAAGCCTGAGAAGTAATTCATCAGAATACGAACATAAAGCCGCAAAGCTATTCTGCGGCTTTATGATTTATTGCGCGTGATTCGCCGCCATAATTAGCGGTATAATGCGCCGTGCAGAGGGCAACGATATGCATAAGCTGACAGCGTTTTTCAGGAGGCACCGGCGCGGTATCATAACGACCACGGCAGTTCTTGCCTTTGATGTCGTTATGTTACTGGTTGTCTACCCGCTCATAGCAAATATCGAGGACTTCAATACCCGCTTTTTTATCGTAGTTCCGCTGACTTTTGTGATCTTTCCCGCGATATTCCTTGCTGTCGGAATCTATACCGGACGCGACCTAAAAAGGAGATGCCATATCGCCGTTTTGCAGGTGCTATTCTGTATAATAGGAGAAATCAAGTTTCCGTCCGGCTGGCTTATGTTCATCGCGATAGAGCTTTTATCATTGATAATCACGCTGATAATAATGAAACGCTGCAAAATCAAAGCCGAAAAGCAGGAGAAACACAATGTCTGAAATACTCGCGTTCATCAAAGCCCACAGGCGCGATATGATCATCACAGCCTCCGCGCTTGCGGCGAGCCTTGTAGTAATGCTTCTAATTCCGGCTCTGATAGTCGGGAACGCCTCGTCTACTGCGGGAATGATGGCTTGTATCGCGCTTTTCTTCGCGCTGGACCCCGCGTTCTGCCTTGCCGCCGCCATTTTTGCCGGGTGGGACTTACACCGCAGATGGTTCACCGCGCTGTTCCCGCCGCTCGCGTTTCTTATTTCGACAGGCGCGGTGTTCGGCTCTGAGGCAGGAGGCTTCATGATTTATTTCGTGATATACCTCGCGATATGCCTGACTGTCACCCCGGCAACTCACCTTGTAAGGAAATACGGACGCTCCGAAAGCTGACGAACAATTACCCCCCAAGTACCAACAGGAGAATAAAATGCCAGAAAACAACGAAAACAACACCGAAAAAGAATCCCAGTACAAGAGCATTCTCGCCGAGGACGACGGCACCGCTCCCCGCCCGATACGCAAAAAGCAGCGCGACCCTATGGCGGAAGTCCGCCGCGAAATAGAGGAGCAGCAGCGCCAGCAGCGCGAAAAGGCGGAGCTTCTGAAACTCCGCCAGGGTATCATTGAAGAAAGCGATGAGATTCCCGAGGACGAGCCGCCGAAGTTCGAAAAGCCCACCGGCGCGAAAGCCGTAGAGAATTTCTTCTATCACTACAAGTGGCGGCTCATCGGTATAATATTCACCGTAGCCATGCTCACATTCATGACCATACAGACCGTCACCCGCGAGAAAAAAGACCTCTATGTCCTTGCGATATCAACGACTGGCTCCAGCGGTATTTATGCAAAGACCCACGACATCGAGGTAGCCCTCGAGCGCTACTGCCCCGATTTCGACGGCAACGGCAAGGTGCATGTCGGCGTGAACTTCATCGACCTTTCCACTGAGGGCGGCTACTCTGAATACACCGACGCGCAGAACGAAAAGTTCTCCGCGGAGCTTTTCTCCGGCGACAGCCAGCTTTACCTCACGGACGAGGGAATAATCACGCTCATCAACCGCATCGCGGCTTCCGGCGAGACCGAAGAGGCCGCCGCCGAAGAAGCAGACGGTCAGATTATCCAGTTCTTCACCGATTTCAGCGAGGAGTTCCCGGACGCCGTGCTGTACGACGGCTGCGGTCTACAGCTCAACACCACCGGATTCGTGGACGAAGCACGCTGGAAAAGCTGCCCAGATACCGTGGGTCTGTACCTCCGGGATACTTTTGAAAACATGATGGGCAACAACGAAAAAACCGCCGAGCAGCGCGAGCGCGCCCGCATAGTCTACGAAAACATCATCAACGGCAACGTAGTCAATCCCGACTGGCAGGGGAGCTGACCGGCTGACCTCCGCTGACCGGGGTGCGCCGCTCCCCGCGGGAACGCGCCGCCTCCACATCGCAGGGGATACGCTCCGGATATGTCTGCCGGGCGCTCACAGGTAACTCTTGAGATGGTCGCAGAAATCCTGCTCGCGGCGCAGAAGATCCTGCGCGTCGCTGCGTATGCGGTTCTCCGCCCCCTGGGAACAGTTGACTGCGTGCTGCATGTCGATTATGCCCATCGTGGTTCCGCGTATCATCAGGCTTGCGATGTTCTTGCTGCTGCGGTTGTTCGCCGTTTTCATTGCGATCCCCATGCGGGACATCATCTTGGCGTAGCCGGAGTATTCCTTCGGAACGCCTCCGCGGCGGACTATCTCGGTGCGCGCCTGCGCTGCAACGTCACGGTAGCGGTCGCGCTGAGCCGATATCTCCCCGGCAAGCTTGCGGTTGGCGCAGTGCTTAAGCACCTCCCCGGACGCCTCGTATGCCATTTCTGCGTTCTTGTATACGCTGCCGAGTATCTCGGCGCTCTGCCTGTTTCTGAAATTACTCATGGTTTACCTCCGATTCTGTGATACCATTGTCGGAAATTAGTATCCCACCCCGGCAGAGAATTACCCCTGGAAACTTCTGAAAGGAATCCACATGAAACGACAGCCATTTTATATTCTTTTATTGAAGGGGATAGGCTACATTATCCTCGGAAATATCCTCTGCATGTTCATGACGATGGCGCTCTCCATGTTCGGCGGGAACATCGTATTCAACATTCTGTCCATAATCTGCGGAACTCTCATTTTCTACATGCTCATCTTTACAGTCGCATGGAAGGACGGCGCAAGAGAACGCAGCCTTGTCAAGAACCACCGCGTTGACGCTCCGTTAAAACACCGCTGGATATACCTTGGTGTTATCATGTATGTGATTGCTGCACTACCGACGCTCGTCCTGCTGCTGAACAAGCTGTTCTTCCCGGAGCAGGATACTCTTTTCGCGTACCGGTTCATCAGCGGAAGCGCCTACCCATTCATACAGACCTTCATACCGCAGCCCGATATCCCAACGATGGCGTGGGAGCACACCGACTACCGCCAGATAGACAGCCTGTCCGCGCTGTTTCCGGCGCTGATGCTCGTGTACTACGCTATTATCCCGGTAGTTACGCAGCTCGGGTGGTACGTTGGATTCAATGGTAAATTCAACAAGGAAAATATCATGTATAAATAGGCGTTTTTTTGCAGAAATCTTCCCGCTTCCTGCTTTTAGCTATTGACTAATTTCCGGTTTTATATTATAATAGAATAGTATGATTTTAAATTGCGGCAGTATACTCTTACCTGCCGACAAGTGAAATGGAGTGAGCTACATTTGAAGAAAAGAATAGGAAAACCCGTTTTCTTCGTTGTTGCCATACTGATCATCGCGTTTGCACTTCTCTCCACGCTGGGCATAAGCACCCGCTACGGAGATAACGAAACCACGATCATCGCTGGCATCGACGATATCAGATGGGGTATTGATATCCGCGGCGGCGTAAACGTAACATTCGGCGCCCCGGACGACTACGACACGTCCACCATCACACAGGACGACCTGAACGCGGCGAAGTCGATCATCGAGACCCGACTGGTCAGCCAGAACATCAACGACTACGAAGTATTCACAGACCTTGCGGCGAACAACATCATCGTTCGTTTCCCGTGGCAGGCTGACGACACCAGCTTCGATCCCGAGGAAGCAGTCAAGGAGATCGGTGCGACCGCAATGCTGAGCTTCCGCATGGGCTACAGCGGTGACCTCCAGGAGGGTCAGACCTACGAGGATCTGGAACTCGTCCTCACTGGTAAGGACGTTGACAAGGCTCAGGTCGGCAGAGACACCGACAGCGTTTCTGACAGCTACTTTGTACACCTCCAGCTCAACGACAGCGGCAAGGAAGCGTTCAAGAACGCTACAGCCACCGCTAAGGAAACCGGCGGAAGAATCTCCATTTGGATGGACGACGAGGAGATCAGCGCTCCTACAGTAAGCGCGGTAATCTCCGACGGCAGCGCGCAGATCTCCGGCAGCTTCAACGGCGACGAAGGCCTTGAGGACGCAAAGAAGCTCGCTAACATGATCAACGGCGGTTCGCTCCCGTTCAAGCTCGAGATAAAGAACCTGTCCACTATCTCCCCGATACTCGGTACCGGCGCGCGTGACGCAATGGGTATTGCAGGCGTTATCGCATTCATCGTTATCTCGATATTCATGATAGCTTACTACCGTCTGCCCGGCGTTGTCGCTGTTATCGCGCTTGCTGGTCAGATTGCGGGTATGTTCGCCGCTGTTACCGGATTCTTCGGATTCAACGCGAGCAGCACCCTCACTATCCCGGGTATTGCGGGTATTATCCTCTCCGTCGGCATGGGCGTTGACGGCAACGTGCTTTCCGCAGAGCGTATCCGCGAGGAGCTCAAGGCCGGCAGAACCATCGACGGCGCGATCAAGAACGGCTTCCAGCGCGGCTTTACGGCTATCCTGGACTCCAACCTGACCGTAATCATCGTGGCAGTTATCCTTATGCTCGTATTCGGTACTGCATTCGGCGCTTCCACTGATGGTACAATATTCTCATTCGGCTTCACTCTGCTTGTCGGCGTTATCATGAACTTCATCATGGCTTGCTGGGCAACCAGAATGATGACCACTTCGCTCTCCCGCTTCAAGTGCTTCAAGAAGCCCTGGCTCTACGGCGGCGAGAAGAAGGCAGTAACTCCTACAGCCGCTGAAGCAGCCGCAGCTCCCGCTCCTGCTGTTCCCACAAATGTAGGTAAGGACTTCGTATCCAAGAGAAAGATCTTTGTTATCATCTCCTCTTCGATCATCGTGCTGACTATCATCTGCACGTTCATTCTCGGCGTTAAGGTCGATATCCGATTCAAGGGCGGCTCCATGCTGACCTACAGCTACTCCGGCGAGATCGGCGACGCTGAGATGAACACTGTTAAGTCCGCTATCGCGGAGATCGGCAATGTTCCGGAAGTTACCGTTACAACCGGTACAAGCTTCACCGGCGGTCTTAACACAATGATTGTCTCCTTCGCAGCTGACGAAAAGATGGACGATGAAATGCTCAACTCCATCAACGCGGCAGTTGAAGGCGCACTCCCCGACAACGCAGTTGAGAACATCGACACTACAAACGTAAGCGCGTCCTCCGGTTCTTCGTTCTTCGTATCCTGCCTTGTTGCGGTAGTTGCTGCGTTTATTCTGCTCGCAGTTTACATCGCGTTCAGATTCCAGAAGATCGGCGGTCTCTCCGCTGGTATCATCGCTATCATCTGCCTGCTGCACGACGTAGCGATCACCTACGCGGTTTACGTGTTCGGCGGAATGACCCTGGATTCCAACTTCATGGCGGTTATCCTGACTCTGCTCGGTTACTCCATCAACAACACGATCATCATCTACGACCGTCTGCGTGAGAACCGTGCTAAATACGGCGCAAAGCTTACTGACACACAGCTCGTTAATCTCTCGATCAACCAGACTATGCCGCGTTCCATCATCACCACGGCAACAACCGTATGCGCTATGGTTTCCGTTTCTATCGTGTGCGCCCTCATGGGTACCACCTCGATACTCACCTTCTCCATTCCGCTTGCTATCGGTATGCTCGTAGGCTTCTACAGCTCCGTATGCCTGGCTGGTCCGATTTGGATCTGGGTACAGGAAAAGCGTTCTAAGAAAACTGCTTGATAGTAAATCAGAATTACCCCTGGGAGTTTCCCAGGGGTTTTCTTTATATCTTCTCTCCGAATTACGCTCAGATTTAGCCTATGATCCATGGTTTGGCTGTGGCAGTATTCTTATATTAGATTTAACGATATGCTCCTCAGAGTGCAATCTAGAGCTTATATTGCCACTGGCAAACCGGAGTTCAAATGGAGAATCCCCGGTATCAACCCGAGGATATTCCTTAAATACAAAAATCCCTCCCCGGAATCGGAGAGGGAAGTGTGTGATCGAAAATTAAACCAGCTCGATGATAGCCATCTCTGCTGCGTCGCCGCGGCGCGGACCGATCTTGTAGATTCTGGTGTAACCACCATTCTTGTCAGCGTACTTAGGAGCGATCTCGTCGAATACCTTCTTAGCGACATCTTCCTTAGTAACGTATGCAAGAACCTGGCGCTTGGTGTGAAGTGTGTTCACCTTGCCAAGTGTGATCATCTTTTCTGCCTCTGCGCGAACTTCCTTCGCACGAGTAACGGTGGTCTCGATCTTACCGTTCTCCAGCAGGAATGTAACCATGCCTCTGAGCATTGCCTTTCTGTGGTCGCTGGGTCTGCCCAGCTTTCTTGTTCCCGGCATATTTCCATTCTCCTTTCAGTAGGAATGTAGTTATCAGCGGATTGACCGCCGTTATCAGTTGTTTTCTTCAGAGGGTGCGAGGTCGAATCCGAGAGACTGAAGCTTAGCCTTGACCTCATCGAATGACTTCTTACCCAGGTTTCTGACCTTCATCATGTCCTCCGGGGACTTGTTGATCAGGTCGTCTACTGTGTTAATACCAGCGCGCTTGAGGCAGTTGAAGGAACGAACGGACAGCTCGAGTTCCTCGATAGTCATTTCGAGGAGCTTATCCTTGCGGTTCTCTTCCTTCTCAACCATCAGCTCAGGCTGCTCGGAATCGTCAGAGAGATCAGCGAACAGCTTGAGGCGCTCTATGAGTATCTTAGCCGCATAAGAAACGGCTTCCTTTGCGGAGATAGTGCCATCGGTCCAGATCTCGATGATGAGCTTCTCGAAATCGGTCCTCTGACCCACACGGGTATTTTCAACAGTATAGTTGCACTTCAGGACAGGAGTATAGATACTGTCAATCGGGATTACTCCAATAACAGGCTGGAGCTGCTCTTTGTTGAGTTCAGCAGAAACGTAGCCTCTGCCTCTGTCCAGCGTGATATCCATGAACAGCTTGGCGCCAGCACTAAGTGTAGCGATGTGCATACCGGGGTCGAGGATCTCAACCTCGGAGTCGGTCTTGATATCGCCGGCTGTAACCTCGCCCTCGCCCTCTGCTTCGATGTAGATGGTCTTGGGCGCTTCGCCGTACATTTTAGCTCTGAGTCCCTTGATGTTGAGGATCAGCTCAGTAACGTCCTCTTTAACGCCGGGAACGGTGGAAAACTCGTGCTGAACGCCGTCGATCTTCACGGAAGTAGCAGCAACACCGGGCAGGGAGGAGAGCAGAACTCTTCTCAGGCTGTTACCGAGTGTGTTGCCATATCCGCTCTGAAGGGGTTCGAGAACAAACATTCCATAAGTTCCGTCTGAGCGTAATTTTGAGGTTTCGATATTGAGCTTTTCGATTTTTTCAAGCATTTGGTACCCTCCACAAGTTCTCGTCTGTTAATTATCCTGTGCTTATTGCCATATTCGCTGTTAATTTTAAATCACATTCTGCCCGTGCCGCAGCTATAACGGGAAAACCTGGTTTGATCAGCATATCCCTAGCATTGGCACAGTTTACGGCCTTAATCAACCGATGCAGACTATGAATTAAAAATAACTGCACTAAATATCTGTATGCTTCTATGCTATTATTTAGAATACAGCTCGATAATTAAGTGTTCAGCGATATCGTAGTCAAGCTCCTCACGCTGGAAAGCACGGAGTACCTTAGCTGTGCCTGCCTCCTTGTTAACTTCGAGCCAGAGGGGAGTAACTCTGCCGCCAGCAACTTCGGCGATCTGCTCGAACTTCTTGCTCTTCTTGCTGTTCTCGTGCAGGGAGATAACGTCGCCTACCTTAACTCTGTAGGAGGGGATATCAACTCTCTTGCCGTTCACACAGAAATGACCGTGAGAAACGAGCTGACGAGCTTCGCGTCTTGTGCAAGCCATGCCCATTCTGAAAACAACGTTGTCGAGTCTGGACTCGAGGAGCTTCAGGAGGTTCTCACCGGCGATGCCCTCTTCCTTGGTAGCCAGCTCATAGTAGTGGTAGAACTGCTTCTCGAGAACGCCGTAGATGAACTTGAGCTTCTGCTTCTCCTTGAGCTGGGAAGCGTACTCAGATTCCTTCTTTCTCTTGTTGCCGTTGGGGTTTCTGTTGGACTTCTTGTCATAGCCCAGAACTGCGGGGCTGAGATCAAGTGCTCTGCATCTCTTTAAAATCGGATCGCGATTAACTGCCATTGTAATTTTCCTCCGTTATTCAATAGTAATATCGGCTTTGCAGGTAGTCTGCTATGCCGACGCCGAGTAAACGAACAGCTCGGTTCTGTTCAGTGATCAAACACGTCTTCTCTTGGGGGGACGGCATCCGTTGTGGGGGATCGGAGTTACGTCCTTGATGAGCTTAACCTCAAGACCTGCTGCCTGGAGAGCTCTGATAGCTGCCTCACGACCTGCGCCGGGGCCCTTAACGAAAACCTCAACAGTCTTGAGACCGTGCTCCATAGCTGCCTTAGCTGCAACATCTGCTGCTGTCTGAGCTGCGAACGGTGTGGACTTTCTGGAGCCTCTGAAGCCCAGTCCGCCGGCGCTTGCCCATGAAAGAGCGTTGCCCTGAAGGTCGGTAATAGTAACGATTGTGTTGTTGAATGTAGACTGGATATGAGCCGCACCGTTCTCGATGTTCTTACGCTCACGACGTCTGCGTACAACCTGCTGCTTGCCCTTGGTTGCTGCCATTATTATACCACCTTTCTGTGATTACTTCTTCTTGTTAGCAATAGTCTTCTTCGGACCCTTGCGAGTTCTAGCGTTGGTCTTGGTTCTCTGACCGCGGCAGGGAAGACCCTTGCGATGACGGGTTCCGCGGAAGCAGTTGATCTCAACGAGGCGCTTGATGTTGAGTGCAACAGTTCTTCTGAGGTCACCCTCTACGAGATATCCGTGGTCGATAACTTCACGGATCTTGGCTTCTTCCTCGTCGGTAAGATCCTTGACGCGGGTGTCAGGATTTACGCCGGCCTTAGCCAGGATATCATTTGCAGACTTTCTGCCGATGCCGTAAACATAGGTAAGACCGATCTCTACGCGCTTTTCCTTGGGCAGGTCTACGCCAGCAATTCTTGCCATACTTTTTCCTCCTCTTGAATGGAATTCAGAACTTATCAGCCCTGTCTCTGCTTGTGCTTAGGTTCAACACAGATAACCATAACTTTACCCTTGCGCTTGATAACCTTGCACTTATCGCAAATAGGCTTTACTGAAGGTCTAACTTTCATTGAAATACCCTCCTTTAGGATAGTTTACTCTGCCTGGATCACTTGGCACGCCATGTGATCCTGCCTTTGGTCAGGTCGTAAGGCGACATTTCAACGGTCACTTTGTCACCGGGCAGGATTCGAATGAAGTTCATTCTCAGCTTGCCGCTGATGTGTGCTAAGATCTTATGACCGTTTGAAAGCTCTACTTTGAACTGTGCGTTGGGCAGTGCTTCCAGAATAACGCCCTCAACTTCTAATACATCTTCTTTAGACAAGCTATTCACTCTCCTCGGCGATGCTCCGGCTCAGTCCGCGGAGTGCGGTCCTCAGCCTTTTATCCGTCATACCGTCAGCGGAAAGCGCTTGACCGGTCGCACGGACATGTTTCAGGTTCTTCTTTTTCGGGGCTTCGAGCTTCCGCTCCTTGCCGTCGGCCAGGTAGGCGTACCTGCCGTCAACGCCGGTGACCAGGAACCACTGTCCCTTGTCGTGCCCCGCGGCGCTGATTATTACCATGCCTGTTGTTATATCCATATGATCAGTGTTCCGGCTGCGTGAGAATTATCGGCGCACCGTCTGTGATGGCAACAGTATTTTCGAAGTGAGCTGAGAGGCTGCCGTCGGTAGTGACTACCGTCCAGCCGTCCTTGAGGGTGATGTTGTCAGGGGAGTTTGTATTCACCATCGGTTCGATGGCGATCGTCATTCCCTGGCACAGCCTCGGACCTCTTCCGGCACGTCCGAAATTCGGAACCTCCGGATCCTCGTGCATCTCACGCCCGATCCCGTGACCTATATACTTACGGCAAACCGCGTACCCGTTGGCTTCAACGTGGGTCTGGATAGCATTCGAGATATCGCCGATCCTGTTTCCTGCCACCGCCTGTTCAATGCCCTTGAACATTGCTTCCTCGGTGACTTTCAGCAGTCTGTCAGCTTCGTCTGAAACCTTTCCTACCCTGAAGGTCTTGGTGTTGTCGCCCATGAAACCGTTGAGTTCAGCAACGATATCACAGGAAATTATATCGCCCTCGTGAAGGATAACCTTCTTGGAGGGGATACCGTGGATCAGCTGCTCGTTTATAGAGAAGCAGTTATGCCCCGGAAATCCGCAATAGCCCTTGCACGGCGATGAGCCGCCATGAGATACAACGTAATCGTTGACGATCCTGTCCAGTTCCCATGTTGAGATGCCTGGAACAGCGTTCCTGCCTGCGAGTTCGAGCGCCTGGGCGGCGAGCTCACCGGCTTTGAGCATAGCTTTAAGCTCTGTTGGATTTTTAATTGTAATCATTTATAGTCACGCTTTTCTTTTAGATCAGCCCTTTATAGCAGCCAGAGTCAGCTTGGAGGTCTCGGAGATCTCGTCCTGACCCTCGACGGTCACGAGCTTGCCCTTCGCAGCATAGAAATCCTTGAGGGGAGCTGTCTTCTCGTGATATGTCTTGAGACGGCTGATTACAGTCTCGGGCTTGTCGTCAACTCTCTGAACGACCTTTGCGCCGCAAGCGTCGCAGATGCCCTCCACCTTAGTGGGCTTGTACTGAATGTGATAAGAATTTCCGCAGCCCTCGCAAACGCGTCTGCCGGACATTCTTGCTGTGATAGCCTCGTCAGGAACGTGGATCTCAACAACCTTGTCGATGTTCACGCCCATCTTCTCGAGCGCCTCAGCCTGTGCAACAGTTCTGGGGAAGCCGTCGAGAATGAAGCCGTTCTTTGCGTCGTCCTCTGCGATCCTGTCCTTGAGGATACCGATTACAACTTCGTCAGGAACGAGGTCGCCTCTGTCCATATACGCCTTAGCAGCAAGACCAGCGGGAGTGCCGTTCTTGACCGCCTCGCGGAGCATATTGCCAGTGGAGATAGCCGGGATATTCAGCTCTTTGCAGACTACCTCAGCCTGGGTACCCTTACCTGCGCCCGGAGCGCCTAAAAAAATCAGATTCATGGTGTTCTCCTATTCGCAATGTGTCGTCTGGAAGAAACCCCTCAGCCCGCCGGAAGTCCGGCAGGCGTGGGGACTTTTTTAATCAAGGAAGCCGGGGTGATGACGCATCATGATCTGGCTCTCGAGAGATCTTACGGTCTCAAGTGCAACGCCGACAACGATGAGGATCGTTGTGCCGCCGATGCTGATACCCTGAAGCGAGGGTACGCAGAGCGCCAGAATGATCGGGAATATAGCGACGATTCCGAGGAATATCGCGCCGATCAGTGTGATCTTGTTGAGAGAGTTATAGATGAAGTCAGAAGTGGGCTTGCCCGGTCTGTAACCAGGGATAGCACCGTTGTTCTTCTTCAGGTTGTTTGCGATCTCAACAGGATTGTACTGAATGGAAACATAGAAATAGTTGAATGCGATGATGAGCAGGAAGTAGATCACTGCATACAGCGGACTGCTCTGGCTGAACAGTCTTACGAAGCCGTCCCAGAAGGTGTCGCCTGTTCCGTTGATTCCGAAGAAGAACAGGATAGTCTGGGGGAGGCTCATCAGCGACATTGCAAAGATGATAGGCATAACGCCGGACATCGCAACCTTGATCGGAATGTGTGTCGACTGACCGCCGTACATCTTTCTGCCAACTACGCGCTTAGCATACTGAACCGGGATTCTGCGCTCTGCATTGGTCATCATGATAACGAACCATACCATTGCAATGAAGATCACAATAGCGAGCAGAACGAAGCCGATGTTTGCGAGGTTCTCCTTGCAGAGCGATACGAAGTATGTTACTGCCTTGGGGAGACCAGAGACGATACCTGCGAAAAGTATCATCGAGATACCGTTGCCGATACCCTTTTCATTGATTCGGTCGCCCAGCCAGATGATCATTGACGCACCCGCAACGAAGCAGGCAACGATAACGATCGCGGAAAGAACGACTGCGAACATGTCGGGGTTCGCTTCACGGATATCGCCGTACTTGAGGATCGCAGTGTGAACTCCGTTGGAATCGGTGTAACCGTTTCTCAGCGTGAAGTAGAACGCGATAGCCTGGAGTATAGCCAGCGCAAGCGACGTAAACTTGGTGATCGTATTGAGTTTCTTTCTGCCTTCCTCTCCCTCTTTCTGGAGCTTTTCCAAAGGAGGGATAGCGACAGCAAGAAGCTGGATAATGATCGACGCATTGATATAAGGCGTGATCGACATTGCCAGCAGAGTACCCTTTCCGAGCGAGCCACCGGTCATTACATCGAGGTAATTCAGCAGCGACGCACCGCCCATCATTGTGCTGATAGCGGAGTTGTCAAGGAAGGGAACGAAAATGTTGGAGCCTAAACGGAACAGGACGATGATGAACAGTGTGTACAAAATCTTTTTACGCAGCTGCGTGTCCATCCACGCATTACGAAAGACCTGAAACATTAGATCACCTCAGCCTTTCCGCCTGCCTTTTCAATTTTTTCCTGTGCGCCAGCGGTGAACTTAGCTGCCTTAACAGTAAGGCTCTTTGTGAGTTCGCCGTTGCCCAGGATCTTGATACCGTCCTTAGCGTTCTTGATCGCACCGCTCTCAACAAGAGCAGCAGCGTCAACAACGGCACCGTTCTCAAAACGTGCCTCCAGGTCGGATACGTTTACAGTTGCATACTCAACCGCAAAGATGTTGTGGAAACCTCTCTTAGGAATTCTTCTCTGGAGAGGCATCTGACCGCCTTCAAAGCCAGGTCTGATAGAACCGCCGGAACGAGCCTTCTGACCCTTGTGTCCCTTGCCGGCTGTCTTGCCGTTGCCGGAACCATGACCACGGCCGATACGCTTAACGTCCTTTACAGAGCCTTCAGCGGGCTGTAATTCGTAAAGCTTCATAACTTTGCACCCCCTAGTAAATGTGGATTAAGTGTAATTAGAATTTGTGGGAACCTCCCGGCGCGAACCGGGCGTCCCGTTGAAATCAAACCTCTTCAACCTTTACAAGGTGAGCGATAGTCTTGATTTTACCCTTAGTAGCCTCGTTGTCAGGCTGGGTAGTCTCAGAATTGATCTTGCGCAGTCCAAGGGAATACGCAGTGGCGATCTGATTCTTCTTGCAGCTGTTTAAAGAGCGTACAAGTGTGATTTTAAGAGCCATGTTATTCTTCCTTTCGTACTGCTTAGCCTACAATTTCCTTAACGGTCTTGCCTCTGAGAGCAGCAACTTCCTCTGCGGTTCTGAGCGAAGTCAGACCCTCCATTGTTGCGCGAACAACGTTGCAGGGGTTGTTGGAACGCAGGGACTTTGTACGGATGTTCTTGATGCCTGCCATCTCGATGACTGCACGAACAGGGCCGCCTGCGATAACGCCGGTACCCTCGGGAGCCGGACGCATCAGAACTGCGCCTGCACCGAACTTACCAGTAACCTCGTGGGGAATTGTGGTTCCCTTGAGGGCGATCTTGTGAAGATTCTTCTTAGCGTCCTCGAGACCCTTGCGGATAGCGTCCGGAACTTCGTTGGATTTGCCCATGCCGAAGCCTACAACGCCGTTGCCGTCGCCGACAACTACCAGAGCGGAGAACTTCATGATACGTCCGCCCTTAACGGTCTTGGAAACGCGGTTTATAGCAACAACTTTCTCGTTGAGCTCGTAATTGTTTGCGTCTAAAAGTGCCAAGTCTGTGTCCCTCCTTATTAGAAATTAAGTCCGCCTTCTCTTGCGCCTTCAGCGAGAGCGGCAACTCTGCCGTGGTATACATAACCGCCTCTGTCGAAAACGACATCGGTGATACCAGCAGCCTTAGCCTTCTCGGCGATCATCTGGCCAACCTTCTTAGCAGCCTCAACATTGCCGCCGAAGCCCTCGAAGCCCTTCTCGGTGGAAGAAGCAGCTGCAAGTGTAACGCCCTTTACGTCGTCAATGACCTGAGCGTAAATGTGCTGAGAAGAACGGAAAACGTTAAGACGCGGGCACTCTGCGGTACCGGTGATCTTAGAACGAACACGCTTGTGACGGCGGATTCTGCTCTTGTTCTTGTCGATAATTTTAACCATTTATTTTCAGTCCTTTCGTTGTGGGAATTACTTCTTACCCTTACCTGCTTTACCTTCCTTGCGGCGGATAACTTCGTTTGCATACTTGATGCCCTTGCCCTTGTAAGGCTCAGGAGGACGCTTGCCTCTGATCTCAGAAGCGATCTGACCAACCTTCTGCTTGTCGATACCCTTTACGATGATGGTGTTGGGATCCGGAACATCGAGAGTGATATCGTCGGAGTCGGACACGATAACGGGGTGAGAGTAACCGAGGGTCAGAGTAACGTTCTTGCCGCTCTTCTGGCATCTGTAACCTACACCGTTGATCTTCAGCTCCTTGGAGAAGCCGTTTGTAACACCCTCAACCATGTTGTGGATCAGGGTTCTTGTCAGACCGTGGAGGGACTTGCTGAGGTTCTCCTCGTCAGGACGCTCAACGATAACCTCGTCGCCCTGCTTGGAGATCTTCATAAGGTGATTGAATTCCTTGGTGAGGGTGCCCTTGGGACCCTTTACTGTAACTACGGAGCCGTCGATATTTACTTCCACACCTGCGGGAATAGCAACGGGCTTCTTACCAATTCTTGACATATTACTATTCCTCCTTACCAGATGAACGCAAGGACTTCGCCGCCGACATTGAGCTCGCGAGCCTTCTTGTCAGTCATGATGCCCTTGGAAGTGGACACGATAGCAATACCGAGGCCCTTCATTACCTTAGGCATATCCTTGCAGTTAGAGTAGATTCTCAGACCGGGCTTGGAAACACGGCGGAGGCCGGTGATTACCTGAGCTCTAGTGTCTGTGTACTTGAGATTGACTCTGATGATGCCCTGCTTCTTGTCGTCAATAACCTTGAAGCTCTTGATGTAGCCCTCGTCCTGAAGGATCTGAGCTATCTGCTTCTTGAGGTTGGACGCGGGGATATCAACAGAGGCGTGCTTCGCGGAGTTTGCGTTACGGATTCTCGTAAGCATATCTGCGATGGTATCAGTGATCTGCATTCGTTTACCTCCTATACGAAAGCCGTTACGGAACCGAATTGTCCGTCGTACTTACATGATTGCTCCTTATCGGAGCTGATATTTAAGCCGGGCTTTTATTGAAACAAAACCCGCCCGGCGAGGGAACAAATTGTGATGGAACTGATTTGATCGACGTTCCTGTGGTTATTACCAGCTTGCCTTCTTCACGCCAGGGATCTGACCCTTATAAGCAAGCTCTCTGAAGCAGATTCTGCAGATGCCGAACTTGCGCATATAAGAATGGGGTCTGCCGCAGATCTTGCATCTGTTGTAGGCGCGAGTGGAAAATTTCGGCGCTCTCTGCTGCTTAGCTATCATTGACTTCTTAGCCATAAGTTTTCCTTCGTCCTTTCTTACTTCTCAAAAGGAGCGCCCATCAGGGTGAGCAGCTCTCTTGCTTCCTCATCAGTCTTTGCAGTGGTTACAAAGTTGATGTCCATGCCGCGTGTAGCCTCGATCTTGTCGAAGTCGATCTCCGGGAAGATGATCTGCTCCTTCAGACCGAAAGAGTAGTTACCTCTGCCGTCGAAGGAATTAGCGTTGATACCTCTGAAGTCGCGTACACGGGGGAGAGCAACGTTAAACAGTCTGTCGAGGAACTCGTACATGATCTCGCCTCTCAGTGTTACCTTAACACCGATGACCTGACCCTCTCTGAGCTTGAAGTTAGCGACTGCCTTCTTGGAACGGCACTCAACCGGCTTCTGACCAGTGATCTGAGCGAGCTCAGACATAACGTTCTCGATGATCTTGTGATTTTCCTTTGCCTCGCCGCAAGCAACGTTTACAACGATCTTGTCAAGCTTCGGGATCTGCATAACAGACTTGTAGCCGAACTTCTTGAAGAGCGCGGGGGCAACGGTTTCCTTGTAGAAATCCTTCATTCTTGCCATATCAATACTCCTATCTGACAGCCGGATTTTAATGCTCCGCTCCAGCGAGGGAGCATTCCTTGTATCCGACCGATCTCAGGCAATATCAGTACTTGAGCTCTGCGCCGCAGTGCTTGCAAACTCTGATCTTCTTGCCATCCTCAATCTTGTGAGCGACTCTTGTAAGCTTGTCGCACTTGGGGCAAACGAGCTGAACCTTGGACGCGTAGAGCGCACCCTCAGCCTGAACTCTGCCGCCGAGCTGACCGGCCTGCTTGGGCTTAACGTGCTTTGTTACCATGTTAACGCCTTCGACGATAACCTTGTTCTCCTTAGCGGAAACGGTAACGATCTTACCCTGCTTGCCCTTATCAGCGCCGCTGATAACCTGAACCTTATCACCGGTTTTAATATTTAAGCTATTCATAATCGGCAGGTCCTCCTTAAAGTACTTCGGGAGCGAGGGACAGGATCTTTGTGAAGTCCTTGTCACGCAGCTCTCTTGCTACCGGCCCAAAAATACGAGTTCCCTTCGGATTTTTGTCCTCCTTGATGATAACCGCTGCGTTTTCATCGAAGCGGATATATGTTCCGTCGTCACGTCTGAGACCCTTTGCGGAACGAACGACAACGCACTTAACTACGTCGCCCTTCTTTACAACGCCGCCGGGTGTAGCTTTTCTGACGGAAGCAATGATAACGTCGCCGATATTCGCATACTTTCTGCGAGTACCGCCGAGCACTCTGATACACATAAGCTCCTTGGCGCCGGTGTTGTCAGCGACCTTGAGCAGTGTCTGCATCTGGATCATGTTATGCTACTCCTTTCGTAGAATTACTTAGCGCGCTCGATGACGTTAACAAGGCGCCATCTCTTATCCTTGGAAAGGGGGCGAGTCTCCATGATCTCAACTCTGTCGCCTATTCCGCATGTGTTCTGTTCATCATGAGCCTTCAGCTTGATTGTACGCTTCACGATCTTCTTGTAAAGAGGATGACGAACGTTGTCCTCGATGGCTACGACGATAGTCTTGTCCATCTTGTTGCTTACTACTCTACCAACTCTGGTCTTTCTTAAAGCTCTTTCCATGTTTAGTTCTTATCCTCCTTCCTCAATTGTTTGCCGCGATCTGGCGCTGACGCTGAATGGTCTTGATGCGCGCGATGTCCTTCTTGACAGCCTTGATTCTTGTGGGGTTGTCGAGCTGGTTAACGGCAAGCTGGAAGCGCAGGTTGAAAAGCTCCTGCTTGAGTTCAGCGAGCTTAGTGTCGAGCTCTGTCTCCGAGAGATATACCAGTTCTGAAGCCTTCATTAAAGCTCACCTCCGTCTTCCTTCTTAACAAACTTGCACTTAATCGGGAGCTTGTGCATTGCAAGACGCATAGCCTCGCGTGCGGTCTCCTCAGGAACGCCGGCGATCTCAAACATAACTCTGCCGGGCTTTACTACAGCTACCCAGTACTCGGGAGCGCCCTTACCGGAACCCATTCGAACTCCGAGGGGCTTATCAGTTACGGGCTTGTCGGGGAATATCTTGATCCATACCTGACCGCCACGCTTGATGTAACGAGTCATTGCGATACGGGCAGCCTCGATCTGATTGGACTTGATCCATGCGGCCTCAAGTGCCTGCAGGCCATACTCACCGTTAGATACCTTGTTGCCTCTTGTGGCGATACCGGTACGGCGGCCTCTCTGTACTCTTCTGTACTTTACTCTCTTAGGAAGCAGCATTAGTCGTTACCCCCTTCTCTTCTAGGTGCTCTTTCTCTGTGAGGACGTCTGTCGTCGCGGCCTCTGCCATTGTTTCTGTCGTCGCGTCTGCGTCTGTCGGGTCTCTCTGCTCTCTGAACAGGAAGCTCGCCCTTGAGGACTTCGCCCTTGTAGATCCAAACCTTAACGCCGATAACGCCGTAAGTTGTGTTTGCTCTTGCTACGCCGTAGTCGATGTCAGCACGGAGAGTCTGAAGCGGGATAGTACCCTCGTGATAGCTCTCTGTACGAGCGATCTCGGCACCGCCCAGACGGCCAGCTACCATGGTCTTGATACCCTTAGCGCCGGACTTCATGGTTCTGCCGATAACGGACTTCATAGCACGTCTGAAGGAAACACGGCCCTCGAGCTGCTGCGCGATGTTCTCTGCAACGAGCTGAGCGTTCATATCGGGGTTCTTTACCTCGATGATCTTGATGTCTACCTTCTTGCCGGTGAACTTCTCCATCTCAGCCTTGAGCTTGTCAACCTCTGCGCCCTTAGCGCCGATAACCATACCGGGCTTTGCGCAGGAGATGCAGATAGTTACCTTATCGCCGGATCTCTCGATCTCGATCGAGGGAACGCCAGCCTTGTAAAGCTTCTTCTTCAGAAGCTCACGGATCTTATAGTCTTCAACGAGTGTATCACCGAAGGTTGCCTTGCTCGCGAACCAGCGAGAATCCCAATCCTTGATTACACCCACTCTGAGACCATGTGGATTAACCTTCTGTCCCATTGTTATTCTCCTCCTTATTCCGCTTCTTTAACAACCAGCACGATGTTGGACGTTCTCTTGAGAATTCTGTGAGCGCGTCCGTGATCCTTCGGTCTGATACGCTTGAGTGTTACGCCTGCGCCTACGAATGCTTCGGAAACGTAAAGGCGGCTGGTGTCCATGTTGTGATTGTTCTCTGCGTTAGCAACAGCGGACTTAAGGAGCTTCTCGAGAGGCTCACAAGCGGACTTGGGGGTGTTCTTGAGAGTTGCAAATGCGATTTCAACAGGCTTGTTTCTGATGAGGTCGAGAACGATGCCGACCTTTCTCGGAGAAATGCGGACCTGTCTGAGTTCAGCTCTAGCTTCCATTATTTCTCCTCCTTACTTCTTGCCTGTGGTCTTGCTTCCAACGTGACCCTTGAAGGTTCTGGTGGGAGCGAACTCACCGAGCTTGTGGCCGACCATATCCTCGGTAACATATACCGGAACATGCTTTCTGCCGTCGTGAACTGCGAATGTGTGACCTACGAAGTCAGGGAATATTGTAGAGGAACGGCTCCATGTCTTGAGAACCTTCTTCTCTCCTGCTTCGTTCATTGCCAGAACTCTCTTGTAGAGAGCTTCCTGGACGTAAGGTCCCTTTTTAATACTTCTTCCCATGTCTAAATAATTCCTTTCAAGTTTAGCTGCAAGTTAATGAGCAGCGGCACTCGCCGATGACGTTTTACGCACAACCTTATTAATGATGTGCAACGCTGTTCTTATTAACAGCAACTTTTGGGTTATGGTATCATGGTGCTTTCTCACCCTGCGCGGAGCAGGGGAGGAAAGCGAACCGGGATTACTTGGAGTTTCTTCTCTTAACGATGAACTTGTTAGAGGACTTCTTGGTGCTTCTGGTCTTGTAGCCAAGAGCGGGCTTGCCCCAAGGAGTTACAGGGCCGGGACGTCCAACAGGGGACTTACCCTCACCACCACCGTGCGGGTGGTCATTCGGGTTCATTACAGAACCGCGAACAGTCGGGCGAACGCCGAGGTGACGGGTTCTACCAGCCTTACCGAGGTTAACGTTCTCGTGATCGAGGTTAGAAACGGTACCGATGGAAGCCATGCAGTTAACTGCAACGTTTCTCAGCTCGCCGCTGGGAAGGCGGATCAGAGCCATGCCGTTCTCCTTAGCCATGAGCTGAGCCATGTTGCCGGCGGAACGAACCATCTGAGCGCCCTTACCGGGGTGCATCTCGATGTTGTGGATAACGGTACCAACAGGGATATCAGCCAGTGCAAGAGCGTTGCCGGGCTTGATATCAGCGTCGCTGCCTGCGCGAACGGTGTCGCCGACCTTCAGGCCGTCAGGAGCGATGATATATCTCTTCTCGCCGTCCTCATAGGTAACGAGAGCGATGAAAGCAGATCTGTTAGGATCGTACTCAAGAGTGGTAACAGTAGCGTTCATGCCCTGCTTATCTCTCTTGAAGTCGATAACGCGATACTTCTTTCTGTTGCCGCCGCCGATGTGTCTAACGGTGATTCTGCCGTAGCTGTTGCGGCCTGCGGTCTTCTTAACGGGCTCCAGAAGTGACTTTTCAGGAGCTACCTTTGATAAGCCGCTGTAATCAGTAACAGTCATGCCACGACGGCTGTTATTGACGGGCTTGTAATTCTTAATAGCCATTTCGTTTCACTCCTTACTTAAATCATTCCGTCGAAGAACTCAATGGTCTTGGAGCCTTCTGCGAGGGTAACGACTGCCTTCTTCCAATCGGAAGTATAACCAGCAGTTCTGCCCATTCTCTTGAGTCTGCCGCGAACGGAGATGGTGTTCACCTTTGCTACCTTAACACCCTTGAAGAGTGTCTCGACAGCCTTAGCAATCTCGATCTTGTTAGCGTCCTTGGCAACCTTGAAAGTGTACTTGCCGGAAGCAAGAGCCTCCATGCTGTGTTCTGTGATGATGGGCTTGATAATGATATCCTGAGCAGCCTTCATTATGCGTACACCTCCTCGAGCTTCTTGACAGCGCCCTCAACGATTACGAACTTGTCGCAGTTGAGAATGTCATATACGTTGAGAGTGTTGTACTGAGTGGTCTTAACACCCTCGATGTTTGCAGCGGACTTGATAACCTTAGCGTCAACAGCGTCGAGAACGATGAGAGTCTTCTTCTCAGCCTCGAGAGCCTTGAGCATAGCAACCATAGTCTTGGTCTTGAACTCGTCGGTCTTGATAGCGTCTACAACTACCATCTCGTTTGCGCTTACCTTAGCGGAAAGAGCGGAGAGCATTGCAAGCTTTCTTACCTTCTTGTTCAGAGTGAATCTGTAGGAACGGGGCTTCGGGCCGAGGGCGATACCACCGTGTCTCCACTGAGGAGATCTTGTGGAACCCTGTCTCGCGTGACCGGTACCCTTCTGTCTCCAGGGCTTTCTGCCGCCGCCGCTTACCTCTGTTCTGGTAAGTGTGGACTGAGTACCCTGACGCTGATTTGCGAGGTAATTGACTACAACGGAGTGCATTGCGGTCTTGTTCGGCTCGATACCGAATACGTTTTCGTTAAGCTCAAGCTCGGAAACGACCTTACCCGCCATATCTACAACATTGATCTTAGGCATAATTATCGTCCTCCTCCCTTATGCTTTAACTGCGTTGACGATTGTAACAACGCCGCCCTTAGGGCCGGGAACCGCGCCTCTAACAGCGATGAGGTTGTTCTCAACGTCAACCTTTACAACTACCAGGTTCTGAACAGTAACGTTCTCAGCACCCATGTGACCTGCCATGCCCTTGCCCTTGAAGATTCTGGACGGGCTGGAGCATGCACCCATGGAGCCTGCCTGTCTAGCAACAGGACCAGAACCGTGGGTCTCCTTGAGTCTGTGCTGGTTGTGACGCTTGATGGCACCTGTGAAGCCCTTGCCCTTGCTTACGCCTGCAACGTCGATAACGTCGCCCTCAGCGAAAACGTCAGCCTTCAGAACATCGCCAACGTTTACTGCGCTGATGTCATCCAGACGGAACTCCTTGAGTGTCTTCTTGAACGCTACGTCGTTCTTCTTGAAGTGGCCCTGTTCAGGCTTGTTGAGGTGCTTGGGAGTAACATCTCCAAAGCCGAGCTGAACTGCCTCGTAGCCGTCGTTCTCAGTAGTCTTCTTCTGAACTACTACGCAGGGACCCGCTTCGATAACTGTTACGGGAACGACCTTGCCTGCCTCGTCGAAGATCTGTGTCATGCCGATCTTCTTGCCGATGATTGCCTTTGTCATTGCGGCTAATCCTCCTTTGGTTATTGGTCGGGATAACTCCCGACATGACCATGCACCGGAATGGTGCGTGGTTAGTGGTTGAGCGTTTTACCGCCCAACATAACTCCAATGCTCTCTATGATCAGATATCCATTGAAATCTCTACGCCTGCGGGAAGCTCCAGTGTCTGGAGAGCTTCGATCGCCTTTGCTGAGGGACGGATAACGTCGATAAGACGCTTATGAGTTCTCAGCTCGAACTGCTCACGAGAATCCTTGTACTTGTGAACCGCTCTCAGGATAGTAACTACTTCCTTGCTTGTAGGAAGCGGGATCGGACCTGCAACTCTCGCACCGTTGTGTGTAGCTGCCTCTACGATCTTCTTGGCTGCTGCGTCAACTACGCTGTGCTCGTAGCCCTTGATCTTGATCCTTACCTTCTCATTTGCTGCCATGATTTTTCAACCCCTTCTGTTAGTAGTGTGCTGGCAAAAGCTGTTTTGAAAAATCCACTGTGCCGTGTGTTTCTTTTTACCAACAACTGCTTGTTAGTTATCCAGGATATCCCGGACACTTTAACAGCGGCATCGGGAAGAAACTCACGTTTTCTGTAAATCTTCTTCCGCCGGACTAACATGTCCGACATACTCCGCCGAAATTACCGCGGTCAGAGCCGCGCAACCTCCGGCATCATCGCTATGCCTTCTTGTAATAGGCTGTTCCCGATCAAATTACATCAGTACAGCCGCCAACAGTTATTTTACCACATAACAACGCCAATTGCAAGGATTTTGAGAAAAATTCAGTGTAGAATTTTTGCAGCCTTTTGCACTTGTTTGTTATACATTTTGCACAAATGCATGTGCAACTGTTGAACTCAGCGCATAAATGGCGGTGCAATCAACTTTTAGTATACAAATTAAGCCCGGTTTTATACTATTTATAATATAATTACACACTTTCACGCTCAGAATTCTTGACCCAAAACAAAAAGGACTGCAAACGCAGTCCTTTAAACATTATTTGTGAAGCCGCTTGATCATCTTGAATACAATGGTGTTCTCCATGACCAGCGGACTTTCGTGTGCAAAGAACAGTATGCCATCGGCTGGAGCCTTCACCTCGCTGATTACATTTCCCTCGTACGGGTGGATTATCTGGGCAAGGATATCCCCCTTCTCCACCTCGTCGCCGCTTTTGTGGAGACTGCGGTAAATTCCCGCCGCCCCGCAGGTGACGTTCATCATGTCGTCCTCGTCGATGATGGTTCCCATGTAGCCGCCGTGGCATTTGTACTTGATTATGCCCATTCTCGACAGGAATCTCAGCACCGCGGAAACTCCCAGTTCAGCGGAAGCCTCGTCTATACTCTCAGTGGTGTTGGTGTAGACCGAGAACGCCGCAGTCCCGCCGACCTGCCAGTTGAAATTCAGCGTCGACTGATCCATCGCCGTCGGAGTTCTCAGCACCACGTAGGGGAGACCGAACAGATTTGCAAGGCTGGTGTTCTCCTTGCAGGTTTTCATCATGCGGACGTGCGGAATGAACATTCCCGAAATATAGAAGCTCGCAAACTGCACGCCGTACTGATACTTGCATATCTCCTTAAAGATACCTGCCGCGATGCGTTCCGTGGTCTCTCCGTCAGGGTCGCCGGGGAACATTCTGTTGATATCCGTGTTGTCGAGGCACCAGAACCGCTTTCCGATATTCGTGCCGTAACTGTTTATCGATGGGATTATCAGTATCTCCCGGTCGTAGGCGATATCCCCCTTACGCTCAAGAGCCTCCAGCGTTTTGACAAGCTGACTGCACATATAGAGCTGCTGTATCTCGTTTCCGCGAAGAGAACCTATAATACAGCAGGACTTTTCGCCCTTGCCGAAGCGGTAGCCCGTCACTCTGAAATCATCGCGGTACGGCGACGACAGACTGAAAATGATGTCCTTTTTCATTCCAAAAACCTCACGGTAATTTATTTATCCCTGCTCCACCGCGCGGACGTGATATCTGTCTGCTTTCACGCCGTCTATCGCATTGATGAAATCCGTGAACCTCGCGAAACCGTAATTTCTGAAATCGAAGCCCTCGAATTTCTCCTTGAGCTGTATGCCCAGCGCTCTTATGCTGTGGCTTCCCTCGGCGCGTGCGAACTCGTTGACGAACTGCTCGATCTCCTCGGTCTGCTTCGCGAATTCATCGCTGATATACAGCTTGTTGTTCCTGATTACTATTCCGCTTATCTCAGCCGCAAGCTTTCTCATTGAGGTAAAGCCAAGCTCCTTGAGGAAATCCTTGCCGTACTTGCCGGAAAGGTCTCTTCCAAGCCCGGAGAGCGAACTGCCCTTTTCCGAACCCGCAACGAATTGAAGCACCTCGCGCTTGACTGCGTTTATCTCGGGCTTTTCCGTCTGATCCTCAGTTCCGGCAGGCTCTGCGGATTCGGAAGCGTTATCGGCGCTTGCGGAATCTTCAGCGCTTTCCTCCTCGTCAGACTTAGCGGACTTTGCCGCCTTGTCCTTCTTAGAACGCCCGGGGTTGTCGTTGTTTGAAATGTTTCCGGAATTCTCCGCAGCAGCTGCATTTTCTGCGCTCTCTGCGTTCTCCGCGTTCTCTGCGCCCTCAACCATCACTGAGTTTTCGGAGCCTTCGGCTGCTGACGGTGCATTGACCTCCGCGATGACCTCAGCCACCTTTTCCGCTGTGGACTTAGTATCCTGCGGCAGAGTTTGCGGCTTATCAATTTTCTCAAGTTTCTCTGGCTTTTCAGGCGTTGCCGCCTTCGCCGATTCAGCGGGGACAACTGCGTTTATCACCGGCTGAACCAGAGAAAACGCGCGGTTCTTGCTGATCTTTATATCCGGAACGGAAGATAACAGCGCCCTGAAATCCCCGTAGCCCATATCATCGATGTAGCTCTTGCCGTACGCAGCCATAAGCTCGTTGTTGAGCTGACCCAGGTTTCCGCCGTCCGGCATATTCTCCGCTGCATACTTCTGGATCCTCGCAAATACCGCCTTCTCGTCCGGCCCGGGCATTCCGGCGGGTTTTACGACAGGCTCAGGCTTTACAGCTTCCGCAAGGAACACCTTGTTCCCATCGACCCTGACCTCACCCACCGAGCTCAGCGCCGACTTGAAATCACCGAATCCCAGCGCACGGAAATAATCCTTGCCGAAGGTGCTCATCAGGTGATTGTTGAGCTGACCTATATTTCCGCCGTCCGGCATATTGTCTCCGGCGTAGGTCATGACCTCCCTGCGGTAGCTCCCGGCGTCAAGCGTGACTTCCGGAGCGGCCTCCGCTGGCTTTACGAGCGTGCCGGTGCGCGTGAACTGCGGCAGCTTGTCAATGAATCTCGCAAACCTTGCGCTGCCGAACTTCGCGAAGTCTATCTTTCCGAAACGGCTGTTGAGATAACTCTCAAGCTTTAGCATGTTGTCGTTTTCCGGCTCATGCTCGCTCAGGTACTCCTGCATTGCCGCGGAAATAGACTGCTCCGTTGCCGCCTCCACCGCCCTGGCGGGAGCGGGCTGCTCCTGACGCTTCTTTCTCAGGGAAACAAAAGTGTTGTTCCGGCGAAGCTCCGGGAAGCTGTCGATAAAGTTCGAAAACCTCTTGTAGCCCAGCTCGTCAAAGTTGATGTTGCCGAATTTGGAGGTCAGCACCGCGCTTATCCTCGCAAGGTCTAGCCGCTCGTCCTTGTTATCGGTGACGAAGGTCAGCACCGCCTTTCTGATAGCCGGCTCGTCGCAGCTCGCTTCCATTTCGCCGATCTGGTTGAGATAGCAGAAATGATGGCAGCTTACCGTGAACGGTCTCGGGGTTTTGAGTTCGCCTATTCCTACCACAAGCTTTCCTGCCTCGCGAAGGCGTATCGCAAGCCGCGTGAAGTCACTGTCGCTGGTGACGAGCACAAATCCGTCAACATTGCCGGTGTACAGAATGTCCATCGCGTCGATTATCATGGAGAAATCCGTGGCGTTCTTGCCTGCAACATAGCTTGTCTGCTGAACCGGCATTATCGAGTAGTTGACTGCGGGAGCATGCCAGCCGTTGCCGCCTTTTTCCCAGTCGCCGTAAACTCTCTTGTAGGTCGGCACGCCGTACTTCTGCACCTCGTTCATGACGAACTGTGCATATTTCGCGGATACGTTATCGCTGTCGATAAGCACCGCGAGCTTCTTTTCTTCTGACATTGTTACCTCTGTTCTGTGAATTGCCCCGGGAACGGACAGGGCGTTGTTGTTATATTATAGTATTATTTTCCGCGAATAGAACCGTACTGGTCCGCTGTGTTGAATATAGTTGAGATATAGCCCTTGAAATACGGAATGAACACGCCGCTGTCTATCATGGCGAGGACTTCCTCCTCAGACGCCCAGCGTACCGCCTTAACTTCCTCGTACTGCAATTCCAGGCTTTCAATATCCGGGTCAGCCTTTACGACATACCAGTCGTCAAAACCCTCGTCGTAGGTCACGGAATAATGCGGACGAACCCCGTTTAAATCCAGCGTTACGCCTATCTCCTCGCGGACCTCACGCATAGCTGCCGCCGCGCTGGTCTCTCCGGCAACGGCAGAGCCTCCGGCGCTTACGTCCCACAGGTTTGAAAAACCGTGCTTGAACGGCTGGCGCTGCTGAATGAGCATTCTGCCGTCGCTTCCGATAATGCAGACATGCACCACCAGGTGATAGCCTCCCTCGGGAAGTCCCTCGCCGCGCACCGCGGTTTTTCCGGTCTTATTGCGGTTTATGTCGTAAACGTCCCAGAGTTCCATGCGAGACCTCCGTTATATAAGCTATATTGCGACTGGAATCTTGTCGGTAAATTCGTGGTACTTATAGTCGACTGCGGTAAAGCTGTTCTTCGTGAACTTGTAGAAATCCGTGATGTCCTCCACCTGCATTTCCGGGGCGGGGTAGGGCTTCTTTTCAATGAGCCGCTTTACGGCGTCGATGTGACGGTCGTAAATGTGCGCGTCCGCAATGACGTGGACAAGCTCTCCCGGCTCGAATCCTGTGGATTTCGCGAACATTATGAGCAGCGCCGCATACTGGCAGACGTTCCAGTTGTTCGCGGTGAGCATGTCCTGGCTGCGCTGGTTGAGTATCGCGTTGAGCCTGTTCCCGGTGACGTTGAACGTCATGGAATAGGCGCAGGGAGCCAGCCGCATTTCGCTGAGGTCGGCGTGATTGTAGGTGTTGGTCATGATACGGCGGCTGTTCGGGTCGTGCTTCAGGTCGTAGAGCACCTTGTCCACCTGATCGAAATCTCCCTCGGGGTAGTGGTGCTTCATGCCGAGCTGATAGCCGTACGCCTTGCCGATGGTGCCGTTTTCGTCCGCCCAGGCGTCCCAGATATGGGACGAAAGGTCAGCCACACGGTTGGATTTCTTCTGGTATATCCAGAGTATCTCATCAATGGCGGAGCGATAGTAAACCCGGCGGAGCGTCATTATCGGGAACTCCTTCTGGAGGTCATAACGGTTCACGATACAGAATTTCTTTATCGTGTGGGCGGGAGTGCCGTCCTCCCAGTGCGGGCGGACATGGCAGTCCTCATCTGAAACGCCGTTGGCTATGATGTCTCGGCAGTTCTCTATAAACAGTTCGTCGGCAAGGCTCATTCGTGGTTCTCCTTAGTTGGTAAAGCTCATATTCTTCCGAATATCGCGGAAGTGGAAAGGTCGATGTTTTCGAACGGCACCTTCTCAAAGCAGGAAAGTCCGTTGGTCTCGCACATGCTGAACAGCCTGGAGCCGCTGCTTTCCGCGAATTTCTTGACCTGCTCCATCAGCGCCTTTGCACCTGCGGGATAATCGGCGGCTTCGCCCTCCGCAGGAGTTCTTGCGGCGCCGTTATCGTCGATATTCAGCGGGAACAGCCCGTCCCAGCCGTAAAGATATATCTCGCTGAATCCCATGTAAAGCGCAAGCTGTATCATGACGTACATCGGGAACATATTCGCGGTCGCAAACACCGTCTCCACGCTCTGGAAGGACGGCAGTCCGTTGATAAGACCTGCGCCGAGTCCGTTGAAGTAGGTCGGCTTTTTCTTGAACTTATCCTCGAACACCTTTATTCTTCCGTCAATGAAGCTCTCCATACCCTCGATGTACTTTCCGTTGCCCAGGTAGGAGGATTCCTTTGTCAGCACGAAGAATTCCGGGCGCTGCGGGGTCTTCTGGAAGTAATCGCAGAACTCATTGCATGCGAACGCGTGCTCGTTCATCAGCCCGTTGAGCTCATCGAGCTTCGCGCTGTAGTGACCCAGGATAAAGCAGCGCTGACCCTTCATCTTATCCTTGTACGCAGCAAGCTGCTGCGCGGTAAGGTTCTCCTGACCGCCTGCGCGCTTTCCGTCTGAGCCGAGCGCCTTGCTGAGCTTCATATTCGCGAGGGTCATGCCAAGCCCGGATGGTTCGTTGAGTTCGCAGTAGCCGTTCTCGGTAAAGCCGCACTGGGACTTGAGTATAGCAGAGATCTCCGCGGAGGTTCCCTGAACTCCTGCCATTGCGGCAAGCTGGACCTCAAGAGGAGTGTACGGCGCGATTATCAGCGCATAGAAAGACGCGGACTTTCCCTTCAGTTCCTCGATGAACCTGATGTCCTTATCCTCGGATACCTCAGCCTGCGAGTTAGTCGCGCGGAATGCGATATCCGGGACCTTGACGTTCTTCATGCGGAGCTGCTGGAGCGCCTGCATAAGCACGTCGTAATCCTCGCCGCCGCCGATAACGACAAGCTTCTTCTGGCCTATCTTCTCGATGTTCTTGATGATATGGGTCTTGTACGCTCCGAGCTTGCCTTTCTTCATTCCGTCATCGGACATATAAACTGAATAATCCATTCCTCATATCCCCCTCAAAATTAAGTAAAACCGCCTGTACTGCTCAAATTCCGCCCATGTTACTTCGGACAGGACATATTTTCACACGGCTGCCCGTTCACCGTCACATTCTCAAAACTGCAATCCGTGACAGAATCGCTCGCGTCCCAACCCATCAGCGCCCCGGCTCTTGTGCCGGTAATGCTGCTATTCTTAACCACTACATTTTCAATAGTGCCGCCAATGCAGTTTCCAACGGCAACTCCCAGATAGCCATAATCCATGACGGATATCTCTGCGCCGTCAAACGTGATATCCGAAAGCGTACGCCTAAGCTCATACCCGATGAACCCTACATCGCAGCGCTTATTCGGGCGGAGTATCTGCATGTTGCTTATCGTATGTCCGTTGCCGTAGAAATTACCGGTGAACGCACGTTCCTTCCAGCCCATCGGCGCCCACCGATACCCTGCAAGGTCGATATCGCAGCAGAGACTTATATCCGCTTCGCCCTGGGTATTCACGTACCAGCACGCGCTTGCAAGCTCCTCCGGCGTGGACACCTTGAAGAATATCTCATCAAGCTTTTCGCATTTGGAGATATACTCCGGGTCGGCAAGAAAAGGGATGTCGCCGGAGCCGACCGTTTCGCTCCAGCCGTCGTTATCCGGGTACTGCGCCAGAAGCTCAGTGCATTCGGAATTCATTTTTTCAAGCTGTCTTTTATCAGCCGCGTCAAACGCGTCCTCCAGCGCCGCTTCCGACACTATATCCAGAACTCTCCCGCAGCCGGACAGCCCGAAAGCTCCCGCCGCAACGAGAAACAGCGCCGCCAGTCTCATGCTTAATTTCATACAATACACCTAAACCCAAACCACGTATAGCCCCACGCTGTCCGCCGTGCAAACCAAAACGCAGCGGACAGCCGCCGGGCAGTACTGCAATAATTACTCGCTCAGAATGAACATATCATAGATGACCTTGATAGCCTTATCAAAATCGCCGGCATTGATACCGATGATGATGTTAAGCTCGCTGGAGCCCTGGTCGATCATTCTGATATTGATGTTTGCATGAGACAGAGCCGCGAATACACGGGTAGCAGTACCCTTTACGGATCTCATACCGCGTCCAACGACTGCGATAAGAGCCAGACCGTCGATGATCTCGAAGTGATCGGGCTTTACTACCTCAACAAGGCGCTCTGTGAGCTTCTCGCGCTGACCGTCGAGCTCGGAGGAGTTGACAACAACGCTGACCGTATCAATACCGGTAGGCATATGCTCCGGGAAAATATCGTGGTTCTCAAGGACCTGGAGCAGCTTGCGCAGGAATCCCTTGTTGCTGTTCATTCTGTCCTTCTCGATGGAGATTACGGAGAAGTTCTTCTTGCCAGCGATACCGGTGATGATGTGCTCGCTTGCGGGCGCGTGGGAGGTCGGCACGATAAGGGTGCCTGCGTCCTGCGGAGCGTTGGTGTTCTTAATGTTGATCGGAATGTTCGCGCTTCTTACCGGGAAGATAGCGTCCTCGTGGAGCACGCCTGCGCCCATGTAGGAAAGCTCGCGCAGCTCGGAATATGTGATAACGCTGATTCCCTCGGGGTTCTCAACGATACGGGGATCAGCTACCAGGAAGCCGCTTACGTCTGTCCAGTTCTCGTAGAGGTCTACCTTTGCAGCCTTTGCAACTACAGAACCCGTGAAGTCAGAACCGCCGCGGGAGAATGTCTTGATGGTGCCGTCGGGCATTGCGCCGTAGAAGCCCGGAATGACCGCCTTCGGGGTCTTGTCGAGGAGCGCGCCGAGGCATGCGTCGGTGATGTCAGCGTCGAAGTTGCCCTTGTTGTCGAAGAAGATAGCGCGTGCAGCGTCGATGAACTCGAAACCGAGGTAGTTCGCGAGCACGATACCGTTGAGGTACTCGCCGCGGCTTGCCGCGTAATCGCTGCCGACAGCAGCCTTGAAGTTCTCGCCGATCTTTGCAAATTCCTCGTCGAGGTTCAGCGTGAGACCCAGGTCAGAAATAATGCCGTTGTAACGCTCCTTGATGGGTGCGAAGGCTTCAGTGAAATCCTTACCCTGTACAGCTACTTCATCGTAGCAGCGGTACAGCATGTCTGTTACCTTGGTGTCCTCCTTGAAGCGCTTGCCCGGCGCAGAAGGTACGACGTACTTTCTCTCGGGATCTGCGTGAATGATATCCGCGACCTTGCGGAACTGCTTTGCGTCGGCGAGTGAGCTTCCGCCGAACTTTACAACCTTGCTCATAGTGTTGACCCTTTCTTATGTGATTTTATATAAAATTGTGCTTTTAAATACACATATATATTTTATCATACCACATTTCAGACCAAATTGCAATATGTTATGACTTAAATTTCAAAAAAGGTACAATCAATGTCTAACTACATTATTATAATAACAAAACGCAAATACAAAATAAACAAAATTTCAGAAAAATTTATAAAAAATTTTAAAAAAACGCTAAAGTTCCGAAGGAATCAGCCGATATAATATACGTGATAGCTGAAAAGCTAAAAATTCCGGGGATCCAAGTGTACATAAGGACGAACGGAAACTTATTACTTTAACCAACCGCCTCACAGGAATGATTCCGATTACAGAGGCGCGTAAATTCAAGGAGGATATTACTATGGGAATGGTAGTACAGCACAACTTAAACGCTCTCAACGCGTACAACAAGCTGAACACAAACGTATCTGGTCTGAAGAAGGCTTCTGAGAAGCTTTCTTCCGGTTACAGAATCAACCGCGCTGGCGACGATGCTGCAGGTCTTGCTATTTCTGAGAAGATGAGATCTCAGATCCGCGGTCTTGGCCAGGCTAAGAGAAACGCTCAGGATGGTATCTCCATGATCCAGACCTATGAGGGCGCTGCTCAGGAAACACACTCCATCCTTCAGAGAATGAAGGAGCTGGCTTCCGAGTCTGCTAACGGTACATACGACAACACCACCGACCGTGACGCTATCCAGCTCGAGTTCGATCAGCTGAACGACGAACTGAACCAGATCGCTGATACCGACTTCAACGGCAGAGTTGCCCTGAACGGCGGTACAATGGCTGACGGCACCATCGTTAACAACAACGGTCAGGTAGCTACTCACCCCTCCATCACCTACACCCAGAATGCTGATCCTGCTGGCACAATGACCTACAGCGGCAGAGTTGCAGGTTCCCTCGACGCCGGCGCAAACGGTACCATCAACGTTGACGGCGTTAACCTGAAGGTTAAGGCTGGCGCACTTGATGGCAAGACCACCATCGGCGGCACTAACTATAAGGCAACTCTTGCAGTTAAGAATGGTAAGGTAGATGGTACCATTCAGGCTGTAACCGAGTACGCAATCAATAAGGATACCACTTCCGTTACCATCAACGGTAAGAACTATACAGTTGCTAACAATGGCAAGAACGTTACTCTGTATGATGATAAGGGTGCAGCAGTTACCAAGATTGACGGTGCCGACGTTAAGATAACAGCCACATCTATCAAGATGACTCAGAAGTACACCATCACTGCTGGCGCGGTTGGTAATATCGAGAAGAAGCCTGTTGGTCAGATCGACTACAACAACGGCGTTTCCACTCCTAACTCTTATCAGCACGGCTCCGCTAACCTGACCTACGCTGACAGCATCACACTGCAGGTAGGCGCTCGTTCCAAGGACGCAGTTGACTTCAACTTCTCCTATGTAACCAGCGGTATCGGCGGGCTCAAGGCTGACCTCGATATCTCTGCAAGAGGTCTGGGTACTGACCAGCTCTCTCTCGCAACCCAGGAAGACGCTAACGCTGCAATCGATAAGATCGACAACGCTATCAACAAGACTTCCATGGTTCGTGCAACCTTCGGTTCTATCCAGAACAGAATGGAGCACAAGATCGAGAACCTGACCACAACTAACGAGAACCTGACTGACGCAGAGTCCACTATCCGTGATACTGATATGGCTTCTGAGATGCTCAGCTACACCAAGTACAACATCCTTCAGCAGGCAGCTCAGTCCATGCTGGCTCAGGCAAATCAGCAGCCGCAGTCCGTTCTCCAGCTCCTCGGCTAATCCCTTCCGGATTGACGATGGCTGCATGAACGCAGCTTAACGGCGCTGTTTTGACAGCGAAATAGCATTTCAGCCCCTCGGGGGTCTCTCCGGGGGGCTGTTTTGTGTTATTATACAGGTGATAAAAATGAGAAAAGCACATAAAAAACTGCTACTTGAAATATTCGACTCTCTCCACGAGGCGCACCGCGAAATAAAGAAGCTCATGACCCGCGGCTCACATGAGGAAGCGCTTGCTCTCATGGCTCAGTGCCAGGACGCAGCGGTTGATATCGGCACAACTATTGACGACCTTGAGGGCGACGGTACAGCGGCGGTGAAATATCTGGAAAAATACTGCGAGGCTTTGTATCAGGTTCATGAGGGCATTATTGCCGATATGACCGGAAACAAGGCGTTTTCTTTTTTAGAAGAAAAATTAAACAATGCTGAGAAAAGCTTGAAAAACGATATAAAAGTCAAATTAGAGATACTGTTCATGCCGTATAAGTCCAGCATGTGGGATTCCCTCGAATCCATCTGGCGCGAAGCGTCAGCCGACCCGGACTGCGACGCATATGTCGTACCTATACCATATTACGACCGGAATCCCGACCACAGCTTCGGCGATTTCCATTATGAGGGCAGGGAGTTTCCGGCAGACGTGCCTGTTATACATTACGAGAACTACGACCTTGAGGAAAGACACCCCGATATCATATACATTCACAACCCCTACGACGGTGAAAATCTCGTCACAAGCGTAGACCCGCGTTTTTATTCCGGAGAACTGAAAAAACACACCGATATGCTGGTGTATGTTCCGTATTTCGTCTGGAAGCCATTCGACCCGCAGAACGCAGAAGAAGTTAAAACGCGTATTCCTTTCTGCACACCGCCCTCTGTAAGGAATCTGGACCGTGTCGTTACACTGACGGATTACATGCGTGATCTGCATGTCAAAGCGTTTATTTCACGCTTCGGGGGTGATCTGCTCACCAGAAAGGAAGCGGAGAAAAAGTTCATCGTAGCCGGCTCTCCGAAAATCGACAAAATGCTGTCTCTCACCGCTGAAAACACCGGCGTTCCAGAAGAATGGCTGAAACTAACGGAGAATAAAAAAGTGGTGTTTTATAACACCAGCCTTACCGGGCTGCTGAAATCACCGGAGCAGTATCTCAACAAGCTCCTGATGGTAATTAACTTCTTTAAGGAGCGCAGCGACTGTGTTCTTCTCTGGCGCCCGCACCCTCTGATGGAAAGCACGATACACAGCATGACGCCCGCCCTGATGAACGGCTACATGAACATCAAGAAACGTTTCATCGCAGACCAAAGCGGAATATTCGACGACACGCCTGACACGCTCAAGGCAATCTATCTCAGTGATATGATATACGGCGACATAAGCTCAGTATGCACTCAGTTTGAGCAGCTTGGTCTGCCGGTATTGTATCAGGATATCGCCGGAAACGACCGCTCAGCCCTTGAAGAATGGATAGAAGCAAGCCCCAAGAAGCACATAGAGCGTCCGGGCGCAGACTACATATCCAACGGCGCAAAGATACACCGAATGATAAAGTCGCAGGTGATCAGCGGCTGACGGAGGAGCTTATGGAAACAAAACGCAGATACGGCATAGTAACGCAAACGAAATACTACAATTTCGTGAATTTCGGTGCAATGCTGCAATGCTATGCGCTTCAGCAGGCGCTGAACAAGCTCGGCGTTGACAACACTGTTGTTGATTACCGCACCGACCCGCTGCTGCTCACTGATATAGACGACCCGCTGAAAAGCATGCAGGACAGCCGTTTCCTGTCGCGTTTGGGCTGCCGCCTCAGCTACCCTGCAATACACCGTGCTAACCGGAAATTTGACGCATTCTGGGAGAAAAACTATCGCAAAACCCCTAAGGTCTATACCTCAAAAAATTTCAACGAACTTGATTTCGACGGGTATATCTGCGGAAGCGACACAGTCTGGGACATAGAAGAAACCAAGGGCTTTGATAAGGGGTTCTTTGCCGATTACGACTGCATGCACGGCAAGCACAATTTTACCTACTCTCCCAGCACCGGAGGGTACGCATTCAAGGAGAGCGACCGCAGCGAGCTTACAAGACTCCTCAGTAACTTCCGCAGCATTTCGCTGCGTGAAAAAGAAGGCACGGGAATAATCCAGGAATGCACTGAAAAACCGATAACCCAGACCCTTGACCCAACGCTTCTTCTTGACAGCGAAGATTACGAAAAGATACTTACCGAACCGAAGATAAACAAGCCGTATATTCTGGTATATTCCCGCCGTTACGACAAGGATCTTCTGGATTTTGCCGACCGCATTGCCAGAAAACGCGGCGCAAAAGTAGTCGAGATAAGTCTGCGGATCCAGAATTTTTATAAGCACAAAATGGCATATGATACCGGTGTTGAAGAGTTCCTCGGTCTGACCAAGCACGCCGAATGTGTTGTGACCAACTCTTTCCACGGAGCAATATTTGCCATGCAGTTCCGCCGTGATCTGTATGTGTTCACACGCCCGGCGTGCTCTAATAAAATCGAAAATGTTCTTGGCACAGCGGGAATACCTGAGCGTCTCGTCTCCGGAAGCAATGTTCAGGAGCTGCCCGCTATCGACTATGACCGGGTGTGGGAAAGATTCCACGCCGAACGCGAAAAATCGCTGGATTACCTGAAGGGAGCGCTTGAGCTTTGATGGATACATACCTTGATAACAGCCGCAAAGCAAGCTGCACCGGCTGTTCCGCCTGTGTTCAGGTCTGCGGAAAAGGCGCGATGCACATGGAATACGACTCCGAAGGCTTCGCATATCCGGTCATCAACCAAGAAAAATGCGTTAACTGCGGACTCTGCCGGGTCGTATGTCCAATGACTAAGGACCTGCTTCACCCTAAAGTTGAACGCGTTACCGGCGGATACGTCAACGACCGCGATGTACTCGAAAAGAGCACGTCCGGCGGCGCTTTCACCGCTCTCGTCAAAGCCTGGTGTACCGGAAGCTCCTACGCCGTTTTCGGCGCCGCACAGACCGAAAATCTTACAACCGAACATCGGTATATAACCGACCTCTCCGACCTCGATATGCTCCGCAAATCAAAGTACGACCAGAGCCGGATAGGTACGGCATATGCTGACTGCAAAAAGTTCCTTTCCGAGGGAAGAAAGATCGTATTCACAGGCACACCCTGCCAGATAGCAGGCCTCAGAGCCTTTCTGGGCGACAAGGAATATCCGGAACTGCTGACTATAGACGTTATATGCGAGGGCGTACCTTCTCCGAAATATAAAAACAGCTTCATTCAGTACATGGAGAAAAAGCACGCCAGCCGCGTGAAAATTCTCGATTACCGTGACAAGGACGGAGGAAGATGGGACTACGACGTCATGTCGCTGACGTTTGAAAACGGAAAGCACATTACTATTGACCGTTGGGTAAATCCATTCTTTGATATCTGGATGCAACACATAATGTCGCGGCCGTCCTGTTATGAGTGCAGATACACCACTTCACGGCGATGCTCAGACATCACGCTTGGAGATCTGTGGGGCGTGCATATATTCTGCCCTGAGCTTTACAACGACAATCATGGCTCCTCAGTAATGATACCAAGCACAGAAAAGGGCAGAACCGCCATTGAGCTTGCAAAACAGCAAATGACTACTCGGGAACTGGATATGGATACCGTGGTCAAATACGCGAACCGTATGAGAGACCCGATAGCAATGAATGAACGCCGGGAGGAATTTCTCAGCGATTTAGACAAAATGGAATTCAAGCAGATAAAACGGAAGTGGATGCGCCGACCTCCGCTGAAGCTGCTTATCAAAAAATACATCTACGGCACCAATCGTCAGGTAGTAAGAAAATACCTGAAAAAGCAGGCGCACCGAAAGGGACAAAAATGAACGAGAATGTTTTCAGTGGAAAAGCTGAAGTATATATGCAGTGCCGGCCAAGGTATGCGCAGGGCGTGTTGGACTTTATCCGACGCGAAACAGCGCTGACTCCGGACAGCCTGATAGCGGATATAGGAGCCGGAACCGGCATATTCACTGGGCAGCTTATGTCGCTTGGCTGCCGCGTAGCAGCGGTCGAACCGAACGGAGATATGCGCTCCAGAATAGCCGAAACCGCTCCGGGAGCCGAGATAATAAGCGCCCCCGCTGAACACACCGGACTTCCTGACGGCAGCGTATCTCTGATAACCGCCGCAGAATCGTTCCACTGGTTCCAGCCCGATGATTTCCGCGAAGAATGCAGGCGGATACTCCGTCCTGGCGGTAAGGTCATGATCGTTTGGAATTTAACAGATAAAAAATCCAGCCTTGTGCGTACACTTCACAAACTTAACTTGGATCATTGCGCACGATATCGTGAGCTTTTCTCAAATGGGAGATCCATTGAAAGTGAACGCTTTGTAGAAATTTCTCAAAAGTTTCTGAAAAATTATTCGTCAGCCATATTTAAAAACGACCTCTCTTATAACAAATCCCAATTCATAGGAAACCGAATTTCAAGCAGCTATGCTCCCAAACCCGGAGGCCCTGAATTTGACAATTACCGCACAGCGCTTGAAGAGTGCTTCGAACAGTTCAGCGTAAGCGACGAGAAATATAAAGTGATGTCAGAGAATTATCTGACCAACAGCCACAGGGAAATCTACCCGAATGACCTCATATTTACGAAAGAACAGTTTATCGGCAATCGCATATCAAGAAGCTATGCTCCCAAATCCGGAGACCCTGAATTTGACAATTACTGCACAGCGCTTGAAGAGTTCTTCGAACAGCATCAGCAAAACGGCGTGATATTGATACCCAATAATACGGTCTGCTTTATAGGAATGGTTTAAACGGAGACTAAGATGAGCAACAGAATATATGGAACCAGAACAGACATAAACGAGCAGGAAGTACGCGATTTTTACAACAAGCGAGCCGCGCTCGCCTCGTCAATGAAAAATCCCCTGTCAGCAGTAGTAAACGGCGAGCAGAATCCTGAACAGGCTGACACAAGAAGCCGCTTTGACCGGGAATACATAGTGCCCAGGCTTGATCTGACCCCAAACAGCGCAGTACTGGATATAGGCTGCGGAATGGGAAGATTTGCCGAAATGGTGCTTCCGTTATGCGGAAGGTATCTGGGCGCGGATTTCGCTCCGGAGATGATCGCCGCCGCAGAAAAAAGAACGGCAGCATATAGTGACCAGGCTAAATATGTATGCGCGTCATTCAGCGAACTGATGAGTAAGCCTGACAGCTTTTTCGGCGGAAAATTCGACTGCGTGATCATGCTGGGCGTGTGCATGTATATAAATGATACCGAGCTTGTAAAATGCCTGACCAGACTAGTCGACCTTCTGAACGACAAGTGCGTTTTGTATGTTGGCGACGCAGTCGGTTTAGGAACGCGGCTGACTCTGGATCAGATACATTCCGACCAGCTGGACAGCGATTACAGCGCAATATACAGAACCGATGAAGAATACGTTAAGCTATACAGCATATTCACAAAGCAAGGTTTTCATTTTGCCGAACAGGCATATTTTCCGCCGGAGATAAACGGCACCAGATACAACGACAGCGACCGCTGGTATGCGATACTTAAACGTTGATATCCTTCATAAACGGAGATGAGTAATATGAAATTATTCACAGTAGGCCCGGTCGAGATGTACCCATTCACCCTAAAGACCGCCGCCGGTCAGATACCATATTTCCGCACCAGGGAATTTTCCGCCATGATGCTGGAATCGGAAGGGCTTCTGAAAAAACAGATGCATGCACCTGATACCAGCCGGTTAGTTTTCCTTACCGCATCAGGCACCGGTGCAATGGAAGCGACCGTATTCAATCTGTTCAACAAGGACGACCGTCTGCTGATAATAGACGGCGGATCGTTCGGCCACAGATTTGCACAGATATGCGAGCTCCACGGCATACCGCACGATGTGCTTACGCTGAGCTTCGGCGAATCTCTCACCAGTGAAAGGCTGGAGGAGTATTCCGGCACGGCTTACACCGGACTGCTGGTGAATATTCATGAAACATCTACCGGTCAGCTATATGATATCAACATGCTGTCTGACTTCTGCCGCAGAAAAGACATGCTCCTTGTGGCAGACGCAATATCGTCATTTCTTGCAGATGATGTTAACGCTGAAAAATACAGTATCGACGCACTGATAACAAGTTCCCAGAAGGGTCTTGCATTAGGACCGGGAATGTCCTTTGTGCTCCTCAGCGAACGCGCTATACACGACCGTATCGGAAGGATCTCACCTCCGTCCCTTTATCTTGATTTCAGCGACCACCTTAAAAATCAGGAGCGCGGTCAGACTCCGTTCACCCCTGCGGTAAGGGTGCTGTACGAACTCAACGAAATGCTGCGACATATAGAGTACGACGAAGGCGGCATAGAAAACCGGCTGAACATAGTCAGAACCGAAGCAGAATGGTTCCGCAGCCAGGTGCGCGGTCTGCCGCATGTGACCATACCGGATTACCCTCTGTCTAACGCGCTGACTCCACTGGTATTCAGCGGAGTGACCGCCGGAGAGGTCTACGAAGCAATGCGATATAAACACGAAATGACGCTCACGCCAAACGGCGGCGAGCTTGGGAAAAAGCTCCTGAGGGTCGGTCACATAGGCTATCACCCACATGAGGATCAGGAACAACTGGTCTTAGCACTGAAAGCTGTGCTGAATGGAGGAATTTGAAATGAGAGCTGTAATAATGGCAGCCGGCATGGGCAGACGTATGAACAACACGATAGAAATGCCCAAAAGCATACTGCCGGTAGGCGAGACTACAATAATCCGCCACACTGTAAAAATGCTCACGGATAACGGCATAAGCACAGCCGTTGTGGTAGGGTACAGAAAAAACGACATATATTCCGCGCTTCAGGGTCTGCCGGTAACATACTACTTCAATCCTTTTTTCAAGGTCACAAACAGCATGGCGTCCCTGTGGTTTGCAAAGGAATTCCTCTCAAGCAAGGAGGACATAATCCTCTGCAACGCAGATGTGTTCTGGCAGGAGGATATTCTAAATGAAGTTCTCAAAGACGACCACCGCATAGTAATGCTTGGCGATAAAACGCGCGGGTCAGTCGGCGACTATTGCTTTGAACTGACAGAGGACAGCTTTATAAACAGCTTTGGCAAAAACCTCGAAGACGGGAAAAAACACACCGAATATGTCGGAATAGGCAGAATAAAAAAAGACTTCGTGCTGACCTTCTGCAATCTTCTCAACGACGCAGTAGAACGCGAGGTCTATGACCTGTGGTGGGAAAACGTCATCTACGACAACTGTATCCGCTACCCGATATTTGTAAAGGACATATCCGAACATTTCTGGGGAGAAGTGGACGTAATGAGCGATTATATGCGTATTCAGGAATACGCAGAAAATCACCACATAATCTGACGGAGGAAACACAATGCAGTTATCAATAGGAATGATAGTCAAAAATGAGGAAAAATATCTCGACCGCTGCCTGGCGGCGATAAAGCCAATTCTTGACAGCATAGACAGCGAGCTTATCATTGCCGATACCGGCTCTACGGACAGCACCGTTGAAATAGCAAAGAAATACACCGACAACGTGTTCCACTTCGAGTGGATCAACGACTTCGCCGCAGCAAGAAACTCCACCCTCGACCGTGCCAAGGGCGAGTGGTATATGTTCCTTGACGCAGATGAGATATTCAAGTCCTGCGATGATATTATTCATTTCTTCAAGAGCGGCGAATATAAGAAATATAGATCCGCACGCTATACGATAAGGAATTATGACAATTCCGACATGAAGCATTATTCCGACATTCTTTCACCCAGAATGATACGTATGGACGGAACACGCTTTGAGTATGCCGTGCATGAGACATTTCAGAATTTCCAGGCGCCCACCAAAATTCTTGATGATATAGCTGATCACTTCGGCTACATAAGCGATGGAGACCTTCAGAAGAGAAAGAGTGAACGAAACACAAAACTGCTCGAAGAACGTCTGAAATCCGAACCCAATCCACCTGCGCTCCTTTATCTCCAACTTTATCAGAGCTATAATCTTTACATTGAAGAGAAGGCCAATTACTACATGGACCTCGGCATGAAAAAATGCCGCGAACTCAAAAATTATACTGTTCTCATCGCCTTCTACGGAGAAAAAGCCGCAGCATATTTCCGAAAGAAAAAATGGGACGAAATCATCGAAATCGCTGAGGAATACTTTAATCTCCCCGAAGATATCAAACCTGGCACACTAGGAACTGACGCCGAGATGCACCTGTTAAGAGCGGTGGCATTCAAAGCGCTTCACCGCAATGATGAAGCTATCACCGATTACCTTGAGTTTTTCAGAATATATAAGAGCATTGAAAACGGAAAACTTCAATCTCCGGATATGCTTGTTTACTGCTTTGCCGTTGCAGTCAGACATAATCTTGCCAATGCGCTTATTGAACTCTTGGAGTGCTGCATAGAAGCAAAGAAATACCAGATTGCTGCCCAGAATCTTAAAATTGTAAAAATTCCTGAACTATACGACCGCCCTCATATAAAAGAGCTTATGCGTGAAGAGTTCCTGGTCATGACCAATACCGGCATGTACAACCGTGCTGGTCAGCTCTACGAACAGCTTGACGACGAAGGCAGACTGCTGCTGCAGGCATTCGTGCGCTCCAGCATTGAAACCAACGAGAATCCGCTGGAGGAGATCGCTTATTTCAAGAAGCTGTACAAAAACGATCCCATGCTGTCAGCGCTTCTCAATATGCTTGAAGAGCATTTTAAAACCGGAAACGCCGGCGCTCTTATGCATAAAATGATTGCAGACGGCTACGGCGCTTATTATGAGCTGCTGTATTTCATGCTGAAGGAAAGCGTGGATATCACTCCGCTGCTGCGAGATACATTTGATCTCCATGCCGCCGCAGTATTCTGCCGTAATCTGTTCGATGACATGTACGACACAGCCGCAGCTTACGATGTTGACAAACAGAATTCGCCGGAAGCGCTTCTGTCTGCCCTCCGCGTTTTTGAAACAATAATGCAGATAATGATAGAAGCAGGAAAAGATATAAACGCTGTTATGGCCGCCTGGGCAAAAGCAGGCTCAAGATTCTGCGAGACCGTTGAGGATCTTGATTCTGTTCCCGCACAGGCACTTGGTGCGGCGATGGCAAACAATATAATAGCCGCAAGGAAACAGAAAAATTACAAGGTATGCGCCGCTGCAATGAAACTTCTGCTAAAGACATACCCAACGGCCAAACCTATCGTTGCCGCTCTTACAAAAGAAATAAACAAAGAGCTTGCTGACACCAACAAACCCAAACAAGTCACCGAAATGGATATTCTCGCAAAAACGGTAAAGGAAAACATTAAACAGCTCATAGATAACGGAGAATTCCAGCAGGCATCACAGCTTCTGGACGAATACGCAGGCATAGCGCCGAACGATCCGGAAATAAGCGAGCTTAAACTTAGAATGGCCCAGTAAACCGCCAGGGAGGAACAACAATGGCAGGAAAAACATATGCCCTTATGAAGCTCAAGGAAATCATAAACGGGCTGAACCAAATAGACTCGGACTACCACACTGGCAGTTATTCAGCCATGGATATGTCCGGTGCGATAATGCTGACGTCTGAAAATATAGCCGACAATTGTATACGCGATGCGGAAAGCCAGCAGAATTTCAGCAGCATGTCCGCAAAGCTGGTGCAGGAACTGACTATCCGCCAGCGTATGACGGAAAACAGATACGCAGAATGGTATGACTCGGCTGCCCACACTGTTAAAGTCGGTTTTCTTCTTATGATGGCAGACGCGGATACCGACAAGACATGCGATCAGGAATGCATAAGCATGCTGGTGGATTTCTGCCAGGGAGACGGCCTTACAGATGTTACCGCACATTATTTCGCTGCAACTCTGCTTGGCGCGCTTGAACCGAGAAGGTGTTACGACCTCATCATGGACGATTTCCGGAAATACCCGAATCTCCTTGATACTCTCTATAACGGCTGCGGATACACTTATGATCCCGAACAGTCACGGGATTCGATCAGCCATATCTGCCCCATATGCGGCTCAAATAAGTCAGAGCCTTACTACTGCGCAGATCAGGCAAAATTCAAAAATCCAAGCTTTGCTCCTGCTAAACTGTGGATGAAATGCATATCTTGCCACAATCTCTACGCATATAACTTCCCGATACAGGCAAGATCCGTGATAAACGGCCACTACACCAATAACAGCTCTCATACATTGCCAATGCTTCACCACCCGTCGATATATTCTGATATGTTCAATAACATCAAGCTTCACAACAGCGGCTCTCGCTATCTTGAAATAGGCGTAGGGTGCGGTGAAATGCTTGCCTGCGCCCTGGAAATGGGATATCAGGCAGATGCGGTAGATATATGCCGTGAAGATTGTGAAAACGTGTCAAGAATACTCGGCGTTAATATAAAATGCGCGGATTTTCTTGAATACGAAACCAGCAAAAAGTATGATGTTATAGTCATGGGCGATGTACTCGAACATGTCAGCGAGCCGGTCAGAGCGCTTGAAAAAGCATATGACATGCTGGCTCCAGATGGAATTCTATGGCTGTCAACACCAAATTATGAAAGCGCATTTACCCGCATGAATGGCTTTAACGATCCGATGTGGAATCAGATGAATCACTTAACCTATTTTTCGTTCAATGGTCTGAAACCCATACTTGATAAAATAGGTTTTGATGTCAGACGCTACGACATCAGCAATAGATACAGCGGCTCGATGGAGCTGATACTTCAAAAACGATAATCGTGATCAAAAACGAAGCCAACACCCCGCGCTTTATATCCGCTTTATAGCAACAATATGAATATGTAAAAGGCTCTCCTTTGATATATGCCGAGGAGAGCTTTTCACCCCACACAAGTCGTTGCGTTGACAATAAAGTTTAACTGTGCTATACTCTAAATGAAGTCCTGACTAACTAACACATGAAAGGAAGTGCCGCCGATGAAGAAAATAGCCGCTCTGCTGTTGGCGGTGCTTATGCTTACCGGCTGCTCGGCTGAAAGCTCCAAAACCTCGGAGCCGCTGACTCCAGACAAAGTGTTTTCCGGTGGAACTCCAGATATTGACATTGAAGGCTATCAGCGCCCATCGTCCATGCTCAGCATGTCCGCTCAGCAAATTGTGATGAACATGCGCATCGGCTGGAACCTCGGCTATTCCCTGGAAAGCTGCTTCTCAAACGTTATCGGTGATTATATCCCAGATGTCACGCCCAATGACTGGCAGACCATCGACGAAACATTCTGGGGAAATCCCGCAGTCTCAGAAAAGCTGTTCTGGAGGCTCACCGACAGCGGAATAAACGCCGTGAGGCTCCCGATAACCTGGAGAGAGCACATCGACGAATCGGGAAACATCGACGAGGACTGGCTCAACCGCGTGCAGCAGGTGGTCGACTACGCATACAACTGCGGCATGTACGTAATAATAACCGTGTACCATGACGGCGCAAACGACAACGACGCCTGGATACGCAACGCCGTGAAGGATTACCGCAGCACTCTGTCAAGATACACTAACCTCTGGTCTCAGATCGCAGATAAATTCCGCACATACAATGAGCGGCTGCTGTTTGAGAGCATGAACGAGGTCGAATTTGTCGGCAGCGGCGGCGACCGCGGGTACGAAATACTGAACGACTTCAACCAGGCGTTTGTTGACACTGTGCGCTCCAACGGCGGAAACAACGGGTACCGCCATCTCGTGATAGCCGGATACGCCGCAGATATCACAAAAACCTGCGATCAGCGGTTCAAAATGCCGAAGGATATCGAGAACCACTGTATTCTGTCGGTTCACTACTACACGCCTAAGACGTTCTGCCGCGCTTCCATTCAGAATTACTGGGGAAACAAATCCGAGCAGGAATGGATGGAGCATCAGATAAACAACCTCCGAACGACTTTCATCGACAACGGTATACCGGTCATAATTACAGAATACGGCGCAAAGGGAAGCGACGCGGCAAGCAGGGTGTTTTTCTGCGAAATGCTGACAAAGCTCTGCCGGGACAACTATATATCCACATTTCTGTGGGACGACGGCAGCGAATTCGACCGCACCAGCTTCACATGGCACACTCCCGAACTGATAAAGGCGCTCAAACGCGCGACAAGCGGAAACAGCTACGTTCCGAAAAAACTCGAAAATATAGACGAACAGACCCAGGAAGCTGCGCCGACAAGCGAAACTTCTGAACCCGATAATGAAACCACGGAGCCTGAATCAACCGAGGAGCAGACCGCCACAGAGGAAACCGCAGATATCCCGCCCGAAACATTCCAGTCATTAACCGGATAAAATTGCAGATAATATTAAGGCGCACTGAGAAGTGCGCCTGATATTTTTTATGGAGGAATAACAATGCAGGATCCTACTAATATTAACGATTTTACCGATCTTACCAACTGCCACCGCACCGGAAATCCCGGCGGCAAAAAGAAGCCCAAGCCCTATAAAGTCGCCGACGTTGAGCTTTCATCGCCCAAGACCGACCCCCAGGGAATGTACACCGGCATACCCGCCGACCCTGACGACGACCCTATCCAGGACGCAGACGACCTCTGATCGATTCAGATTCGGGCGCGGCAGGGTCACGATTTTACTGCTAAAAACAATCGAAATGGGGCTGTTCCGGCAGCCCCATTTCAGTTTATTTCTTTCTCATGTCGTTGGCAGTGTAAACGACCTCGGCGTATATCGCCGCGACTATCTGATACAGTTCCTTCGGAATGGTCTCGCCGGCGTTCAGCATTACCAGCAGAGCCGCTACGCTGTCGTCACGGTAGACCGGTACGCCAGCCTCGTCCGCAATGTTGACTATCCTCTGAGCCAGCTCGCCAAGTCCGGAAGCCACCACCACCGGGGCATAATTCATGTCGGGATTGTATTTTAATGCAACTGCGGCGTTCTGTCCGTACAGCCGCTTGTTGTTCGCAGGAGCCTTCGGGTGCTTTTCCATGTTATGACCTCCTTAAACGCGGGTGTTCAGCGTTGTCCGCTTGTCGACTATCTTCGGAAATATCTCGGTCAGGTTGTGCGGAGTTTTAAGCGGCGCCGTTTCGAACGTCCGGGTGTTGTACCCCACATTCCTTACCACCTTGTTTATTCTGTCCTTCATCGGCTCTATCTGCTTTTCAAAGCGCTGCGGGTAGAGCAGGGTGAGGTTCACCTCGTCGCCAAGGGCGTACAGGTCGACCTCGAATCTGCCTATGCTCTCCACGTCGAACGTCAGGAACAGATGGTAGTTACGCTGCGTCCCCGGAGTGTTGTTCGGGTTGTTCTCGTCGTTATCTACCCACAGCTCGCCGAACGCCTTTGTTCCGTCCACGTCAAGCGGAAGTATGTAGTGAGCCAGCGGCGTAAATACTCCCGGAGCATTAAGCAGGCTCTGAAGGAGATTCGTCGCGTTGAAGCTGTCCAGCGATTTCAGCGCCGGGTGATTGATGTTTTCCTGAATGAAGTCCGTAAGGCTGTCGAGAGTGGATTTTACCGGCGGGCGCACTCCGTGCTGAGGGAGCTCGTTCTTCAGCGCCATCTTGTCGATGATGTCAACGAACGCGCCGTACAGCCGCTCTCTTATCGGCAGGTCGGGCATGGCGCGGAGCACCTCGTTCAGTTTGTCTATGACCTCCTGGATAGTATGCAGCTTGGAAAAATCCTGTGTAAACTGTGCTGACATCTCTCCGGTCTTGTCGTCAACAAACAGCCCCTTCACCATATTATGGAGCGTCTGGAATCCGGTCTGACGCCCACGGCTGTACGCTGCCAACTGCTGTTCGATGTTATAACCGCTGTCTTTAAGCGCAGCCATGTATCCCTTTTCGCTCATGCTCTCGTTGAGATGCTTCTCATAACCGGTCAGTTCGGGAAGTTCCTCGGCATTTTCGCCAATGTCTTCGCCGGATTTTTCGTCGATATGCTGAATTTCACCGCCTTCGGCATTTAAATTTTCATTTTTATCTGTCGAATTTCCTGTTAGTGGTTGATTTTGTTGTGAATTTGTTGTATAATTATCTAAAGGGACTTCCTGAGCCTGACCTGCCGCTGAATTTTCGGGATTTTCCGGCTGGGCAGCGGTCTGTGAGGCGTCGCCCGGGTCATTCATCTTCTGCTTGTTGAATATCGCAGAATACAGACGGTTGAAGGAATTCTTCAGCGATTCCCGGAGCGTTCCCGAGGATATCTGCGAAAGCAGCAGATTGAAATACTCCTTGCACATGTACGGGCTGTTGTTATACCGCGACAGATTGTGCGTGATAAGAGGTATCAGCATCTGCGTGCGCTCGTCGTTCAGAAGGCTTCCGCTGACGTCCTTCATTACCGCGAGGGTCTCGCCCTTGAGGTAGTCGAAGTACTTATCCGCGTCAGCCGCGCCCCACTCCTGGGAAAGATTCAGCAGCTTTGCAGAGAGCTTCTCGTTCGGCGAGAAGTACTCCGACAGGAACTTCATATTCGCACGCAGCGCGCCGAGTATCTCGTTCTTGTTCTGGGCAAAGTTGATGGATTTCAGAAGGTTTCCTATAAGCTCCTTTGTGGACGGGTCCGTTGTGGTCTTTGCAACCTCGCGGAGAACGTCGTAGAACTCGTGGCCGCTGAACATAGTGTTCTGCTGCTCCTGGTTCTGGATCTCCTGCACAAGCTCCTCGGGCTTGACGTACAGCGACGCCGCAAGGTCTTCCAGCTTTCCGTAAAGCTCGGTGTGACCGTTGATGAGCGCCTGATTCAGTACCTCGATATTCAGCAGATCCTTCAGAGTCTCCACCGCAAGGGTGGGATCCTTTGCGACCTGCACCTGTAACGGGATAAGCTCACGGTTGCCCATCTCAAGGCGGCTGCGCGCCCCCGATGATGAGGAGTTCCCCGAACCCTGGACGCCGGCGAGCTTAACGATATCGAACGGCTCCGTATTAGGGTCCATCGGGCGGGAGCTGTAGTTGTAGTTCTTCGCAGTGATAGGATTGTTAATCTGCGGTATCTGCGCCATGTTTTTCCCTCCTCGCATAATTCTTCAATAAGTATATTGTACCATAAAATTGATGAATAATAAAGGGCTTTTTGAAAAAACACGGCAAAAACCCTGAAAATTCATGACCGGGCAGTTTCTGTCTCTGGTCATTCACATATCTAATAAAATATCATATGCGCTCAAGCGTATATATGGAAAGGAATGTTATTATGGCAAAAATCGAACCCGGCATGGAATCAATGCTGGACATGTACTTCTACGAAACGAACTCACTGCTGGAACAGCTTGACGAGATCCTTCTCAGGACGGAGCAGGCAAACTCCTTTGACAGCGAGGACATCAAGGAGATTTTCCGTATCATGCATACCATCAAAGGCTCCTCGGCTATGATGGGCTTTGAGAACCTTTCTGTGCTGGCGCATAAGGCGGAGGATATGTTCTTCGTTATCCGCGAGAACCCTGATGTCATCACCGACGTAAGCTTCGTTTACGACCTTGTATTCCAGGTCTCCGACTCCTACAAGGCACAGATCGAGCTTATCCAGAACAACATAAACGGCGAATATGAGCAGATGGATTTCAGCGAGCTCATCAACAAGCTGTTAAAGGCACGCGACGCCCTGGTCGGCGAGACCAAGGGCGATACCCCGGCTCAGGCTGAGGCTATCGCTTCCGGCGCAGCTCCCGACCCGGAGGCCGCAGCCAACGGAGCCGCTCCTGCCGCACCCGCTCCCGCAGCGGACAACAAGACCACCGTCCGCGTATTCTTCGAGGACGGCTGCCAGATGGAGAACCTCCGCGCATTCCTGCTGATCAACACCATCAGGGACGCCTGCAAGGAACTCGAATTCGAGCCTGCTGACGTGGAGAACAACCCTGAAACTGCCAAGGAGATCGTCGACAAGGGCTTCCTTATCACATTTGTTCCGCATGACAGCGTTGACGAAGTGCTCAAGGCGATCGAGAGCGCGCTCAACGTTCAGAGCTACGAAGTAGTAAGCACTCCGGCGGCTGCTCCCGCTGAGCCTGCAAAGACCGAGCTTCCTCCGGAGCCTAAGGCTGCGACTCCCGCAGCGGCGCCTGCTCCTGCGGCTGCTCCGGCACCCGCTCCTGCTCAGCATGCGCCCGCACAGACCTCCGTTGAGAAGGCCCAGGCTGCCGTTGAAAAGGCTCAGGCTGCAGCCGGCGGCGCTCAGAAGCAGTCCCTCATCAGCGTTAACCTTGCAAAGCTCGACGCTCTGCACGACATAGTAGGCGAGATCATCACCACCGAGTCCATGGTTATTTCCAACCCTGACCTCGACGGGCTGGAGCTTGAGAGCTTCAACAAGGCTGCCCGCCAGCTCAGAAAGCTCACAAGCGAGCTTCAGGATACCGTAATGTCCATCAGAATGGTTCCGCTTGCCGGCGTATTCCAGAAGATGAACCGTATCGTCCGCGACATGAAGAAGAAGCTCAACAAGGACGTAGAGTTCGTTATGGAAGGCGAGGATACAGAGGTAGACAAGTCCATCGTGGACAGCCTCCAGGATCCGCTCATGCACCTTGTAAGAAACTGCATGGATCACGGTATCGAGGAACATGTTGAGGAACGTACCGCAGAGGGCAAGCCCGCAAAGGGAACCCTGAAGCTCACCGCACAGAACGCTTCCGGCGAAGTAATAATCACCGTATCCGATGACGGCGCAGGCATTGATCCCGAAAAGATCATGAACAAAGCAAGAAAGCAGGGCATTCTCACAAAGCCCGAGAGCGAATATACAGAGAAGGAGATCCAGAATCTCATACTACTCCCCGGATTCTCCACAAATGAGACCGTTACCGAATTCAGCGGACGCGGCGTCGGCATGGACGTTGTAAAGGCGAACGTTGAGAAGTGCGGCGGTTCCATCATCGTTGACAGCAAGAAGGGCGAAGGAACTACATTTATCATCAAGATCCCGCTCACTCTTGCAATTATCGACGGTATGGAGATCACAGTCGGCGATCTGGTATTCACCGTGCCGATCTCCACTATCCGCGAGAGCTTCAAGGCTGAATCCAGCCAGATACTCCGCGATACAAAGAACAACGAGATGATCATGATACGCGGCGTTTGCTATCCTATCCTCCGCATGCATGAGAAGTTCGCGATAGACACCGAGATCACCAACCTTGAGGACGGTATCCTGCTTCTTGTGGAGACCGACAACAAGAGCGTCTGCATTTTCGCCGACAAGCTTATCGGCGAGCAGCAGGTAGTCGTAAAGCCGTTCCCTGCATACCTCAACAAGTACAACATCAAGGGCGAGGGTCTTTCGGGCTGCACGATAATGGGCGACGGCAGCATTTCGCTGATCATCGACACCAATACGCTTATCGGTTAAGGGAGGAATCAGCATGACTAATGATGTTATAAAGGAGGCTGTTGCTAAGCAGCAGTCCACCGACAGAAAACTTTCTACGGATAATTCCGTGCTGGGCAAGGTTATGACCTTCCATATCGGCGACCAGATCTACGGTATCGAGATCCAGTATGTCACCGAGATTATCGAAATGCAGCACATCACAAAGGTGCCGCATGTTCCCAGCTACATCAAGGGTATCATCAACGTTCGAAGCAAGGTAGTTCCGATCGTTGATATCCGCAGCCGCTTCGGCAAGGAGGAGATCCCCTACACCAGCCGCACCTGCATTATTATTCTCAGCTTCAACGAGCTGTCCGTCGGAATTATCGTCGACAGCGTTGCAGATGTTGAGGATATCCACTCCCACGATATCTCCGCAACTCCGGAGAACCGCTCCGTGAACACAAATTCCTTTATTCAGTACATGATACGCTCCGGCGACGACGTTAAGCTCATTCTCGACGTTGCCAAGCTGCTTGATGATGAGGGGTGACCCCTATGGATATTACTGATCACGAATTCCATCGTCTTGTCGACTACATGCACAACAACTTCGGCATCAATCTTTCTTCCAAGCGCGTGCTGATACAGGGAAGGCTCGGCAATATGCTGCGCGAGCGCGGATTTACCAGCTACGACCAGTATCTGGACGCTGTTATGGCAGATACCTCAGGTGCGGAAGTCACAACGATACTCAACAAACTCACAACAAACCACACATTCTTCATGCGCGAGCCGGAACATTACACCTTCCTTAAAGAGGTAATACTCCCCTGGGCTGTAGCAAACGCAAAGAACCACGAACTGCGTATCTGGAGCGCGGGCTGCTCCTCCGGCGAGGAGTGCTACACCACGGCAATGCTTCTTGACGAGTACTTCGGCAAGGAGAAAAGCCTCTGGGACACGCGTATCCTTGCAACGGATATCTCCAACAGCGTCATGGACAAGGCGAAGGCCGGTGTCTACAACGTTGAGGGCATGAAGGGTCTCAGCCCCGAATGGAAGCGCCGCTACTTCAGGCAGGTAGACGACGAGCATTACGAAATATGTCAGGAGATAAAGGATCAGATAATATTCAAGCCTTTCAACCTGATGGACGAAATGCCGGAAAAATACAAGCGCCGTCCGTTCGACCTGATATTCTGCCGGAATGTCATGATATACTTTGATCAGCCCACCAAAAACGCGCTGGTCAACCGCTTCTACGATGTGCTGAAACCGGGCGGATATTTCTACATAGGTCACGCGGAGAGCATTCCGCGGGGCGAGACCAAATTCGAATACGTCAAGCCGGCAATCTACCGCAGAGGGCTTGACACCTGACTGACGGGGGAGAATTATGAAAAAGATCAAGCTGCTTGTGGTCGATGATTCTATCTTGTTCAGAGAAGTGCTGACCCGCTATATAAGGGAAAATCCCGAAATAGACGTCGTAGGCACAGCCGGAGATCCCTACTCCGCCCGGGATATGATACTGAAATACGAACCGGACGTCATGACGCTTGACATAGAAATGCCTCGCATGGACGGCGTTGCATTCCTGAAAAAACTGCTTCCACAGTACTATCTTCCGGTGATAACGGTGTCGTCCTCCACCAACATGAAACAGGCGGCTCTAGACGCAGGGTGCATAGAATTCATTCAGAAACCGCTTGCCCGCACCACCGCTGAAATGCAGAACTTCGCTCAGACCATCTGCCGTGCGGTAAAGAACGCATACGATCTCCACGGCGACCACTCAAAGGCAGATGAGCCGGAAGTGGTACACACCAGCTTCTCCACGACCGCGAAGCGGTTCCGCAAGAACGATGTCGTTCTTGCACTTGGGGCTTCCACCGGAGGCACCGAGGCACTGGAGCAGGTGATCAAAAATCTTCCTGCGGATTCCCCGGCAACCGTTGTTGTTCAGCACATGCCGGCGGGATTCACGAAGCTATATTCCGAGCGGCTCAACAAGAACTGCCCGATGGAGGTCAAGGAAGCCGAGGACGGCGACCGGCTGCGGCGCGGTCTCGTAATTATCGGGGCAGGCGAACATCATCTGAGGCTCTGCCGGGATTCCAGGGGATACTACGTATCTTCAAAGCCGGGCGAGAAGGTCTCGGGACACTGCCCGTCCGTAGACGTTCTTTTCTCAAGCGTCGCTGATACTGCGAAAGCGAACGCCATCGGCGTTATCCTCACCGGAATGGGTCGGGACGGCGCGGACGGTCTGCTTAAAATGCGGCAGTCCGGAGCGTTCACGATAGGGCAGGACAAGGCGACCTGCGTAGTTTACGGCATGCCGATGGAAGCGTACAATATCGGCGCTGTGCAGGTTCAGGCTCCGCTCTACAAGATCGCTGATATCATTCAGGATCAGCTTATCTGACGCTTGACAAATCTTTTTTTCAGTGATATAATGTAGTTGTAGAAAGCTGAAGGTTCTACACATGTATGCACAAAAATTGACCCCCGAGTTGCAGCTCGGGGGTCGGTTTTTTGCTATGTGCTCCTGCCGGTACTAATCTCCATCGAGCCACTTGCATATGTAATACGCGATCACACTTGCTATGATGGATAATATAAAGCTGAAGGTATCCATGATATGCACCTCCTTCCGTTTTTGACGTCCGGAGTGCCGGCCTTTTAATTATACTACACTTTGTACATCATGTCAATTATTGTCGGAGCCTCGCGCCATAAACCTACAAATAACTTGACTTTTATGCGGAATAGTAGTAAAATAAGAGATACACAGCGTAAAGCTGCGAATATTTACATTGAACGGCAGGGCTTTTGTTTAGCTCTGCAAGGAAAGGAAGTTCAGTATGATCAAGGTAACACTAGGAAACGGCGAGATCAAGGAGTTTGACGCTCCGCTGTCCGCATTCGACGCGGCAAGAGAACTCGGAGAGGCTAAGACTGCATGTGCAGCAGAAATCGACGGAAAGGTATGCGACCTCCGCACCACCCTCACCGACGGCTGCACCGTTAAGTTCCTCACATTCGAGGACGAGCAGGGACAGAGAGCATTCAACCACACCGCCTCCCACGTTCTGGCTCAGGCAGTAAAGCGCCTTTTCCCGGCGACAAAACTCGCCATCGGCCCGGCTATCGAGAACGGCTTCTACTATGATTTCGACACCGAGGAGCCCTTCACCACCGACACCCTGGCAAAAATCGAAGCAGAAATGAAGAAGATCGTTAAGGAGTCCATACGCCTCGAACACTTCACTATGGCTCCCGACGAAGCTATAAAGTACCTCGAAGAACAGGGCGAACCCTACAAGGTTGAACTCTGCCAGGAACACGCAGGCAAGGGCGAACCCATCTCCTTCTACAAGCAGGGCGACTTCACCGACCTGTGCGCAGGTCCGCACCTGATGTCCACTTCTCCGGTCAAGGCGTTCAAGCTCACCTCCGTGACCGGCGCTTACTGGCGCGGAAGCGAAAAGAACAAGATGCTCACCCGTATCTACGGTACTGCATTCCCGTCCAAGGACGCGCTCAACGCTCATCTTGAGGCTCTCGAGGACGCAAAGCGCCGCGACCACAACAAGATAGGCAGAGAACTCGAGTACTTCACCACTGTCGACTACATCGGCCAGGGTCTGCCGATTCTCCTGCCCAAGGGAGCTAAGGTAGTTCAGATCATGCAGCGCTGGGTAGAGGACGTTGAAGCAAAGCACGGCTGCCAGCTCACAAAGACTCCGTATATGGCAAAGCGCGAGCTTTATAAAATCTCCGGCCACTGGGATCACTACCTCGACGGCATGTTCATCCTCGGCGACCCCAACGACGAGACCAAGGAATGCTTCGCACTCCGCCCGATGACCTGCCCGTTCCAGTATCAGGTATTCCTGAACAGACAGCGCAGCTACCGCGACCTCCCGATGAGACTTACCGAGACCTCCACACTGTTCCGCAACGAGGACAGCGGCGAGATGCACGGCCTTATCAGAGTTCGTCAGTTCACTATCTCCGAGGGTCACTATATCCTCCGTCCTGAGCAGCTCGAGGACGAATTCAGAAACTGCCTGGAACTTGCCAAGTACTGCCTCGATACTGTAGGTCTGCTTGAGGACTGCACATTCCGCTTCTCACAGTGGGATCCCGCTAACCCTAAGAACAAGTACGAGGGCACTCCCGAGCAGTGGGAGATTGCTCAGGCTACAATGAAAACAATTCTCGACGACCTTGGCGTTCAGTACACCATCGGTATCGACGAGGCTGCATTCTATGGCCCGAAGCTCGATATCCAGTACAAGAACGTATTCGGCAAGGAAGACACACTGGTAACTATCCAGATAGATATGCTCCTCGCACAGCGCTTCGGCATGGAGTACGTTGACGTAGACGGCACCAAGAAGAACCCGTATATCATTCACCGTACAAGCCTCGGCTGCTATGAGCGTACCCTCGCTTACCTGCTCGAAAAGTACGCAGGCGCGCTCCCGCTGTGGCTGTCTCCTGAGCAGGTTCGTATCCTCCCGATCACAGACCGTGCAAAGGAATACGCAGAGAGCATTGCAAAGCGCTTCGACGATATGAATATCCGCGTTACCGTCGACAACCGCAACGAGAAGATAGGCTACAAGATCCGTCAGGCTCAGCTTGAGAAGATCCCGTACTTCTTCATTCTCGGCGATAAGGAAGTCGAGGACAACACCGTATCCCTCCGTTCACGCAAGGACGGCGACCTCGGCGCTTCCCCCGTTGAGGACGTTATCGCAAAGATCCTCAAGGAAAACGCAGAAAAGACCAGATGATCACCACAGAAAGGTAGTGTATTATGGCTAATCAGCAGATGTCCCCTGACCAGATGAAGGCTTTCAACAAGGTCCTCGAGGAGAGGATCACCGAAGCTAACCAGGATAAGACCAAGACTAAGTGGAAGACCGTGCTTCCCGACCTGATGGCGGCTGACGTATTCGCAGTTGCCGCCCTTGGCAATCAGACTGACGCTAACGGCAACCGCCTGCTCAACGTCATGATGATGACCAACAAGGAAGGTCAGCAGGTGATTCCGTTCTTCACATCACCGAACCGCATGGCAGTGCTTGCAACACCGGAGCACAAGACATTCAACTGCATGAAGGTCAACACCGTGCGCCTGTTCGAGGCTATCAAAGGCAGAACCGCAGTTCTGAATCCCGGCTCCCCCTGCGGCAGAGTTTTCACACCGTTTGAAATGAACCTGCTCGTTATGGAGAATAAGGACAAGATCCCGGCTAAGCCTGCGGCTCCTACCAACACGGTAGCTCCCACAGACACACTTGTCGAGGAATAAGCACAAAACGCAAAATACCTCCCGTTTTCGGGAGGTATTTTTTCGCTTTTTAACCGCTAAAACAAAAACTCCCGGATCAGATGATCCGGGAGTTCAGTTCATAAAGCAATTAAGCCTCAGAGGGAGCGCCTACAGGGCAGGTGCCAGCGCAAGCGCCGCAGCTAATGCAGGTGTCAGCGTCGATAACGTACTTGCCGTCACCCTCGGAAATTGCGTTTACAGGACATCCCTCAGCGCAAGCGCCGCAAGCGATGCAATCGTCAGAAATTACGTATGCCATATTGATTTACCTCCATATAAGTATGTTCCGGCTTCAGCCGATGAACGACAGCGGCAGCGTACTCACAGCGTACCGCTTTTGTCTTTATTCTATTGTAACATATTTTCAGAAAAAGTCAAGTGCTTTCTGAAAATTTTCACACGATTTTCGTCCGCGAAGCAAGTCGTAGTGCGGGGTTAGCGGCAATTAACGTTAACTCCGCGCAACTTATTCGGTTAGCCTAAACTAATACAATTTTCCCAACTGTTCTGTAAAATTGAACGCAAAAATCCCCGGACCTGCCAGCCCGGGGATAGCTCGTTACTTACATTACTTGTCCTCGAGACCCTTCAGAGCCTTGATCTCGTCCTTGCTTACCTGCACTCTGCCGTCCTTCAGCAGCTTTACGTCTGCCTTATTGACCGCAATGGGCGCGTCGGGATTCTTGTCGAGCTGTACCTTGAGAATTCCGGTGAGGAGGTTCGTTTCGCATACCCTTCCTCTGCCTTCGGCGGTCTCGACATACGCTCCGACCTTTGGCGTGGTGCGCAGGAACTCCTCGTAGCAGTTCTGCTCGTATTTCAGGCAGCACATAAGCCTGCCGCAGGTTCCGGATATCTTTGTAGGATTCAGCGACAGGGACTGCTCCTTAGCCATCTTGATGGACACCGGCTGGAACTCTCCCAGGAAGCTGGAACAGCAGAACGGTCTGCCGCATATTCCAAGGCCGCCGAGCATTTTCGCCTCGTCGCGCACACCTATCTGCCGGAGTTCGATACGGGTGCGGTAAACGGACGCAAGATCCTTTACCAGCTCTCTGAAATCAACCCTGCCGTCTGACGTGAAATAGAACAGTATCTTACTGCCGTCAAAGGTGCAGTCTACGTCTATCGGCTTCATATCGAGCTTATGCTGGGCTATCTTGTCCGCGAATACCTGCATTATCTCCTTCTCCTGACGGCACTTTTCCTCAAGCCGCTTTTCGTCGGCTTCCGTCGCCTTGCGGATTATGCTTTTCAGCGGAGATACTATAGAACTCTCGGACACGGTTCTGTTCGTCAGCACGATCTCGCCGCACTCTATTCCGCGGGCGGTCTCTACTATCGCCTTGTCGCCCTGCTCGAAATTCACGCCCGCCGGAGCAAAGTAATACACCTTGCCGACGTCCTTAAAACGTACGCCGATTATCTCAACCACTGCGTTCGGGTCAGTCTGCTTCTTCTCGCGGGGAGGTTCTGCGCGGCGCTCCGGACGTTCAGTGCGCTCAGTTCGCTCTGCTCTCTCGGAACGCTCGGGGCGGTCAGGACGAGGCGTTCTGTCCTGTCTATCCTGGCGATTGGGACGCTCCTGGCGGGGTCTGTCTGAACGCTCGGTACGTTCCGGGCGCTCAGTGCGCTCAATGCGCTCGCTGCGCTGAGGTCTCTCATTATTCGGGTGATTCTGGCGGTGCTCTGTCAGATCCTGCGGAAATACCTCGGCTCTGGGCGCCGCTTTTTCCGCCGGAGCCGCATTCACAGCCGGAGCCTCGCCGCTTTCCGGGTGGTTCTGGCGATGCTCGGTGAAATCTGAGAGATCATGTATTATATTTGCCGGAGCGGTCTGCTGGGGCTTTGTTTCCGTATTTTCCTGCACCGGCTTGTTCTTCGGCGCTATTTTTTCGGTGAAATAATTATTATCCATTGTTCTCCTATCTTTTATAAAAGTACCGACGTAAGGTACGCCGCGCTGAGCGCCAGGTTTATATTAAGCTGACCCGCGGAATTAACGTCGTATATCTTCTCAAGCATGCTGACAAGCTTCACGTCGTCAAACACGCCTGCTATTATCTTTGCCTCGTTCTTGCCGCAGGAGCACAACTCGCCGCCTGCGCGCACTGATATCGCGTCGCTGATGATACCCGCAAGGTACTCCAGCACCGCTGAGAACTCCCTGCGCCCGGTCTGCTCGCCCAGGGCGGTGCACAGCAGGTATCCACTGCGCTTTGCTATTCCGGTGGCGGCGCGTTTCGCAGACTCCATCAGCTTAAGCTCGTCGCCGCCGTTGAGCGCTTCAAGGCACCTTCCGATGTTTCCGTTCATCATGCGGGCGTTATCCAGCGCCGCTTTTTTGTCGACGCCGTACTGCTCGGCAAGGCACTTCGCACATTCTTCCTCGGGACATTCCGGCATGGAATATTCCGTCACCCTTGAGCGTATCGTCGTAAGCAGGCTCGCTGAGCTTTCACATATGAAGATGAATTTCACCCAGGGCTGAGGTTCTTCGATATTTTTCAGCAGCGCGTTCTGTGCGTCGGGTCTGAGGGTATCCGCCTTCTCGAAAATGTAGACCTTTACATCTCCGTCGTTGGGCTTTACCGCCGTGTTATCGCACACGTACTCCCTGACCTGCTTTATGTTGTACGTTCCGCCGCATTTGTCCAAAACATATATAACGTCAGGGTGGTTGTCCTGGTCTATCTTATTGCAGACTGCACAGCCGCCGCAGGGCGGTGCTCCGCACATGAACAGCTTCGCGATATACTTCGCGATCATGCGCCTGCCGCTTCCTGATTCGCCTGTTAGCAGAATTGCGTGGGGCAGGCGGTTCTCCGCCGCCGTGGAGGTCAGAAGCTCGGTAAGCGGCGCTTTTCCGTAAAGCTTCATTATACCTTCTCGAATCTCTCGATATTCGTAACGAAGATGGTAGCTCCGCCAACGGATACCTCAACAGGGAAGCTTGTGTAGTTGCTCATGCCATAGCTTGCGGAATTCGGCACGAACTGCTTGCGCTTGTGGCTGTGCTTGCTTATGATCTGTATAACATCGTCAACCTTGCCGTCCTCAGAGCATATCATGAACGTGGTGTTTCCCGCCATAAGGAATCCGCCGGTGGACGCAAGCTTTGTCGCCTGATATCCGCCCTGGGTCAGCGCCGAGGATACTGAGTGACTATCGTCATTGTTTACTATCGCAAAAACAAGTTTCATAACTGTTTTCCTCCCGGAGAGATTTATTCATTATCTATTATACAGCATTCCGGTCAAAAATGCAATGTTTTTTTGTGTTTGCGTATTATTTTGCTTTAGACTGCTAAAAATATGCTGAGAACCATTCGTAATACCCGCAGAAAGGAACGGCAATGAAACATTCCGACCTCGCAGTTGAATCCGCGCATATCCCCGCCGGAACCCCCGGCACGCGCCGCGTGAGCCGCACCATCGGCGGCGTGAAGATAACAGATATCCGGCTTTCGAACTCCGCCGCGCGAACTATGTCGAGACGCGCCGGGCGGTACATCACACTCGAGGGCGACCCCGCCGGAAACGCGCTCCCCGCGCTGCTGAAACGCGCACTCGAGCAGCTCCTGCCGCCGACTGGCAGGATACTCGCCGCCGGGCTTGGAAATCCCGACATCACCCGCGACCGGCTCGGCGCGCTGACCGTCCGGCGGCTGTCCGCGAAGTCGGGAAAGCGCTACTCCCTCGCCGCGATAGAAACCGACGTTGCGCTGCACACCGGAATAGAAACCGCTGCGCTGGTCCGCTCCGCCGCCAGGGAAATGGGAGCCTGTGCAATTATCGCCGTGGATTCCCTCTGCTGCGACGACCCCGGGAGGCTGTACCGCACTGTTCAGCTCACCGACGCGGGTATCACGCCGGGATCCGGGGCGGCGGCTCCGCGCAGGGAGCTTTCAGAACGCTCCGCCGGGATCCCCGTAATAGCAGTCGGAGTCCCCTCCGCCGCGCTTCTCAGCAGCATTACAGGGGATCAGGCGCATCAGCGGTTCCTTGCCGCGCCGTCTGACGAGGACGTGCAGTCGCTTATCTGGGCGGACTGTATCGCAGCCGCGATCAGCGCCGTAATACGATGAAGTTCCGCATTTTATCTCTGGAAAAGGTATGTTTTACAAAGTGTTTCAGAAAACACCTTGATTTTTTCCGGTTTTTTTTATATAATGTATATCAGCAGAAGGAAAGGAGTGTTACCGTGAAAGCAAATATAATTACAAGATCCCTGTCGGCCGCCGCATTGATGGCAGCGATAGCCGGGACGTCCTGCGGCTGCGCTCTTGAGAACATGGGAAGCATTGATAATGCAGTTTCTACGACTGCTTTTTCGAGCCAGACCACCGCTCCGGTCACGGAAACCACTCCGCAGACTACCACCGCACCGCCCGAGCCTCTTGCCCCGGACGATGTTATCCCGGCGGCCGTGCAGTCCCCCAGAATAGAGGGAAGCCGGCTTTCATACTCTATAATGAACGTGTATTCCGAGGGAGATTACTACACCGTCGAGATATCCTGCATTAAACTCGGCGAGACCACCGAAGCCCCCGAGCTTGAGACCACCTACATAAATGGCGCTCTCTACGGGGATTTCCGGCTTGATCTGCTGAAACAGGGCGAAATAATCGACACGCTGAAAATTAACGTCCCGCGGGACGACAGATTTCTGATATTCGAAAGCGTGCTCCAGGATCTCACCTATGGCTGTGAGCTTATCTCAAACATGCGCGACTTCAGCGCGGAGGAATATCCCGACCTGATACAGCTTGATTTCCACATGATAAACGAAGCGGAGGTCCCGCAGTATGCGAGGTATTTCGCGGTATCCGGCGCTAAGCTGACGGAAGTCGCGGTATACGAAAACGGGGAGGAAGTGGCGCCCTACGGCACCCACCTTGAGCCGGAATCGGCAGGTCTGATGATTCAGCGGATAGTAGCGAAGGAATACGGAGAGTACACCGTAAAGCAGTACGAATACACATTCGATCCGGAGGCGCTGACCATCACGCGCAAGCGCGTCCGCTACACCGGATACAACTGACCCTGACATACGGAGGGACAAATGACTGATAAGGAAGAATTTATTTCTATTTTCAAGGAAAACATCACCAGGGAAGGCTCAGATAAGCTGCTGGACTTTCTCGAAAACCGCAGCGATTTCTTCACCGCGCCAGCCAGCACGCGATATCATAACGCATTTGAAGGCGGGCTTCTGCGGCATTCCCTGAACGTATACCACTGCCTTGTGGCTTATCTTGAGCGCGAGCGCGTGAAAAACGAATACGGTTTGAGCGTTTCCGCTGAAACGGCTGCGATCGTCGCGCTGCTTCACGACGTATGCAAGGTGAATTTCTACCGCGTCGGCTGGCGGAACGTCAAGAACGAGCAGACCGGTCAATGGGAAAAGCAGCCCCGCTACGAGATCCACGATACGCTCCCATACGGTCACGGCGAGAAATCCGTCTACATGGTCAGCGGCTACATACGCCTCACCCGCGAGGAGGCAATGGCGATCCGCTGGCACATGGGGTTCTCCGGGGCCGAGGATAAGAACACGATAGGTCAGGCGCTTGCAATGTACCCGCTGGCGTTTGCTCTGTCGGTTGCAGATATGGAGGCTTCCTACTTCCTGGAATCCCAGAACGATTGACATTCAGCTTAATATTTTGCCGTCCGGTTTTTCAACCCGGGCGGCTTTTTTCTGTTCAAAACCCAAAATCGTTTGTTCTGCGCTTTTTCAACATTCAACTCCGATTTGTTGACAATATTTTTTCACACCGGGTATTAACTGATTTTCAACCAGACTTTCAATGGTTTTTCATTTTTCAACATATGGCTGTTTTATGCTGATTTTCAACTGTTTCAACATAGTTTTCAACTGCGTTTGGGCAAAAATATAGATTCAACGTTGAAAAATGCCTCTGAAAACCTGTTAAAATCGATGAGTTGATAAGTTTTCAACACAATAATACATAATTTGTAAATCAAACGCAGGATTCTCTTCTCACCGGTCTATACTGAAAGTATAATATAGGTTAACTAACAGGATTTAAACTTAAAAAATAAAAACGCTCATTTTTGACTGTTGAATACCACCAAGTGCACCGCCGCTGTATATTGCGAATTTTTAACCGTTTCAACATAGTTTTCAACATTTCGTTCAGAAATCAACCGATTATACCAGCTGTTTTTATAACGTTAACATCGTTTTGTTGAGAATTCCATAAAAACATGTATAAATTTATATGTCACGTCAATAATCAGGTTGAAATACTCTGTTATACTGGAAAGGCGGTAGTTCTTCATGATAAAGGGCGTTACTAAAAGCATAATCGAAATAATTCCCAAAAACTCGTGCTTTGAGAAAGTAATTGTGATCCTGAACAGCGGCTGTGATATACCTGATAAAAATGAGATACGCAGTCAGGTCGAACTTTTAACGCGCCGCGCCCCCGACTACCTTCAGCGTCAGAAACGCTCAACAACGTTGAAAATGCTGATCTCCGGAGCCGCCGGTGCGTTGATAACTGCTGCGTCGTTTCTTATTTTATATGTGTTTGTTTAAAATTCACATATTATCGCGAATAAATTAAGCGCTTTTTTGCTTGAAAAATTTCAACTTTTATGGTATTATTAAATATGGACATCTTTTGACACAAATTATTTTTAGTTTCTAACTATATATTGTGCGTGTTTTAAACAGACAGTATTATAATTACCTGTTTTTGACCGCAGCAGACCAGCTTCAGCTTATAGGATCTGGTTTAGTTTATACGTCCTGCAATCTTCTTAATGGAATGGTGAATGTTATGAAAAACAATATTTCCTCTCTCTCTGATATCTATAATCTTGTGGTTGAAAACTACGTTCGCGAATATAATATTTCCGCCTCTGCAAAGGAACTGTGGCTCGACGCCCTGGAACCCATCAGCATGGAAGGAAACGTCGTTACCCTCGCGACTGACACGGATTTCAAGCGCAATACCATAAACTCAATATATCTCGAGAAGCTTGAGGAACAGTTCACCATCGTTCTCGGCAATCCGATAAAGGTCGAGATCATTATCAAGGACGATATCCCGACAACCGAGACAAAATTCAACGATATCCGCAACAGCCGTGAGCTTACCAACAAAATCGACAATATCGTACATGACAACAAGGTAACATATACCTTCGACAACTTCATCGTCGGTCCGTCGAACAACCTTGCATATGCGGCGGCAAAGGCGGTATCCCAGAAACAGCACGAAAAATACAATCCGCTGTTTATCTACGGCGATTCCGGGCTTGGAAAGACCCATCTTCTTTCGGCTATCCAGAACGAGATGACTAAAAACTACCCCGGTATCAATATAATCTACATCTCCGCGGAAACTTTCACCAACGAGTTCCTGCACTCGATCACCGCAAACAAAACTGAGCTTTTTGACGAAAAATACCGCAACGCCGACGCGCTGCTGATAGACGATATCCAGTTCATCGCCGGCAAGGAGCAGACCGAGGAAAAGTTCTTCCACATATTCAACGAGCTCTACAAGCTCAACAAGGCGATAGTACTTACATCAGACCGCCCCGCAAAAGAGATCAAGTCCATTTCCGACCGACTGAAAACACGGTTCTCCTCCGGACTTGCGGCGGACGTCCGCGCCCCTGAGTACGAGACACGTCTCGCGATCATTCAGCGCAAGGCGGATCTTCTCAACTTCAAGATCCCCGACGATGTGGTTGATTTCATCGCGACAAAGCTGAAATCCAACATCAGGCAGATCGAGGGCGTTGTCACCAAGATGAACGCTCTTTATATGGTATCCCAGATAAAGCCCACCATCGTTGTGGCTCAGAATGTCATCAAGGACATAGTTTCCGATCACCAGCCGATCCCGATAACTGTTGACAAGATCATCAGCGAGGCGGCTAAGATATACAATGTCGATCCCGATGAGATTCGCTCACCCAAGCGGAATTCCCCGGTTTCGTCTGCCCGCAAGGTCGCTATTTATGTTATCCAGGAGATAACCGGGCTTCCCTATGAAACTATAGGTCAGGAGTTCAGCGGCCGCGATCACTCCACCGTCGTTTACGCTATCAAGAACGTAAAGGAAATGATGGCAAAGGACAGCAATTTCCGCTCCGTTATCGAGGATCTTATCAAGAATATCAAGGCTAATCAGTGATAAGCACAGAATAAAGGCTCTTTGCCAACCGGCAGACTGCCTTTATTTTTGAGAGCAGAAAAATTAGTTTTTACCTTGATTTTCAACAGGTTTTAAGAATTTTTCCACGGTTTGATGAAAGATTTTTTCAACCTCTGATCTTCACATGTTTTCAACGCGAGCAGTTAAAAAACTTTGCGCCTGCGGTTCAGCTTTTTAAACCGTCTGGCGGCGTTTTTAACATTTTAACAGCCCTTATTATTATTATTATTATTAAAATAATATAATTCATTCTTTGAAAAAAACCGCTGCGCGGTTTTCGGCTGCTTCGCAGCCCTGGCTGATAAAACCAGCGACTGCATGATAATGCGGCAGATTCAGAAGAAAGGATACGTAATATGAAATTCATTTGCAACAAGGACACGATCCTCTCAGTTGTACAGACTACTTCCAAGGCTGCTGCCGGTAAATCCAACATTCAGGCTCTTGAAGGTATTCTGATGGAGCTCGAGGGAAATACCCTTACTGTTACCGGCTACGATCTGGATATAGGTATCAAGACCTCCATCGAGGTTGAGGGCATAGAAAGCGGTAATATCGTCATATCAGCAAAGATGGCTGTTGATATTATAAGAAAAATGCCTTCCGGCAACATTACTTTCGAGTGCAGCGGAAATAACCTTGCTGAGATCACTAACAACATGACTTCGTTCTCTGTTAGCTGCTCCAGCGCCGACGACTATCCCAATGTTCCGCAGGTCAACCCGGATACAAGCTTTACTATGCCGCAGAAGCTGCTCAAGAGCATGATCATTCAGACCAAGTTTGCAGTCGCTGTTGTCGACAGCAAACCTGCGCTTATGGGCTGCAAGTTTGAGCTTGAGAACAACGTACTCAGCGTTGCCGCTGTCGACGGCGTGAGGATCGCGCTTCGTCAGGAGCCGGTAGCTTATGACAATATCAGCTTTATTGTTCCTGCTAAGACGCTGGAGGAACTTACTCACATTCTATCTGATGAGAACGACAAAAATGTTACTATCTGCATAGACAAGAATCAGATCAGCTTCATTGTTGATGGTTATACTATGATATCACGCCTGCTCGACGGTGATTTCATTCCGTTCAAGACTTATCTCAAGTGCTCAGACGAGGTTTACGCTGAGGTCAACTGCCGTGAGATGATCGACATGCTTGACCGTGCTATGCTCATCATCAATGAGAAGAACAAGAACCCTATCCGCTGCGAGATAAAGGATAACACCATCAGTATGAGCTGCACCACTGCAATAGGCAAGGTCAACGACAGCATTCCTGTTAAGTACAACGGACAGCCCCTTGTTGTGGGATTCAACGCTAAATATATGCTCGATGCTTTCAAGGCGTGCGACACCGACACGGTTAAGCTCATTGCGACGTCCTCTGTCGCTCCGCTGATCATTCTCCCCATGAGCGGTAACGAGTTTACATACCTCGTTCTGCCCATGCGTCTGAAATGAATTGACCGGTGGGAGAGGGCATGTAAGGCAGCGAGTGCGCTTTCCCTGCCATAAATAGAATTTTTGCAGCCATGGATATCGACCCGCTGTTCTTGCGGTGGGCTTATCTGACCCGGCGGCATACGCGGCAGCGCGAGAAATATAATGCGCGCCGCATACGGTGCTTTGAGCGCCCTGCGTGTATCAGCACTTCGATGCTGGTACTGCGGTGAGTACCGTACAATATCTGGAAAGGAACATCTGAACAATGGAAGAAATCAAGATCGTAACACCGTTTATAAAGCTGGATCAGCTTATTAAATTTGCCGGACTCGCTGAGACCGGCGCAAAGGCTAAAATACTTGTGGAGCTGGGCGAATTCAACGTTAACGGCGAACTCTGCACCAAGCGTGGCAAGAAGATAAAGCCCGGCGATACAATCGAATTCAAGGGCAAGAAATACAAGATCGTGCTTGACGAGAACGCAGCAGCTGAAATCGCAGAAGGTTCTGCTGAATAAAACGTAATGGTCATTACAAAACTGTATATCCGAAATTTCCGCAATATACGTGAGGCTGAGCTGGATTTTGACAGCAGCCTCAACATTTTTGTCGGCAAAAATGCGCAGGGCAAAACTAACCTTATGGAGGCTATTTCCGTCTGTCTGGGCGGGAGTTTCCGTCATGTGCGCTATACACAGTACGTTCCGGTGAATGTTCCCGGGGCGGAGGTGTTTATCCGGCTCTGTTTCAGAAATGACGATAATACAGGGCGTGAAAATGTCATTGAATATACAATAAGTAATGGCAAACCCGTGATAACCTACAACGGTCTGAGCGTCAGCGACGCTTCAAAGCTGTTCGGAGTACTGAAATACGTGGTGTTCGTTCCGGAACACCTGAACCTTATCAAGGGCGCTCCGGAGCTTCGGCGTGCGTACCTTGACGACGTGGCTGTAATGCAGACTCAGACTCACCTGAAAAAGCTCTCGAACTACAACCGCGGGCTGAAACAGCGCAACAATATCCTGGCGTTCGCACGCAAGGATATTCCGGAGGCGGAGCTTTCCGCGCAGCTCGCTCCATGGGATCAGGTCCTTGCCAGCGAGGGAATCAACGTCACATACGGCAGGCTTCGGTATTTTTCGTTTTTGCAGCAGCATGCGGCGGAAGTATATTCCCGGCTGACGGAGGGGTCAGAGAAACTGGAAATGGAGTACTACAGCTCTATTTTCAAAACTACCAGTATAGATTTCTCTGATGTTAACGAGCTGTTTAACGAATATGTCGCTGAACTGGACAACAATCTTGAGTCTGAAATGCGGCTTAGGTATACTCTGGCGGGGGTTCACCGAGATGATGTAAATTTCTACATCAACGGAATGGCAGCCCGGGACTTTGCCTCGCAGGGTCAGACCCGGAGCGCGGCTCTGGCGCTGAAACTCTCAGAGGCTGAAATAATTCGCCGCAAAAACAAGACCTGCCCGGTGGTGATACTCGACGACATTCTAAGCGAGCTTGACCAGACCAGGCGGAATTTCGTTATTAACAATATAGATAAAAGTCAGGTGTTTATTACCTGCTGTAATATGGACGACCTTTCCGCGCTGCAAGGCGGGAAGTGCTGGCACGCGGAAAACGGCGTGTTTACGGAGGGGTGACAGTCTGTGTTTGTGTATCTTGGAAATGATACCACGGTAAAAAAGGACGACGTTATCGGAATTTTCGACATTGAGGAATGTTCGGTCAGCCGCATAACGGCGGATTTCCTGAACGCCTCGCAAAAGCAGGGAAGGGTAGTCAGCGTTTCTGACGATATGCCTAAAGCCTTTGTTGTATGTACTGATAAGACATATATTACCAACGTGTCTAACTCGACTATAAACAAAAGATGTGCTGATAAATATTCCTGATTGTGTTTTACTTGCAATATAATACGAATTGTAATTACGTGCTGGTATAAATTCTATAAAATATTACTAAATGTATATATAGCGGATATAAATAAAGGAGAGCTTGGCTCTCCTTTTTGATTTATAAGTGTTATCAGACCGGAAGGTCTATCTTTTCTTCAGCGACGCTGTGCGTGCGGCAGCAGTAAGTTTCTGCCGTGAGCTTCAGCACGACCATGCTGTTTAAAGCCTGCTCGCTGAACTTATGCTCGGTTTTTTCCTCGTCGTATTTGCTGATGATGGACGTCAGCCCGGTGAGCTTTTCGATTCCGTTTACGATCTCAATGGAGCCGGTTCCGGTTACGCACTCGTACACCGCTGTTACTCCGCAGTCGTTTTCGTCTTTGACGACATCGGTGAGATGGTCTATCTCGAATCCCGCGATGTTGTTCTTTTTTATCAGGTCTATCTTCTGACCCTTCGGAGACGTGTGGAAGAACAGCTCCAGGTGATTACCCTCAAGCTTGTAGCCGAAGCACATCGGTATTATGTAGGGATATTCGCCGTTCATCAGCGCGATGCGGCATACCTTTGCTTCCTTCAGCAGCTTGTTTATCGCTGCGGGATCCGTCATTTCTATGTTTTTGCCGGTCATTATAATTACCCCCTCTTATGCATTTTATGTCGTTTTTACCCATTTTTTGCTTCTATAAAACAATCACCCGCATGCTGTCAGCCTGCGGGTGTATGTTTGCTTTCTTCAAGAAATTATGCAGTAGCGTTTGCTTTCTTTGCAAGCTGGGACTTCAGACGAGCAGCCTTATTCTTGTGGATAAGACCCTTACCTGCAGCCTTGTCTACGCTTACAACTGCGGTCTTGATCACAGCAGCGTCAGCACCCTCGGCACGAGCCTTCTTGATAACTGTCTTAAGTGCAGTCTTGGAAGCCTTGTTAGCCTCAGTTCTCTCCTTGGCGATGAGAACTCTCTTCTTTGCAGACTTGATATTCGGCATTTATTTTCACCTCCATAGCTATTCGATCGGAACAGCGCATTTCTGCACACATTCTCGATTTATTGTCTTATTGAGCGTCCACATTATAATTGCTTATACTGAACGACCATAATAATATATTTTATTATAACATACTATTTCTTAAATTGCAAGGGGGTAACTGCAATTTTTTTGTAGTTTTTTTATACTCCGAGTAATGCTGTACAGGTTTACTTCACTAAGTGTAAGGCGATTACTTTAAAATGACCTCTAAAAATTGCTTTTGAAAATAAAATTTTACCTTTAAACCGCCGGAAATGCTTGCAATTTTGGCGGTTTTGTGGTATACTATATATAATATATGCGTTTTGCAATATGCGGGGGCTTGCACGCCCTGCGGTCTGTACCGGTGAGCCGGTATTTTATGGAGGTTAAGGTTTAATGGCTGAAAATGAAAAGACTCAGGATATGAGTTACGGCGCTGACGACATACAGATCCTGAAGGGTCTTGAGGCTGTACGAAAGCGCCCGGGTATGTACGTCGGCTCCTCTGGCGAGGGCGGCCTGCATCATCTGGTTTACGAGATTGTTGATAACTCTATCGACGAGGCTCTCGCAGGTTACTGCACTGAGATCAACGTATCTATACTCCCGGATAACGTTATCCGCGTTGTCGATAACGGACGCGGCATTCCTACCGCAATAAACCATGCCGAGGGTATCTCTGCGGCTACTGTCGTATTTACAGTGCTGCATGCCGGCGGTAAGTTCGGCGGCGGCGGATATAAGGTAGCCGGCGGTCTGCACGGCGTTGGCGCTTCCGTTGTAAATGCGCTTTCCGAGTGGCTCGAGGTCGAGATACACGACGGCAAGAATATTCATTTTCAGCGGTTTGAGCGCGGTGAATACAGCGAGCCTATAAAGGTCATCGGAACCACCGACCACACAGGTACAACGGTTACATTCAAGCCGGACGGCGAGATTTTCCACACTACGGTTTTCAATTACGCTACTCTTCAGGAAAGACTCCGCGAGAAGGCGTTCCTGAATGGCGGTCTGAAGATCACGCTTTCAGATACCCGCGACCCTGAGAACCCCGTTTACGAGGAAATGATGTACGAAGGCGGTATCCGCAGCTACATCGAATGGCTCAATAAGAAGCGCGGCGCCGATGTTCTCCATCCGGACGTTATCTATCTTTCCGGAAACATGAACGGAATCGACGTTGAAATCGCGTTCCAGTATACCACCGATTTCAATAGCGAGGTTTTCCGCTCCTTTGCGAACGATATCCACACCGGCGAGGGCGGTACTCACGAGATCGGATTCAAGAAGGCTCTGAGCAAGGTCGTAAACGACTACGCCAAGGCTTACAAGGAAGCCCAGGAGAAGAACAAGCCGAAGAAAAAGTCGGCGAAGAAGGGCGAGGAAGAGAAGCCCTTTACAGGATACAGCGGCGAGGCTATCCGCGAGGCGATAAACGCGATAATCTCCGTTAAGCTGCCGGAATGCGAGTTCGAGGGTCAGACCAAGAGCAAACTCGGAAATCCTGAGGTTCAGCCGGTGGTTTACAAGATCGCAGTTGAGCAGCTCACATATTATTTCGAGGAACACCCCGACACCGCCATGATCATCATGAACAAGGCGATGAACTCCCAGGCGGCTCGTGACGCGGCTAAAAAGGCCATGGAAGCAAAGCGCAAATCCGTAATGGACAGCAACGGGCTTCCCGGCAAGCTTGCCGACTGCTCCGAGAAGGATCCTACCTTTACTGAGATCTACATCGTAGAGGGAGATTCTGCGGGCGGCTCTGCAAAGAGCGGACGCGACAGGCGTTTCCAGGCTATCCTGTCCCTGTGGGGCAAGATGCTCAACGTTGAAAAGGCGCGCGCTGATAAGGTCTACAATAACGATAAGCTCTCGCCGGTTGTTAAGGCTCTTGGCACTGGTATTGCAGAGGATTTCGACATAACAAAGCTCAGATACGGACGAGTTATCATCATGGCAGATGCCGATGTCGACGGCGCTCATATTTCAACGCTCATGCTGACGTTCTTCTTCCGCTTCATGAGGCCGCTTATCGAGCAGGGGCATGTTTATATTGCTCAGCCTCCACTTTTCAAGGTGGCGCGCGGAAAGAACGTTAAATACGCGTTCTCTGATGAGGAGCGCGACCTCTACATCAAGGAACTTTCCGGCGAAAGCGGCGCTAAGGTCGATGTACAGCGCTACAAAGGTCTTGGTGAGATGGATCCCGAGCAGCTCTGGGAGACCACTATGAACCCTGAGACGCGTACTATGGTTCGCGTTACCGTTGAGGACGCAGCAAAGGCTGACGAGATAATGACGATACTCATGGGCGACAAGGTAGAGCCCAGACGTGAATTTATCGAGCAGAATGCAACTCTGGTTCAGAATCTCGATTTCTGATGTGGTTATTATTAAAATTATACTATTTGTATAATTGCAAAGGGAGTGATCTGTATTTCTAACGGACTAATTCCGGATCTTGGCGGTCTGGCTGAGGAAAATTCCGGCGCTGAAAATGCTGCTGGAAACGTTTCTTCCTCCGCTGAGCCTGTCGTTCAGTTCAGCTACGACAATACGCTTGAGGAAATCGACGGCGCAATGAAGTCGTTTCAGGCGCGGTTCAAGAACAAGCGCGGCATTTTTTCTATTGCTGCTTACTCGCTTATAACTGCGGCGGTGATCGTTTCTATCGTTATAAACCCCACTTCGGTTTTCGCGTATGCAGCGCTGCTTTTCTGCGCAGTCGGTCTGATATACAGCATCACTGACAGGTCAAGGGCAAGGAAAAGAACTATCGACGCACTTCGTGACATGAACCCCGAGGAATATACTGCGGCGTTCTATAACGACAAAATCGAAATAGATACCGTTATAAAGCCCAAGGCAAACGAGGTACGCGTTAAAATCGACGAGCAGGCGGATGATGAGACTATTTCTCCGCTTAAAACGACATTTGTCATAGGTGACGACCTGCTCGAGTTCATAGAAAATGACGAGTCCCTGCTGCTGGTGTTCAACAGACAGCAGATTTACTGCTTCCCGAAAAGGTGCCTTTCCGTGGAGCAGGAGGACAAGGTCAGGGATTTTCTGACTGAAAAGCTTTCGGGTCAGTCAGAAAATTAATTTGGAGGTAAAATGGATATTGATTTCAGCTCGGAAAAGCTAATAAATGTAGACCTTGAGCAGACGATGAAAACATCGTTCATACAGTACTCAATGTCGGTTATCACCGCCAGAGCGCTGCCTGACGTTAGAGATGGTCTGAAGCCGGTTCACCGCCGTATCATCTATACGATGAACGACGCCGGAAACACCGCGGATAAGCCATTCAGAAAGTGCGCTTACACCGTCGGCGAGGTCCTCGGTAAGTACCACCCCCACGGCGATGCTTCCGTTTATGACGCGCTGGTGCGCCTTGCGCAGGATTTCTCCCTGAGATATCCGCTTATCGACGGTCACGGAAACTTCGGTTCCGTCGACGGAGACCCCGCTGCGGCTTACCGTTATACTGAGGCGAGACTCGCGAAGATTTCAAACGAGATGGTCCAGGATATCGGCAAGAAGGTCGTTGATTTCACAACGAACTACGATGATAAGCTCCAGGAGCCTGTAGTGCTTCCGTCCCGTTTCCCTAACCTGCTTGTAAACGGCAGTAACGGTATCGCGGTAGGTATGGCTACGAATATCCCGCCGCACAACCTTGGTGAGGTCATTGACGCACTCATGCTGATGATCGATAATCCGGAGGTATCCATCGAGGAACTCATGACCCAGATACAGGGTCCGGATTTCCCGACCGGCGGTATCATTATGGGCTACAGCGGAATACGCTCCGCTTACTATACCGGACGCGGCAAGATAATCCTCCGCGGCCGTGCTAACATCGTCGAGGAGAACAACCAGACACGCATTATCATAGACGAGATTCCCTACATGGTAAACAAGGCTCGTTTGCTGATGAGCATAGGCGACCTTGTACGCGACAAGCGTATTGAGGGCATAAGCGTTGTCCGCGATGAATCCGACCGCAACGGTATGCGCATCGTTATCGAGCTCAAGCGTGACGCTAACGCAAATGTAGTTCTCAATAAGCTGTACTCCTATACTCAGCTTCAGGACACTGTCGGCGTTATCATGCTGGCTCTGGTTAACGGTCAGCCTAAGATACTTACTCTGAAGGAGTGCCTGGAGTATTACCTTGATTTCCAGGTCGATGTTATCACACGCCGTACTAAGTACGATCTTGAAAAGGCTCTGGAAAGGGAACATATCCTCGAGGGCTTCATTATCGCTATCGACTTCATTGACGAGGTCATCGCGATACTCCGTTCCAGCAAGACCATTCAGGAAGGCAAGGAGCGCCTTATTGAGCGCTTTAAGGATATCGACGTATCCTCTACTGGTTTCTTCGACAAGGGCACTTATTCGCTGTCTGAGGCTCAGGCGGACGCTATCGTTCAGATGAGACTCGGCGCGCTCACCGGCATGGAGAAGTCCAAGGTGATCGACGAGCTCCAGGAAAAGCGCGCACTCATCAAGGAAATGCAGGAGATACTCGCAGACCACAACAAGCTGCTGCATGTTATCGGCGATGAGCTTTCCGTTATCAAGAAGAAGTACAACGACGCACGCCGCACAAAGATCGAACCGGTCAGCGGCGAGGTCGATATCGAGGACCTTATCCCCGAGGAGGACTGCGTTGTTACCTACACAAATATCGGTTACATCAAGCGCCAGCCCGTGGAGCTTTATAATATTCAGAAGCGCGGCGGCAAGGGTGTTTCCGGCATGAAGCAGCGTGACGAGGATTTCGTTGAGAACATGTTCATTTCGTCAAGTCACGAAAATATACTGTTCATCACGAATCAGGGCAACATGTACCGCCTGAAATGCTACGAGATTCCCGAGGGAAGCAAGCAGTCCCGCGGTATGAACATTGTAAATCTCCTTCAGCTAAACGAGGGCGAGAGAGTTGCCGCGATGATGACAACGCATGATTTCGCAGACAACAAGTACTTCATCTGCGTTACCAAGAACGGCATTGTAAAGCGCACCAACCTGTCTGAGTACAGAAATGTGCGCAAGAAGGGACTGCGTGCTGTAACACTGGCAGAGGGCGATGAGATAGCGTCCGCGTTCCTTACCGAGGGCGACTGCAGGATACTGACCGCCACCAGAAACGGCGCTGCGATCTGCTTTGATGAGAAGGACTGCCGTCCGATGAGCAGGCAGGCACGCGGCGTAAAGGCTATCAAGCTCCGCGACGAGGACTATGTTGTTGGCGCTACTAAGGTGTTTGATCCTACCGCGACCATTCTTACTGTTACAGACAAGGGCATGGGACGTCGCTGCGCGGTTGACAGCTACCGTTTACAGAGACGCGGCGGTCTGGGTCTGAAAAACTACAAGGTCGGCGATGAAAAGGGATTTGTCTGCGGAATCCGCACTCTTGGCCCTGATGATGATGTTATTCTTATCAGCACTGACGGCATAATCATCAGATTCCGTGCAAACGATATGCGCGTAATGGGAAGATCGGCTACCGGTGTTCGCGTAATGAGACTCGGCGAGGAAAGCAGAGTGGCTTCCTTCACGAGAACACAGCACGACGATTCCGAAAGCACCGAGGAGATCGAGAAGGTTTCCGATGAGGAGATACAGGCTTCACTCAACGAGGACGCTTCCGAGGTGATCGAGCCGGATACTGCTCCCGATGACGATAATGTAGACGACAACGCTGATAATTCAGATGTTAAGTCTGACGAAGGCTCTGAGGAGTAATCAACTACAACTGAACAGGTTCGCCCGGATTTTTGGTTCGGGCGAATTTTGTGAATATAGGAATTTTTCGATTGTTCCACGTGGAACATTATGTCGAATTGTAAGTAAGCGAAAGGAAGATGTTTATTGGAATCCGGATATACGCTTGAAGAATACGATGTAGCCGTTATCGGTGCAGGTCACGCGGGGTGCGAGGCGGCTCTTGCCGCGGCACGTCTGGGATTGAAAACCGCAATATTCACGCTGTCACTGGACTGCATTGCTAATATGCCCTGTAATCCCTGTATCGGAGGTTCCGCAAAAGGGCAGATCGTATGCGAGATAGACTCCCTCGGCGGCGAGATGGGAAAGGCGGCGGACGCAACCTTTATACAGTCCAGGATATTGAACCGCGGAAAGGGACCGGCAGTCCACAGTCTCAGAGTTCAGAGCGACCGCGTGAAGTACCACACCCATATGAAGCACACGCTTGAAAACACGCCGAATCTTTATATTAAACAGGCAGAGGTAACTGCGGTAGATGTTGAGAACGGCAGAGTGACCGCTGTCCGCACTAAGCTCGGAGCAATTCACCCGGTGAAGGCTGCAATCATCACGACCGGAACATATCTTAATGGCAAGATACACATAGGCGAACTCAGCTACAGTTCGGGACCTGATAATCTTCTGCCATCAAGCGGACTTACCGAGTGCCTGAAGAATCTCGGCGTTTCAATGAGACGGTTCAAGACTGGAACACCTGCGCGCGTTCATAAGCGATCGATTGATTTTTCAGTCATGGAGAAGCAGAGCGGTGATGAACAGATAATGCCGTTTGCTTTCGATAACGAGCAGGAACTCCACAATATCGTTGACTGCTACGTGACCTACACGAATGTGGAAACTCACAAGGTGATACTTGAGAATCTGCACCGTTCTCCGCTGTATTCCGGACGAATCGAGGGTATCGGTCCGCGTTATTGTCCGAGTATCGAGGACAAAATTGTGAGGTTCAAGGATAAGGAACGCCACCAGCTATTTGTTGAGCCGATGGGGCTGGATACTGATGAATATTACTTGCAGGGCATGTCCTCCTCGCTGCCCGAGGACGTCCAGGTCAAATTCCTGCGGACGATAAAGGGGCTTGAACATGTGGAAATTATGCGCCCGGCATACGCGATAGAATATGACTGCTGCGACCCTCTGGAGCTTCTTCCTACTCTGGAATTCAAGAAGATATCCGGGCTGTACGGCGCGGGTCAGTTTAACTGCACAAGCGGGTACGAGGAGGCGGCGGCTCAGGGAATCGTTGCAGGAATAAATTCGGCTTTGAAAATCCAGGGCAGAGAGCCGATGATACTTGACCGCGCCACCAGCTACATTGGTACGCTGGTCGATGACCTGGTTACAAAGGGCTGCTCCGAACCTTATCGCATGATGACCTCCCGCAGCGAATACCGCCTGATCCTCAGGCAGGACAACGCCGCTGACCGTCTGGTGCCTATCGGTCACAAGGTCGGGCTTGTCTCTGAGGAGAGATATGCGAAGTTCCTTGACGAAAAGAGAATATGCGAGGAGGAACTGCTGCGCATTAAATCGGTCGTTGTTCACCCTACCGAGGAAGTCAATGAAATGCTTGTAAGAAAGGGAACTTCTCCGATAACTACGGGGGTTCGAATGATCGAACTGCTGAAACGGCCTCAGCTTGGATATGATGATCTTGCTGAATTCGACCCCGGCAGACCTAAGCTGAAATATTCGCTTGTGAACAAGCTGGAAGTTGAGATAAAATACTCTGGCTATATCAGGGTTCAGCAGGAACAGATAGATAAAATGAGAAAGCTTGAGAGCAAAGCGCTCCCGGAGAATGTTGACTATAAAACTATAAAGGGACTGCGGCTTGAAGCTCAGGAGAAGCTGAACAAGTTCAAACCGCTTAATGTAGGACAGGCTGGGCGCATATCCGGCGTAAATCCGGCTGATGTGTCAGTGCTGCTGGTCTGGCTCGCTTCAAAGGAACATGGAAACAGAGGTGACAATAATGGATAACTCAGAACGTATTGAATTCGTTATTTCGGAATTCCGGAAGGCTGATATTACTATCGACGAAAATCAGGCTGATAAGTTTGTCAGGCTGTGCGACTTCATGGTTGAGTACAACGAAAATGTGAATCTTACCTCAATTACCGAATTTCCCGAGGTAGTCGTAAAGCATTTTGTTGACAGCGTACTTCCGTTTACAATGTTGGATATCCCGCAGGGAAGCTCTTTTATCGACGTGGGAACCGGTGCTGGATTTCCGGCAATTCCGCTTCTGATTTTCCGACCGGATCTGAAGGGAACTCTGTGCGACAGTCTCAATAAGCGCTGCGTTTATCTTGAGAAAGCATGCGAACTCATTGGCGTTAAGGCTGAAATTATTCACGCGCGCAGCGAGGAACTCGGAAGAAAAAAGCGCGAGTGCTTCGATTTCGCTACTGCACGTGCTGTCGCTGCAATGCCGGTTCTTTCGGAATATTGCATTCCATTTGTGAAGGTCGGCGGTAAGTTCATTGCCTTGAAATCCGTAAACGAGGATATTTCGGCGGCCTCCGGTGCAATATCGAAGCTTGGCGGAGAGATAGAGTCGGTAAAAGACTACACAATACCAAATGGAGACGCAAGGCGCCTTGCCGTAATAAAGAAAATATCGCAGACGCCGACAAAATACCCCAGGAACTCGGGCAATATTGCGAAAAAGCCTTTATAAATTGTGATTTTGTATCGCATTTCCGCGAAAAATAAGCGGAAATGCGATTTTTTATTGTGGATATTATTTCCTGCTTGTGCTATAATCAAGTTAACAAAAATTCGGGAGGTAATATTATGACTGGATTATTTAAGAATAAGGAAAAGCAGGTTCAGCGTGTTGTTCTGATTGAAACTTCGCTGATAATTCCGAACAGGTCACAGCCAAGAGTTACGTTTTCTGATGAGGAGCTTGGCTCGCTTGCCGATTCGATCAGGGAGAACGGAATTCTCCAGCCCATCAATGTACGCAAGTGCGGCGTGAACTACGAGATAGTCAGCGGTGAGCGCAGGCTCCGGGCGGCTAAATTGTGCGGACTTGAAAGCGTTCCATGCATTATTATTGATGTGGACGATGAGAAATCCGCTGTTTTGGCACTTATTGAAAATATTCAGCGGAGAGATCTCAGCTATTTTGAGGAGGCTGTCGCAATCGAGAAACTTATAAGCTATTACGGACTTACTCAGGAGGAAGCGGCTTCGCGGCTCGGGAAGGCTCAATCGACCATTGCAAATAAGCTGCGGCTTCTCAAATTCACCGATGCAGAACGTAATCTGCTTATAAAGGGTAATATTTCGGAACGTCAGGCGCGCGCACTCATAAGGCTCGATGATCCTAAAATGCGGGCGAGGGCGCTTGGACAAATCATAATGGACAGGTTAAATATCGAGCAGTCCGAGAAGCTGGTTGAAGATATGCTGTCTGATAAGGTTCTCAAGGTTCGGAAGAAAAAGCCTCAGAACCCTAGAAAAATTCTGTTTCCTGTTCCGAGACTCTACATAAACAGCATTAACAAAATAGTCAAGACAATGAAAGAAGCTAATATAGACTGTGAAACTGTCACAAACAGGGTCGGCGAGTATTACGAATATACAATAAAGATTCATTCCGCCGCGGAGGTTTGATTCATAATTCGACAGAATGTTCCACGTGGAACAAAGTTCGACAGCGTTTTGCAATGTTCCACGTGGAACATTTCGAAAAAATGTCGAAAAAGTGTTCCACGTGGAACATTTTTTACAAAAAGGGCTTTATTTTTCGTGTGGAGTATGCTATAATAGAAAGGAAGTAATAAATGAAGGGGGAAACCTAATGAGCGTTGTTATAGGCGTTGTAAATCAGAAGGGCGGAGTAGGTAAAACTACAACATCAATAAATATTGCCGCAGGTCTGGGAACGCTCGGAAAAAAGGTACTGCTGATAGATTTCGATCCGCAGGGGAACTCAACAACGGGATTCGGCATAAAGAAAAAAACGCTAGATATATCTACATATGATATAATCATGGGCAATGCTAGACCTCAGGAGGCTATAATCAAGACAAGATATAAAAATGTCGACATTATACCTGCAACAAATCAGCTTTGCGAGGCAGAACTCCAGCTTGCCGACGTGGAACAGCGTAACCATCAGCTCCGCAAGATAATTCTACAGGTAAAGGACAACTACGATATTGTGATAGTTGACTGCCTGCCGTCGCTTGGAATCCTTGCAATAAACGCAATGATCGCATGCGACAGAATAATTGTTCCGATGGTGTGCGAGCCGTTCGCACTGGAGGGTCTGGCACAGCTCATGCAGACGGTGAAAAAGGTCAAGCGTTCCGCTAATAAGGAGCTTCAGTTAATGGGAATCGTGTTCACTATGCTTGATAAGAGACTGCTTGCAAGCAATGAGATCATGAGAGACATCAAGAGGACATTCCCGTCTGACGTTATTTTCAAGACCGAGATACCGCGTAATGTAAGAATAACCGAGGCACAAAGCCACGGCGAACCGATCATTTTCTACGACAAGAACTCCAAGGGTGCAGACGCATACAAGCGCCTTGCAAAGGAAGTACTGGAGAAGTGCCGCGAAATGGAGAAGAAGAATGAGCAATAAACGTATAGGCGGTGATTTCAACAGCCTGTTCGATGACAACAACATGGAGGAATCCGAGGGACTGAGAACTCTCAGACTTTCCGAGATTGAGCCAAACAAGGGACAGCCCCGAAAGGTTTTCGATAAGGAAGCTATGGAGCAGCTAGCAGAATCCATCAGGGTCAACGGAGTGCTTCAGCCGCTGCTTGTGCGCCCGCTGTCTACCGGTAATTATCAGATCGTTGCCGGCGAAAGACGCTGGAGAGCTGCTAAAATCGCAGGGCTTGCAGAAGTTCCGGTTGTGGTTCGCGATGATTTATCAGACGAGCAAGTTATGCAGGTGGCTCTTATTGAGAACCTCCAGCGTGAGAACCTTAATCCCATTGAGGAAGCTCAGGGTTACAAGGAACTCATCGAAAAATATAACATGACCCAGGATCAGCTTTCAAAGGCGCTGGGAAAAGCACGTTCCTCTATTGCAAACAGCCTTGGTCTGTTGACTTTACCAGTCGGCGTGCGCGACCTGCTTGCCGATGGAAAGCTCTCAGCCGGACACTGCAAGGCACTCAAGATGATAAAGGACCCTGCACTGATGACCGAGATTGCAGTCAGAGCCGCTGACGGAGAACTCAGCGTAAGAAGCATCGAGGCTATCGCAAAGCGCGAGGCAAAATCCGAAGAAGAACAGACGATGATAAAGCCGCGCATGGCATATTACACCGAAGTTGAAATGAGCCTGACAGAGGCTCTGGGCACTAAGGTTAAAATCTGCGAGGGCAAAAAGACCAACACGCTCCAGATAGCATTTGAGGACAAAGATCAGCTTGAAGGAATACTCAGGCTGATGGCGGTCAAGTAAAATCAATTACAGGCAAAGCCTGATAAAAAAGAAAGGCAATCACAATGATAGACATTAAGTTTTTAAGAGAGAACCCCGACGCTGTTAAGGAGAATATCAAGAAGAAGTTCCAGGACAGCAAGCTTCCGCTGGTTGATGAAGTTATCGAGCTGGACGCACAGCTTCGTAAGGCTCAGCAGCGCGGCGACTCCCTCAGAGCCGACAGAAACCGCATTTCCAAGGAGATCGGCGGTTTCATGGCTAAGGGTCAGAAGGACGAGGCTGAGAAGGCGAAGGCTCAGGTAAAGGAGTTCTCCGATGAGCTGGCAGCGCTTGAGAAGCAGGAAGAGGAGCTTTCCGAGAAGGTTAAGAAGATCATGATGACCATTCCGAACATCATTGATCCTTCCGTTCCGATAGGCAAGGACGACAGCGAGAACGTTGAGATAACCCGCTACGGCGAGCCGGTAGTTCCGGATTTCGAGATCCCGTATCACAGCGAGATAATGGAGCGCCTGAACGGTATCGACCTCGACAGCGCAAGACGCGTTGCAGGCAACGGCTTCTATTATCTGATGGGCGATATCGCAAGACTTCACTCTGCGGTTCTGTCTTATGCAAGAGATTTCATGATCGACCGCGGATTCACTTACTGCATTCCTCCGTACATGATAAGATCCAACGTTGTTACCGGCGTTATGAGCTTTGCTGAGATGGACGCCATGATGTACAAGATTGAGGGCGAGGATCTGTACCTTATCGGTACTTCCGAGCACTCCATGATTGGTAAGTTCATCGACACTATTCTTGAAGAGGACACACTTCCGAGAACCCTCACCAGCTATTCTCCATGCTTCCGTAAGGAGAAGGGCGCGCACGGTATCGAGGAGCGCGGCGTGTACAGAATCCACCAGTTCGAGAAGCAGGAAATGATCGTTGTCTGCAAGCCCGAGGACTCCAAGATGTGGTTTGACAAGCTGTGGCAGAACACCGTTGACCTGTTCCGCAGCATGGATATTCCGGTTAGAACCATCGAGTGCTGCTCCGGCGACCTCGCAGACCTCAAGGTAAAGAGCTACGATGTTGAGGCATGGTCTCCCAGACAGAAGAAGTATTTTGAGGTAGGAAGCTGCTCTAACCTCGGCGACGCTCAGGCACGCAGACTCAAGATCCGCGTAAACGGCTCCGACGGCAAGAAGTATTTTGCTCATACTCTTAACAACACCGTTGTTGCATCTCCCAGAATGCTCATTGCGTTCCTCGAGAACAACCTTAACGCTGACGGCACTGTTAATATTCCTGAGGTTCTCAGACCTTACATGGGCGGCAAGTCCAAGATCGGATAATAGTATAAAGATATGAAAAGGGGGCAGGGTCAACCGCCGCGGAATGCGACGGCTTTCTCTGCCTGCTCTTTTTATCGGGCGCGGCGACTGAACCTGCAAAAACAGATTGGAGCTAGAAAATAATGGCATTTGTGACACTCGACAATGTATACAAGCGGTACCACATGGGCGAAATAACCATCAACGCCGCAGACGGAATGACCTTCGACATTCAGAAGGGCGAATTTGCAATAATCGTAGGCCCCAGCGGCTCCGGAAAAACCACCGTGCTGAACATGCTCGGTGGCATGGACACCTGCGACGAAGGCGTGATAAGCGTTGACGGAGAGCGCATCGACAGGTTCAACCGCAGGCAGCTCACGAATTACCGAAGGTACGACGTTGGGTTTATTTTTCAGTTCTATAACCTGATGCCGAATCTCACCGCAAAGGAAAACGTCGAGCTTGCGGCGCAGACCACAAAGGATTTCATACCAGCGGCTGAGATATTGCAAAAGGTGGGTCTTGGAGAGCGCCTGCAAAATTTCCCGGCGCAGCTTTCCGGCGGCGAGCAGCAGCGAGTTTCGATAGCGAGGGCGCTCAGCAAGAAGCCGAAGCTCCTGCTGTGCGACGAGCCAACCGGCGCGCTCGACTACAACACCGGCAAGATGATACTCAAGCTGCTTCAGGATACCTGCCGGATAGACGGCATGACTGTGATTCTTGTAACGCACAATTCCGCGATAGCTCCGATGGCCGACAGGATAATCAGAATAAAAAACAGCAAGGTCGCGGAGATCATCACGAATGATCACCCCACACCGGTTGAAGATATCGAATGGTGACGGAGGTGCGAGCTTGAATTCAGTAACCAAGAATATTTTTCGTGAGATCGCGCGGACCAAGAACCGATTCTTTTCGATATTCACGATATGCGCGATAGGCGTGGGATTTTTCAGCGGGGTCCGGGCGACTGGAAGCGATATGAAGATCACCGCGGATAATTACTACGATGCGCACGAGCTTTTCGACCTGCGGGTAATGTCCACGTTCGGGCTGACCGACGGGGATTTAACAGCGCTGGAGCAGGTAGACGGAGTTTCAGAGGTGCAGGGTTCGAAGTACTCTGACCTGGTGTTTATCTACGACGGAAGAGACTACAATACCCGCGTTTTTTCCTGGAATGAAAACGCGAAGCTGAATAGTATAGACATTCTTGAGGGAAGATTCCCGCAGGCGGATAACGAGTGCATTCTGAACGTCCGCAAGATGAACGGGCAGATAGGGATAGGTGAAAAGCTGGTTCTTACCGACCCTTCGGATAACGAGGATTTTCCGCTCAATAATGCGGAGTACACTGTTGTAGGGCTGTTTGATACGCCGATGTATATTTCCTCCACTCAGCGCGGAAGTACTACTATAGGCGACGGTTCGCTTGATGCGTTTGCGTACATTCCTGAGAGTAATTTTACGCAGGAAATTTACACCGAGGCATATATACAGTCGGAGCAGTTGAAGGGTATGTCGAGCTATTCTGATGAGTACGAGCAGCTAAGGGACGATATATCTGATAAGCTGGAGGAACTCGGAATAGACCGCAGCGAGATACGCTACGATGAAGTGATAGGCGAAGCTCAGCAGAAAATAGCCGACGGCGAGAAGGACCTCGAAAAGGGCAGGGCAGAAGGTCAGCAGAAGATTGACGACGCAAAAGCCGAGCTGGACGACGCAGCAAAGCAGATATCCAACGGTGAGGCAGACCTTGCAAAGGCAGCGGAGGACATCGCGGACGGCGAAAAGCAGATAGCCGAAGCCAAACAGACCCTTGCAGACGCGCGTATCGAAATAGACGACGGAAAGGCGGAACTCGCAGAAAACGAGCAGAAGCTGAACGACGCGAGAAAGCAGCTAGACGAAAGTAAAACGCAGCTTTCGGACGCTAAAAAGCAGCTCGACGAGGCAAAGCAAACTCTGTCCGACAGCAAGAGACAGCTTGAAGATGGTCAGGCGGAGATCGACAGCAGGCGCGCTGAGATAGAATCCGGCTGGGAAAAGCTGTCCGAGGGAAAGAAACAGCTAGAGGAAGGCAGAGCACAGTACGAGAGTGGGAAGGCTCAGTATGACGAGAATCTTGCAAAGTACGAAGCGGGGCATCAGCAGTACGAACAGGGAGCCGCACGGCTTGAGCAGGCAGCTCTGCTGCTGGGCGAGAACGATCCGCAGATAGTGGCGCAGCGTGCAGTTCTTGAAACGACTAAGGCTCAGTTGGACGCGGCAAAGTCGCAGCTTGACGAAGCAAAAGCTCAACTGGACGAAGCGGAGGCTCAGCTTACTCAAAACGAGCAGCTCATTGCCGAAACGGAGCAGCAGCTCACCGACGGCGAGGCTCAGCTAAGTGCAGCGCAGGAGCAGATCGACAGCGGTTTGCAGCAGTATAACGACGGCCTGGCGCAGTACAATGAGAATTACGCGAAATATGAGGACGGCGTTAAGCAGTACAACGACGGATACCAGGAGTATTCCGACGGGCTAATCAAGTTCAACGACGGCAGAAACAAGCTGAACGACGCAGAGCGCCAGTATAACGAAGGCACCGCTGAGCTTGCCGAAAAGGAGCAGGAGTTCCTTGACGGAAAGGCGGATTATGAAAACGGCGTCAGGGAGCTTGAAGACGCCAAGCAGAAGTATCAGGACGGTCTCAGGGAGTACCAGGACGGCGTTGACGAATTCAACAAGGAAATATCCGACGCTGAAAAGAAGATAGCCGACGGCAAGAAGGAAATCGAGGACGCCGGCGAGGCAAAATGGTACGTTTTCACCCGTGACGACAATCCCGGCTATGCGGAGTATTCCAGCAACGCCGAGCGTATCGACAAGATAGCCGCGATTTTCCCAGTGTTCTTCCTGCTGGTGGCGGCGCTGGTGTGCCTTACGACTATGTCGAGAATGGTCGAGGAGCAGCGAATGCAGATCGGCACGCTGAAATCCCTGGGATATTCAAATGCGGTCATCATGCGGCAGTATATGGTGTACGCCGTGCTTGCCGCCGCGTCTGGAAGCCTTATAGGCGCGTTTATCGGTATGTTCCTGTTCCCGTTTATCATCATGTTCGCGTATAGCATGATGTATATTATCAGCAATTTCTACTATGAGTTAAGTCCGTTCAATATCGTTATCTCCGCGGGAAGCATGGTCGCTGCAATTGCCCTGACCGTGTTCTTCAGCGCCAGGAACGCGCTTTCCGGCACTCCGGCGGAGCTTATGCGGCCGAAGGCTCCGAAGGCGGGAAAAAGAGTCCTGCTCGAAAAAATCGGATTTATATGGGACAGGCTGTCGTTTTTCGGGAAGGTCTCCGGGCGAAATCTGTTTCGCTATAAACGGCGAATGTTCATGACCGTTATCGGTATCGCGGGGTGTACTGCACTGTCGCTTACCGGGTTCGGTCTGAAGGATTCCATCAGCGATATTGTTGACTTACAGTATAATAGCATAAATAATTACAGTGGGTTTATCGCGTATGAGAATCAGGACGATGTGCAGGGGATTTACGACGCGCTCCTTGACTACCAGCCTGAAACGGAGTACACCCGTGCGCTGATAAAGCAGTACACCGTAACGTCCGACAGCGGGAGCGTTCAGTGCTATGTAACGGCTGTCGAGGATACCGCGAAGTTTGAGGACATGATAGACCTCCGCAGCCGCACCACCGGAGAAAAGATAACCTTTGAGCAGGCTGGCGGCGGAGTTATAGTCACAGAGAAGCTGACAAAGCTGCTAGGGGTAAAAACCGGCGACACCGTAACGCTGAGAATAAGCGACGGCAACACCCGTGAGGTCACGATCGGTGCCGTAACGGAGCACTACACCAGCCACTATATGTATATTCCGGAGGAAAAATACGCAGAGTTATTCGGCAATGCTCCGGATTATAACATTGTGTATTTCAAGAACGGCATGTCCTCGGAGCAGTCGGTGCAGGACGAGTTCACCACAAGAATGCTCGCGGTGGACGGCGTTCTGACTGTTACGGTGAATTCCGGGGCTTCCAGCCAGTTCGCGGATATGCTCAAGATAATGGACCTGGTGGTAGTAGTGCTGATAATTTCGGCGGGAGCGCTGGCGTTCGTCGTGCTCTATAATCTGACTAACGTCAATATAACAGAGCGTATACGAGAGATAGCAACGCTGAAAGTGCTTGGCTTCTATGACAACGAGGTATCAAGCTATGTGTTCCGGGAGAATAATATACTGTCGGTAATGGGAGGCGTCCTCGGGCTTGGAATAGGCGTTGCCCTGTGCCAGTTCATCATACAGACCGCCGAGATCGACGAGGTCATGTTCGGAAGGAATATACACCCGCTGTCGTTCCTGTGGGCGTTCCTGATAACGGTGGCATTTTCGCTGATAGTAAATTTCATCATGCGCAGGGATCTCAGGAAAATCAGCATGGTGGAATCGCTGAAATCCGTAGAATAAAGCAGAATAAATACTGGGGGAGTAGAAATGATAGAATCATTGGTGTCGGTCAAGCTGCCGGCTGACGAGGAGCTGACCATAAAAAAGAACCGCCTGATCGGCGTAGGCTGCGAGGACGGCAAACGTATCGCTGTCGTCACCGGTATCCACGGCGACGAGCTGGAGGGTCAGTATGTGTGCTATGAGCTTGTAAGGCTCATAACGGCGAATATGGCACATTTAAAGGGTACTGTGGACATCTATCCGTCAATAAATCCGCTGGGCATGGAGGCTGTCAGCAGAGCCGTGCCGATGTCCGGGCTGGACATGAACCGGGTTTTCCCGGGAAGCACCTCCGGCGCGGTGGCGGAGAATATCGCGGCAAAGCTGGTAGAAGATATAAAGGGCGCGGACGTCTGCGTTGATATCCACGCGAGCAACATTTTTATCCGCGAGATACCGCAGGTCAGAATACCCAGCGCCGAGAGCAGCCATCTTCTCAAATACGCCAAAATGCTCAACACCGATTTCGTGTGGGTGCATGATTCAAACGCAGTCGGGGAAGGCTCACTGGCGGCGGCGCTCCGGGAGGTCGGCGTGCCTACGCTGGTCATAGAGATGGGCGTGGGGCAGAGAATAACTAAGGCGTACTGCAAGCAGCTCCTCAGCGGAATATTCAACCTTATGGCGAAGCTTGGTATCTGGGTTGGTCCTACCGAGAACGTTTCACACCCGATGGTCAGCAGCGATGGCGCGGTACATGTTATACATTCCGGCGAAAGCGGAATATTTATACCTAAAGTTGAGCATAACCTGTGGGTCCAGAAGGGCACGCTCATCGGCGAGATAGTCACTCCCATCACCGGAACGGTCGAGGAGGAGATAACAGCGCCGTCCGACGGGCTTATCTTCTCGCTGAGGGAATATCCCATCGTTTACGAGGGCAGCGTGATCGCAAGAATACTCAGCATGAGTTGATATATTACATTTCGTGTTTTACCGAAGTGTATATACGTACGGTATATATGTTGAATGTGATTTTTGTAATATAATCGGGATATTATACTGATGGTAGTGGTGCGTGGATCAATTTATAGCTTGACTTGAAATGAAAAATATGGTATCATATTAACAGAGAATGCAGAATTGTCTGCGGCATTTTTGTAATTTAGAAAGGTCTGGATATGAAAGGGAGAATACTTGAATCCGGTGAAGATTACCTGGAGACCATACTGATCCTTCAGAACCGCAACGGCGAGGTGCGCTCGGTGGATATCGCCACTGAGATGGACTTCTCAAAGCCCAGCGTAAGCGTTGCAATGAAGAATCTCAGGGAGCAGGAGTGCATCACCGTTGACAAGAACGGATACATTACGCTCACCGACAAGGGACGCGGGATTGCGGAGAAGGTTTACGAGCGCCATATACTGTTTACAAACTGGCTGACCTCCATGGGGGTACCCGAGGAGATAGCGGCTGCGGACGCATGCCGTATCGAGCACTGCCTCAGCGCAGAGAGCTTCGCGGCGATAAAGCGCCACGTCAAGGGGGAGTGATCCCTTGAAGCTTATCAGCCTTATCGACAATACCGCGGTTGACGACAAGCTGTTCTCTGAGAACGGCATGTCGTTCTTCGTGGAATTCGGCGGAAAAAACTACATCATAGACACCGGGCTGACCGGAAAGGCGGCGGAGAACGCACGCCGCATGCAGCTTCCAACGGACGAGCTTGACGCGGTGGTGCTTACCCACAATCATGCCACGCACGTCGGTGGTATCGACAGCTTTATGCGGCTCAGCCCTGACGCTGAGATATATCTTCGCGCGGGCGCGCAGACAGAGCGTTTCAGGAAAACAGGCTTTTTCAAGGAGCCAGTCGGTGCGGGGAAGGCGTTTTTCAAGAAATACGCAGATGATCTGATACTTTTTAATCGCTTCTCAGAGGTGGCGGAGGGATTCTACCTTGCCTCCTGCGAGACCTTCGATGAAAAGAACCTCAACCCCGACCGGAGCTATTTTGCGCTGGACGGAAAAAAGCAGCTTCCCTACGACTGCTCCGACGAGTGCTTCGCCGTGCTGTTCCCGAAAAAACGCAAGGCTGACGGTCTTGTTATCATCGGTGGCTGCTTCCACTGCGGAGTTCAGAACATGCTGGAGACCGTGAAGCAGAACTGGTATGGAATACCTGTGCTTGCTATCGTGGGCGGGTTCCACTTTATGGGCTCAAACCCTAAAACGCTTGGGTGCTCATCTGAATATATCACGGCGCAGGCAAGGGCGCTGAAGCTCAGCAATGCAGAGAAAATCTACGCCTGCCACTGCACAGGCTTCAAGGGATTCGACATTATGGACGAGACCCTCGGAGACAAGCTGATGTATATCGGCGGCGGAGAAGAAATCGATTTTTAAACCGGAAATGTAAAATTAAGATATTTGTAAGTCTTTTTTGCAACATTTCCGGTATTTTTGCGTTATAATATATGCAGGTGATAATTTTTCCAAAAAAATTTAAAATTTTTTCAAAAAACATGCAACCTTTTATGGGTCTCAGTTGTTTTAATTAATGAAAGGCTAACAGGCTGAGGCGCAGACAGGCGCAGCAGCTAAAAAACAGGGGCAGGGCGCCCCGGTTATATGGAGGGAGTTAGTATGAGTAAGAAAGCGAAGGTAATTGCGGCTTCGCTCTGTGCAGCTCAGGTCATCACGATGATACCGCTGAGCGTGGCGGCAGCAGAACCGCAGTTAAGCACCAACACGATCGCAGTCGGTGAGAATCACAGCCTTGTTATCAAGAGCGATATGTCTCTTTGGGCTGCGGGCGACAACAGCAAGGGGCAGCTCGGTTTAGGGGCTAGTAAGTCCAGCTCCAACGGCGAGAAGGTAATGGACAATATCGTGTATGTTGACGCAAACGAAGATGTCAGCTTCGCGATAGACAAAAACGGCACACTCTATGGCTGGGGCGACAACTCCGAGGGTCAGATAACAAATAAGGTTTCCGCTGCGACTATCAGCAATCCTACCAAGATTCTGGACAACGTCGCTCAGGTAAGCACCGGAGACGGTCATACAGTCGCACTGCTTGAGGACGGAACCGCCATAGGCTGGGGCAGCAACGAATACGGCGAGCTTGGTTTCGCAACCAATACATACAAGAATTCTGTTACAGAGCTCATGAAGGACGCAGTGGACGTTGCAGCAGGCGACGGATTCACGCTGGTTGTGTCCAAGGACGGCGCAGTATACGGCTGCGGAAATAACGATCAGGGTCAGCTCGGCACAGGCAACTACAGGGATATGACCTGGCTTACCGTTGTTATCGAGAGCGGAGCTCAGGACGTTGAGGCAGGCGACGAGCATTCCATCGTACTTATGAGCGACGGCACGGTAAAGACTGCTGGTTCTAATGATTACGGTCAGCTTGGTACTGATTATTATAACGGCGGCAGCGCTAATTTCGGCAATGTATCCGTTAAGGGCGCAAGCGCGGTATTTGCCGGCGGCAACTCCTCCGGCGCAATAGCCAACGGAGTTCTTTACACCTGGGGCAGCAACGAGTCCGGTCAGCTTCACAACGGCAATACCGAGGATCTGAATTATCCGGAGAAGGTTACTACCGGTGCAGTTTCCATTGCTCTTGGGCATCATCATTCTCTCATGCTCAGGAATAACGGCAATATCTCCAGTGTAGGCGCTGGCGTTTCAGGCGAGCTTTTCAGCACAACAAGCTCCATCGTTGCAAAGCCGGAATACACATTGAATAATGTTGCGGTTTTCTCAGCAGGCTATGATCACGCCGCTGCCATTGATACCAAGGGAACACTTTACACCTGGGGCAACAACGATAAGGGTCAGCTCGGCCAGGGCGACTATAATGTCAGAAGCGTGCCCACAAAGGTAAAGTTAACATACGAAGCAGTCAATGTATGGTGCGGAAACAAGGCAACCATCGTGCAGACCAGCGACGGCAAGGTATACGTTTTCGGCGACAACAGTAACTACCTTCTCGGCATGAAAACCAGGTCGGACGTTATTAACACTCCTACTGAAAACGAGTACCTTTCCGGAACAACTATTGATAAGATAGAGTTACAGAATGATTTCGCCATTGCACTTATCGGCAACCAGGTATGGGGCTGGGGCATTAACTCTGTCGGCAGACTTTCCACATGCGGAAGCACTGTAAAGTATCCTGAGGTTCTTTCTGATAAGCTGGTAAGCATTTCAGACATAGCAGCCGGCGACAGCCACTGTGTTGCAATCACCGATAATGGTGATCTCTACGGCTGGGGCAGCAACAGTGTAAAGCAGCTCGGCGGAGACACATCTTCCAGAGTAGTCGATATTCCCGAGCTGATCAACATAACGGATTCGAAGGATAATCCTATAAGCCTGGTTGATATCGCAGCGGACGGAAGCCACACAATTGCAGTTGCAAATGACGGCACTGTTTATGCATGGGGCGATAACTCTAACGGTCAGTTAGGCGACAACAGTTCCAGACTTAAGACACCTTCTAAGGTTTATGGCAATTCCAGTTATGTTTATACCTCTCAGAAGTTCTCAGCAGTTATTACTGAAGCTGGCGATATCTCACTGAGCGGAAACAATTCGTGCGGTCAGCTCGGCGATGGCTCTACCAAGACCAGAGATACCTTCGCAAGAATCACCAACACCAATGTTACTTCTGCAAGTCTCGGCGGCGAATTTGCAGGCTATATTTCCTATGACAGCAGACTCTACTGCTGGGGCGACAATACATACGGTCAGTGCGGCAACGGCAAGGGCGGTCTGAAGTCCCAGCCGGAGACCGTTATCAGAGACGGTCTGTGCAAGCAGCTCGTACAGGCTACAAGCGTATCGCTTGACAAGACCGATATCACCCTCAAGCCGAATGCCACTGCAAAGCTCACGGCGACAGTAGCTCCTGACAACGCTTCCAATAAGGACGTTACATGGAGCAGCTCCGATACCTCGGTTGCAACAGTAACCAACACAGGTTCTGTAAAGGCTGTAAAGAATGGCTCCGCAGTTATCACTGCCAAGACCGATAACGGACTTACCGCTCAGTGCACCGTTACAGTAACTACTCCGATATCCAGCTTCTCCGTTAAGCCTGCAAAGACCAAGACAATGGATATCGACAGCACATTCACCATCACAGCAAAGATCTATCCGGCAAACTGCAACGATAAGACCCTGCTGTACTCCTCCTCCAACGAGGACGTTGCAGTGGTTGACGAAAACGGAATAGTTACCGCAGTATCCGCAGGAGCTGCAAAGATCACCGTTACCGCTAAGTCCAATCCTGCAAAGACCCGTACGATAACTGTAAAGGTACGCCCGGCCAAGCCGGTTATCACCTACAGAAAGGCTACCACGGACGGTATCGTGCTTGAGTGGGATCTTTCTGATTACGCAGATGGTTATCAGGTATACCGCCGCAACTCTGCAAAGGGCAAGGGCAAGTCGCTGACCGATATAGTTTCCGACGATCCTGATGATCTGACCTTTACTGACAGCACGGCTGTTAAGGGCAAGGTTTATTACTACTATGTAAAGTCTTACGTCACCATTGATGGCAAGAAGCTGTATTCCAACGCTTCCAAGATCTATAAGATCAAGGCTAAGTAAACCGAACGGAGAGCGCGGTTTCAGGCGCATGTATCGTTAACCAGATAACCTCTCTCCCCCCAATATAAATGGAAAAGGCAGAGCTTCGGCTCTGCCTTTTCTCTATATTCGGTATCTTTCACACCGCCTACATTCTGAGGGCTTCCACCGGGTCAAGGGAAGCCGCCTTGTATGCGGGATAGGCTCCGAACAGCGCGCCTACTGCGCCGGAGGCTAGGGCTGCAATTCCGATCATGGCGAGGTTCACCTGGAACGGCACTCCCGCTATAACGCAGCCTATCCCGGAGATAAGCAGTCCGGCGGCGGTTCCTGCGGCGCTGCCGAGTATCGTCAGAAGCACGCTTTCCGCCAGGAATTCCCGGCAGATATCAAAGCTGGTGGCGCCGATGGAGCGTTTTATACCTATTTCCCGGGTGCGCTCCGTGACGCTCATCAGCATGGTCGTCATTATAGAGATTCCCGATACCGCCAGCGAAATGCCCGCTACAAGCGAAAGCGCGGTTGTAACTATGCTGAGGATATCGTCAAGCTGCGCCTTCTGGGAGAGAAGGTTGTTGACGATATACCCGTCGGTGGTGTTGTTGGCGCGGTCAAGCTCGGAGCTTACAGCCTCAACTACCGGGATATCCGTATCCATATCGGTGAGCTTCACCGCGAGCTTATCGTAGGTCGAGCGCCCGGTGAGCTGCTGCATGGTGCTTATCGGGATATACATGAACCCCGGCATGATATTCGACAGCATACCCTGAAGGCTGGACAGCCCCGAGCTTGCCACGCCGATTATTTCAAACTCGTGATATCTTCCGCCGAGGAAAATGTTCAGCTTCTTTCCAACAATGTTGCTTCTGCCGTAGGAGCGCTGCGCAAACTGCTCGTCGATAACGCACACCTTCAGGTTTGCGGTGCAGTCGCTGTTGTTGACCAGCCTCCCGTGCTTCGCCTCGAGGGATATTAACCGGTCGGCGGAGCGGTCTACTCCCCAGACGTAGCAGTCAAGCCGCCTGCCTATCATCTTTGCTTCCGTCATGGACGCCATCAGCGGCATAACGTCGTTTACGCCGTCAATTCGCCGCACGGTGGACACATCATCGTCCGTGAGGGTCACGGATACGCTTTTGTTCGCCGCCTGAACAAGTAGGGTATCAACTCCCATTGTTACCAGGGTGGAGCTTACTTCCTGGGTGCCGATGGTCCCGACGGTGGATACCAGTACCACTGAAAATACGCCGACGGCTATCCCGGCCATCGTCAGCAGGGAGCGCGTGCGGCTTCGGAAAATGCTGGTCAGGGTGGATAAAATGCTCATTGCTCTATCCTCACATATCTGCTGAGTGAAATGTCTTCTGGGTCAAGAAATACCTTGTCGTTTATAGTTGCGCCTTTGATGACCTCGGTGCCGTCTGAGAATTCCGCGCCGGTGAAAATCTTGTGCTTGACCGCGGCTCCGTTTTCAAGCAGGTAGACATACTCACCCTCCTCGTCCTGACCGATGGCGTTATAGGGTAGCACGCATATTTTACGCGGGTCTGAGAGCTGAAAACGCACATCAGCGGTAAGCCCTGAGCGAAGGCGCGGGTCGTTGGAGTCGGGGGATATCAGCACGTCTACCACGGTTTCAAGGACTGCGCCGCTGTACTGGCTTCGTGCAGAGCCTGCTATCTTCGACACGGTTCCGGTGAATACGTCGTCGGGGTAGGCTGAGAGGGTGAATTCCACTGGCTGACCGGGCTGTATCCTTGCGATGTTCAGCTCGCTGACGGCGGAGGTCAGCACGAGGGAGTCCGTACCCGCTATGGTCGCGATGCTGGTTCCGGATTCCACGGCTGCGCCTGCTCCGGCGGTGGAGATCACCGTTCCGGAGCGGTCGGCGGTTATCTCCTCGGGGATAAGGGACATCGCGGTTGACAGGCTTGCAGTCGCGGCGGCAAGTTGGGAGACCTTCCCCAGGCTGCTGATGAACGTTTCAGAGGCTTTGCGGTCTACCCGGGCGATAACGTCTCCCACTTCGACATGATCTCCTTCTTCGACTGCAAATTCACTGAGCACCAGCGGCAGCGCGGAGGTGACGTCGCCCTGACCGATGTAGCACAGAGTTCCGCTTGTGTTCACGGATTCGCTGTAGTACACCTCGGTGGGGGATATGGACACGGCGGCGGGTACGCTTGCTTCAACCGCGGCAGGCAGGTAGGAGACTCCGGCGACGAGAGCGGCGCAGGCTATGGCGAGGGCTATATATTTCTTCATGGGCTTCATTCCTTTCAATAAAATCAACAGCAATATTGTGGGAATTTATTGCGGAAATATTCCGGGAGAATCATCAAATTTCAGATAAAATAACCCCCTTGCTTTCACAAGGGGGCGGTCGTATTTAATTGTGGATATTACCCTTGGTTCTCGCTGATGTCATCGAGAGAATCGCGCATCTCTTCAAATGCGCCTGTCATTCCTTCTACTGCCATGGTTATTTCATCGACCAAGTTTTCTATTCTGTCGCTGAATTGTTCCACGATATTTCTGCAAATTTCTTCAACATCAACATCGTTTGGATTCCCCGCGCCGTTCAGTGCTTTGCTTACTGCCTGGCTTATCTCATGGCTCATGCTGGAGGAAACGTCCGTCATGCTGTTCACCTTATTGGTGATCTCTTCGATTGTGTATGTCGCGATCCCGTTCAGAGCGTCAGCCTGTACCTGTATTCCCTCCATGACGCCGAAGTTACCAGCAGGCTGCTGGATATTGCCGGTTGCGGCGTTATTGCTGCCGTGTTTTCTGCGCAGCTCCCTGGTAGAGTACCATGTATTCGTAGGCCAGCCGTCTGCGAATACGATATTGTGCCGCTGCGGACGTTCGCTTTCGAATTCGTCAACGCTGTCCGGCAGGTCTGCGTATGCTTCGGCGGGCTTCGCGGAAAGCACCGTCATGTACGCTCTCATAGCTGCGAACCGCAACTGGGTGTATTCATTATCTCCGGTGATGAACGGTATCTCGTACAGTTCCCAGCCGTTGACCTTTTTGAGCGGCTTTATGAAATTGCGGTTGAGGTTGTAGGTATAGCAGTTATCGCAGTCGTTGTTGTAAACTACTACGAACCGGCAAACCTCGTCGTTTTTGTCGTTTTCGCCGCCGTTGAGCCAGAACGTTAACGTATGCGTGGTATTCTTGGGCAATATCAAGCTTTTTGAAACGATCTCCGTCCATTTGTAGCCCCAGTTGCCGATGGTGTAGGCTTCAGCGAGGTTTTCGTCAGGTCCCAGCATAAAGCTGCGGTTTCCAACGTTGGAATTCTGGCAGTCCTTATTGAAAGACCACTCTCTTGCATTGAAAAACAGTCTGTTTACCTGCGGTGCACTCTTGTTTTCGTTAAGGGTATTTATATTATCCATCTTGATGTCCTCCGTATGTGTTACATCGGACACGTCCATCAGACGAATAGTATTGTCGTTCACGAAACGTGCACGACCTTTTTTGACCAGTCCTGCCGCCCTTTTAGGGTAGGTGAGACCGATGTTTTCGCCGCCCTGTGACTGCACAGAGACGGTCTGTTTGGCGTTGGCTGAATTGATTCCGTTTTTTGTCATGGGTGTCGTCCCCTTCAACTGCGATTTTTGATCAGGGTTTACTCCCTGTGCTTGATAATTGCTGCATTATTGTTATGTGTGCAGTTCACCACATTGATTATAACATACAAGTACAATACTTGTCAATGCGCAGATAAATAGAAATATTCCGACTGCATTTGTGCAGAGGGAACAAATATGCTTGACTGAAGTTGTGGAGTAGTCTCAGGGCGGGTTTTAATGTTGAAAAGTTGAAAGAAATTCAAAATCAAAGCAGCAAAGCATACAATGTTGAAACTTAGCAGATCTCCGCCGGAAAATCTATAGCATGTACAAAAAACGAGCCGCACCAATCGGTACGGCTCGTTTTGATATGCGGTTAGGAATTATGCGAAGTAATCTACGCCGCCCTTGAACAGGAGCTGCTCCTTGTTGCCGGAAACGTTCTTTGCAACATTATCTGTGAGACGCTCGGTGTGACCCATCTTACCGAGGACTCTGCCGTCCGGGGAGATGATGCCTTCGATAGCGTACATGGAGCTGTTCGGGTTGAATGCAACGTCCATGGTGGGGTTGCCGTTGAGGTCAACGTACTGAGTAGACACCTGACCGTTTGCGATAAGCTGCTTTATTACGCTCTCAGGAGCTACGAAACGGCCTTCGCCGTGGGATATCGGGATATTGTGGATATCGCCGACATTGCAGCAGCTGAGCCACGGCGACTTGTTGGTGCAGATACGCGTCAGGGTAAGCTGAGACTGATGGCGGCCGATGGTGTTGTAGGTCAGCGTCGGGCTTTCAGCGGTCAGCGGAACTATCTTTCCGAACGGAACAAGACCAAGCTTGATGAGCGCCTGGAAGCCGTTGCAAATACCGATCATCAGACCGTCGCGAGCGTACAGCATGGACTCAACAGCGTCCTTGATCTTCGGGTTGCGGAAGAACGCGTTGATGAACTTTGCGGAGCCCTCCGGCTCGTCGCCGCCGGAGAATCCGCCGGGGATCGCGATGATCTGGGAGTTTTCGATGTGCTTCGTGAACTCGCTTACGCTGTCCTCCATGTCCTGCGCGGAGAGGTTGCGGATAACGAATATCTCGGAGTCGCCGCCGTAGCGGTTGAACGCGTTAGCCATGTCGTACTCGCAGTTGGTGCCGGGGAATACCGGGATAAGTACACGGGGCTTTGCAACCTTTACAGAGCTGTGCTTCAGCTCACAGCCGCCGGTGTAGGATATCTTCTCGGGAGCGGGCTTCTCGGGGAGCTGTGCCTTGAAGATAGGCTCCAGAACGCCGTCCCACTTCTTCTCGAGGGAAGCAACGTCAAGCTTGACATCGCCGGAGGTGATGGTGTAATCTGCAACGGTTTCACCGATGGCCTTTACGCCGTCAGCGGCTTCAGTGAGTTCCAGAATGAACGCGCCGTAAACCGGTGTGAACAGCTCCTCGTCGGTGAGCTTATCAAGCTTTGCGCCGATCTGATTACCCAGGGACATCTTGAAGATACCCTCTGCAACGCCGCCGTGAGCAACGCTCCATACGGAAACTGCCTTCTTGTCCTTGATGAGCTTTTCAACGGTGCGGAATACTTCCTTAACGCTGTCGAATACCGGCAGGCCGTTTTCATCGTACTTCGGAGCGATATAGCCTATCTTGTGGCCCGCTGCCTTGAACTCCGCAGAGATTACGTCGGGAGCCTTAGCGGTGGATACTGCGAAGGAAACCAGCGTCGGGGGAACGTCGATATGCTCGAATGTACCGCTCATGCTGTCCTTGCCGCCGATTGCGCCGCAGCCCATCTCAAGCTGTGCACGGTAAGCGCCGAGCAGTGCTGCGAAAGGCTTGCCCCATCTCTCGGGCTTGCCCTGGGTGCGCTCGAAATACTCCTGGAATGTCAGCCAGCAGTGCTCGTAGGTGCCGCCTGCTGCCACTACCTTTGCGATACTCTCGACTACTGCGCATACGGCTCCGTGATACGGGGACTGTGTGGATACAGCCGGGTCGAAGCCCCATGCCATTATAGAAGTTGTGTCGGTCTTTGCGTTCAGTACCGGAAGCTTTGCAGCCATCGCCTGTACAGGGGTCTGCTGGGTCTTTCCGGAGAACGGCATGAGAACCGTAGCGCCGCCGATGGTGCTGTCGAAGCGCTGTACAAGCCCTCTCTGCGAGCAGATGTTGAGGTCTGTTACCATGCCCTCCCAGTCAGCGGAGGTGTTCTTCCTGCCGGTGGAGTAGGATACCTTTACGTCGGGTACTGCAACATCGGTGTGCTTCTCTGCGCCGTTGGAGTTCAGGAACTCGCGGGAGATATCAACGATGGTCTTGCCGTTCCAGTTCATGCGGAGCCTCGGCTCGGACTTAACGACAGCGACAGGTGTTGACTCGAGGTTCTCCTTTGAAGCGAGCGCGCGGAACTTATCGGCGTCCTCGGGAGCTACTACTACAGCCATTCTTTCCTGGGACTCGGAAATAGCAAGCTCGGTGCCGTCAAGGCCGTCGTACTTCTTCGGAACTGCGTTCAGGTCTATCTCCAGACCGTCTGCAAGCTCGCCGATGGCAACGGAAACGCCGCCTGCGCCGAAGTCGTTGCAGCGCTTGATGAGCTTCGTAGCCTCAGAATTTCTGAACAGGCGCTGAAGCTTTCTTTCCTCGGGTGCGTTACCCTTCTGGACCTCTGCTCCGCAGGTGTCGAGGGACTGTACGCTGTGAGCCTTGGAGGATCCGGTAGCGCCGCCGCAGCCGTCACGACCGGTACGTCCGCCGAGCAGGATTATGATATCGCCGGGAGCCGGGCGCTCTCTGCGTACGTTCTCAGCAGGAGCAGCGCCGATAACTGCGCCTATCTCCATGCGCTTTGCCATATAGCCGGGGTGGTAGATCTCGGCAACGTGTCCAGTAGCAAGTCCGATCTGGTTGCCGTAGCTGGAGTAGCCAGCAGCGGCGGTGGTGGTTATCTTTCTGGGCGGGAGCTTACCCTTGATGGTCTTTTCAACGGGAAGCAGCGGGTCGGAAGCACCGGTGACGCGCATTGCCTGATAAACATAGGAACGTCCGGAAAGCGGGTCGCGGATAGCGCCGCCGAGACATGTCGCAGCGCCGCCGAACGGCTCGATTTCAGTCGGGTGGTTGTGGGTCTCGTTCTTGAACATGAGGAGCCAGTCCTCGTCCTTGCCGTCAACGTCTACCTTGATGCGGACGGAGCATGCGTTGATCTCTTCGCTTTCGTCGAGATCCTTCAGAATGCCGTCTTTCTTGAGCTTTTTCGCAGCGAGGGTGGCGATGTCCATGAGGCACAGCGGCTTGTTATCGCGGCCGAGCTCGTGGCGGTCCGCCTTGTATTCAGCGTATGTATCTGCGATGTAGGAGGGCTTGATATCTGCATTGTCGATGATGGTGCCGAATGTGGTGTGGCGGCAGTGATCAGACCAGTAGGTGTCGATCATGCGGATCTCGGTGATGGTAGGATCGCGGTGCTCGCTCTTGAAATAATCCTGGCAGAACTTGATATCGTCGTTGTCCATTGCGAGACCGTAGTGTACGACGAAATCAGCAAGCTCGGCGTCGGTCTTGTTGATGAATCCGGTGAGGGTCTCAACGCTGGTCGGAATGGTGTACTTTACTTCCAGTGTGTCGTACTTGTCGAATCCGCACTCGCGGGACTCAACGGCATTGATGAGGTAGTGCTTGATACGCGCGAATTCGTCGTCGGAGATCTTGCCCTTGAGCACATAGATCTTAGCGTACTTCACAACAGGACGCTCGCCGGGGCAGAGCATCTGAATGCACTGTGCTGCGGAATCCGCGCGCTGGTCGAACTGACCGGGCAGGAACTCGACGGCGAACATGCGCTCGTCAGCGGCGGGCTTCGGGAGCTCGTAATATACCTCGTCTACCGGAGGCTCGGAGAACACGGTGGGAACTGCGGCTTCAAAGTTCTCTTTCGGGAGCTTTTCACAGTCGTAGCGGTTGATGATCCTTACATTTTCGACGGTCTTTATGCCCAGCGCGACATTGAGGTCGGCAAGCACGGCACCGCCGTCTACCGCGAACTGCGGCTTCTTTTCAACGTAAATACGGTATACCATTGTTTTTCCTCCATATACTCACAGCGTATCGCTGCAATAATAATATCATTATACTACTAAACCGGCGTAAAATCAATATGCCGGGGTGCTGAAATATGGCGGCTCCGGCTTTGATAATTTGGTTATTTATTCTTCCTGAGTTCCGGATCTGTCAGCGCGGGAGTGCAGCAGCGCCGCGTACTCCTCGCTGGTGCATTTATCGGCGAGGGACAGAAGCTCCTCGGAGGTGTCGCAGGCTTCCTCTATCGCCTTGAGTATCGCCCAGTTTAGACCGTCGCAGTCCGGGGAAAACAGCCCGGTAAGCTGCGCTGCGTCGTCGTAGGAGAGGGGCTGGCTGAAATTCAGCAGCTTGTCGTATTTTTCGAAAAGCTCGTCGGACATCTCCGAGTCCGCAGGAATGGGGCCTAATGCTAAAAGCTGTTTGATGCTGCTTGTCATGTGATTCTCCTTGTTCAGAATTTCGTGGTTCCGGTGCAGTAGGTGTCGTCGGCGGAGGTCAGCTTAACCTGTACCAGGGAATGCCGCAGGATATCCTCGCCATAAATACGCACAGGAATATAGCTTCCGGTAAATCCGTTGCAGTAGTCGGGGGAGGTGCGTTTTTCGATGAGCACAGTCTGCACCGTGCCGACCTGGGATTCAAGGAACTGACGTTCCAGGCGGTCGGCAAGGGCGCTCATTTCCTTTGCGCGGGCGGATTTGACCTGCGGTACGACCTGGTTGGTTCGCATTGCCGCGACTGTCCCTTTGCGTATCGAGTAGGGGAAAACGTGTATCTTTGCAAATCCGACCTTTTCCGCAAACGCCATGCTTTCGGCGAATTCCTCGTCGGTTTCGCCCGGGAATCCTACCATGATATCGGTGGTTATGGCGCAGCCCGGGAACACCTTCCGGAGCTTTTCTGCGAGCGCCAGATATTCCGCGCTGGTGTAGCGGCGCTTCATTCTTTTCAGCACGGCGTCGCTTCCGGACTGCAGCGACAGGTGGAAGTGCGGACACAGCTTCTCGCAGGCTTTCAGGCGCTGTATCTCATCGTCGGTGAGGGTGTCCGCTTCAAGGGAGCCGAGCCGGACGCGTTCGATTCCCGGTACCTGAGCGGCTCTTACCGCGTCGGCGGGGGTGTATCCGATATCTTCCCCGTAGCAGCCGAGGTTTATTCCAGTGAGGACTATTTCGCGGTTTCCGGCGGCTGCCGCCTGCTCAGCCTGGCGGGTTATTTCCTCCGGGCGGCGGGAGCGCACGCGGCCTCTTGCGGTGGGGATTATGCAGTAGGTGCAGAATCTGTCGCAGCCGTCCTCTATCTTGATGAAAGCGCGGGTGCGGTCGAGGTCGGCGGCTGAGGACGCTTCGTCAAACTCGCGGGTGAGCGGCTGTACGCAGGACATGCGGCGGTGCTCCGCGATGAACTTCGACACCATCGCCGGTATCTCGGATTTGTTCGCGTTTCCGGTGATTATGTCGGCGGCGGAGACGTCGCGGACGGCTTCCTCCGGATATGCCTGCGGATAGCAGCCGCAGAGCACGGTTATTCCATCGGGGTTCAGCGTTTTGCAGTGGGAAACGGTCTGGCGCGCCTTCTTTACGCCGACGCCGGTGACGGCGCAGGAATTGATTATATACACGTCGGCGGGGGAGTCCTCCTCCGCCGGGGAGTACCCTGCGGCAAGGAATGCGGCGTGTATCGCAGCGCTCTCGCAGGAGTTCACCTTACAGCCCAGGGTGATTATACTGAATGTCATGGGTACCTCTTTTCGCACGGTTTGCCGATAATATCGACTGGTGTGGTGCGGTTTCGTAATTTTAGCCAAAACCAAAACTTCATATAACAATATTATAGCTGATTATTCCGAAATTTGCAATAAGCTATTGACTATTTTTCAGTTTGAGGATATACTTATTTACAGAGGAAATAATATCCTCAGAAGAATGATTATCACCAAAGAAAGGCGGCGGTTTTTATGAAGAAAATGAAGATCAGTCTCGGTTCTATCGAGGACGTAAAGGAATTCGTGGCACTCACCAACAACTACTCGTTTGACAGCGATCTCGTATCCGGAAGATATGCGGTCGACGCTAAGTCCATCATGGGTATTTTCAGTCTCGACCTTGCAAAGCCGCTGGAGTTCGTTGTTCACGATGACGGCGCCAAGGCTGACGAGCTGCTCGACGCAGTTCTCAAGTTCAGAGCGTAATTTTATTCTGGAAAGGAAGCATTATTATGACTACAGTAAAGATCAACATTAACACCATCAACGACGTCAAGGATTTCGTAACTATCGTTTCCCGCTGCGAGTATGACGTTGATATCGTATCCGGCAGATATGCCATCGACGCTAAGTCCATCATGGGTATCTTCTCCCTTGACCTCTCCAAGGAGCTGACCCTGAATATCCACAGCGATGACTGCGCAGATTTCCTCGACGCTATCAAGAAGTACATCGTTAAGTGATAATACTTGATGATTGTCTCAGCAATCTAAGGTGTATGCGGTCTGGACGTTCTTCGTTCAGACCGTTTTTACATTTATGCCGGATTTGTGTATTTTGCCGGATTTGATATGTGAAAATTGCATTTTTGATAAAAAATCCGAAAATAATATTTACAATCGGGCGTAATAGTGGTATAATGAATGTGTATTTAAAGTCGCGCTGACGTCCTGCCGGCGCAGGAAAGGATACTACTATGGATATCAAAATCGAATTAACCAAAAACCCTAAGCCCAAGCCCGCTGATGAAACCAAGCTCGGCTTCGGCCATATCTTTACCGACCATATGTTCGTTATGGACTACGACGCTGGTCAGGGCTGGCATGACGCACGTATCGTGCCTTATGGTCCGATCGAGCTTATGCCTTCCGCAATGGTTCTCCACTATGGTCAGGAGATCTTCGAGGGCATGAAGGCTTACAGAACCCCTTCCGGCGACATTCAGTTCTTCCGCCCGGAGGAGAACTTCAAGAGAATGAACGTTTCCGCTGAGCGTCTCGTTATCCCGCAGATCAATGAGAAGGACGCTCTCGAGGCACTTCACAAGCTCGTTGAGATCGATAAGGACTGGGTTCCGCATATCGAAGGCGCTTCCCTTTATATCCGTCCGTTTATCTTCGCGGCTGATCCGTTCCTCGGCGTACGCCCCGGCGAAAAGTACTACTTCATGATCATCATGAGCCCCTCCGGCGCTTACTACAGCACTGGTATCAACCCCGTAAACATCTACGTTGAGACCAACTATGTCCGCGCGGTAAGAGGCGGTATGGGATTCACCAAGACCGGCGGCAACTACGCTGCTTCTCTTGCAGGCCAGGACGAGGCTCACAAGCAGAACTACTCTCAGGTACTGTGGCTCGACGGCGTTGAGCGTAAGTACATAGAGGAAGTCGGCGCAATGAACATCATGTTCGTTATCGACGGTGAGGTCGTTACTCCGTCCCTTCAGGGCAGCATTCTTTCCGGTATCACCAGAAAGTCCGCGCTTGAGCTTTGCAGGAAGTGGGGCATGAAGGTTTCCGAGCGCCGCATCACCATTCAGGAGGTCGCTGACGCTTACGACGCAGGCAAGCTCGACGAGGTATTCGGTACTGGTACTGCGGCTGTTGTATCTCCTGTAGGCCACCTCAAGTGGGGCGACAAGGTAATGGAGATCGGCGGCGGTAAGATCGGCCCGATCACCCAGAAGCTCTATGACACCATGACAGGTATGCAGTTCGGTAAGATCCCGGACGATATGGGCTGGATCGAGAAGCTCTGATCCTGCTGACAGATCGAATATTTCCGCGCTGGTATTACTTTTGATGTACCGGCGCGGTTTTGTATATGGTTATTTGGAGGTAATTTATTGTGAGGAAAAAACTTGCTGTAATTATTATGGCGTTTATAATGATGATATCAGGCTGTTCGATGGCGCTTTCCGAAAGCGAATATTACGACAGATTCACCGAGAACTACAAGGCGTATAATCAGAACTTGCTGTTGCTGTCAGCAAAGTTAGGCGATGCTGAGTCGGATCCCGGCAATGTCGACTGGGACAGCTTTGAGAGTGATCTGAAAGGCGCCCGTAACAGTCTTGACGCTATCGAGAAATTGTCTCCGCCGCCGATATACAGCGCCCAGCACCGCAATATCTGCGAGGATATGCAGGCAGAAAGGGAATGGTGTGATGAAGTTGCAAAGGTAGCGGAGGACAGGGAATTAACCGATGACATGCTTCAAAAAATCACAGACGCAGCTAATTCGTCACAGTTCCATACATCGGTATTCAATCTGATAAAGCAGATGAAAAAAGACGGGGTTTCAACGAATTAAATGCCGAATATTGCAGACTCCATTCCAGTAAATTAACCGCATGATTAGGGCGCGGCCGAGGATATCGGCTTGCGCCCTTTTTCTATGGGCTGTATGTGGATCAATAAATACGGCAGTGTTATTCACTATAAGCTGTAAGAGGTTTTCTGAAAATCCTGTGATAAATTTTTCGTCGGGGTTGACAGGCAATTGATTATGGTGCTATAATTATCACGTTGCAAAAAACGTAAAAGAGAGGTGAGCAGAGTTGAAAAATGGTGACAGTCACGAGCGAAGTACACGGTATGACGCCCGGAATTGCGGCTCTGCCCGCTTTATAAATAAATAGGCGCATACTGTGCCCGGCTTCACTTTCACTCAGATGCAGCAAAATTTGATGAAAGGCAGGGTACTATTATGGCAATGAACGAAGCAGTTATCAGGGATCGCGCAGCGGAGATCGCGGAGCTTGTCAGGAGCGATCTCTCACCGAAGGCAGCTCAGGAGCGGCTCGCGGAATATCATGCAGGTGATATAGCAGCGGCGGCGGAGCTTCTCAGCGCGGGGGAGCGCACGAAGCTGTTCCGCACGCTGGACATGGACGAGCTTGCAGACGTTTTCGAGTATTTCGAGCCGGAGAATTCCGCGGAGTACCTCAAGGAAACGGACCTCGGGAAAACTGTTCTGCTGATCGGCAAAATGGAGACCGACGCGGCGGCGGACGTCCTTAGGGAATTCCCGAAGGAAAAAAGAAATCAGCTTTTCGAACTTCTCGACGAGGAGCTCAGGAGAAAGCTGGAGCTTATCGTGTCGTTTGACGACGACGAGATAGGCAGCCGTATGACCACAAACTACATTTCGATAAGCTCCGGAATGACCGCGGCAGAGGCTACGCGGGCGCTGATGGATCAGGCCAAGGAAAACGACAACATCTCCATACTTTTCGTTACCGCAGAGAACGGATTTTTCTGCGGCGCGGTGGGGCTTAGGGAACTGCTTACCGCTGAGAAGCATTCGGAAATAAAGCCGCTGATACAGCAGAGCTTTCCGTATGTTTACAGCACTGAAAAGACGGAGGACTGCATAGAGCGGCTCAAGAGCTATTCTGAAAGCAGCATTCCCGTGCTGGACAGCGGAAATCACATTCTCGGAGTGATCACGCTGGAAAGCCTGCTGGAAGCTGTCGATGATGAAATGGGCGACGATTATGCAAAACTCGGCGGTCTGTCAGAGGAGGAGGATCTCCACGAGCCGCTTTTCGCAAGCCTTAAAAAGCGTATGCCGTGGCTGCTGATACTGCTTGTGCTGGGTATGGCGGTATCCGGAGTTGTCGGCGCGTTTGAGAAGGTCGTGTCGCAGCTTACGATAATCATGGCGTTCCAGTCGCTTATACTCGATATGGCGGGCAATGTGGGAACTCAGTCGCTGGCGGTGACTATCCGCGTGCTGATGGACAAGGACCTCACGGCGGGCAAAAAGCTCAAGCTCGTTGCTAAGGAAATGCGCGTCGGGCTATCATGCGGGCTTATCCTCGGAGTGCTTTCGGTACTGTTCGTAGGGCTGTATATCATGCTGTTCAAGGGGTATCCCGTGGGATTCTCGTTTGCGGTATCAGCTTGTATCGGTGCGGCTCTTATGCTGGCTATGCTTATTTCAAGCGGGGTTGGCACGCTGGTTCCGATGTTCTTCAAGAAGATCGGAGTTGATCCGGCTGTGGCTTCCGGTCCGCTGATCACTACTGTCAACGACCTCGTGGCTGTTGTTACTTACTATGGGCTGAGCTGGCTGCTGCTTTTGCAGGTGCTTCACCTCGGCGGATAAAATACTAAACGGGAGTTCACGCTCCCGTTTTTTGCGCCCTGATACTTGACTAATGAGCGGTTTTGCGTTATACTATATAAGTAACTATTTTACTGTCCCTGCAAGCCATGCAGGGCTGAAAGGAATCAAACATGAACAACACAGAAAAGACCCTCGACAAAATCGTTGCCCTCTGCAAGGGCAGAGGCTTCGTTTACCCCGGCAGTGAGATTTACGGCGGACTCGCTAACACATGGGACTACGGCCCCCTCGGCGTTGAGCTCAAGACCAACATCAAGAACGCATGGCGCAAGAAGTTCATTCAGGAGAACAAGTACAATGTAGGACTGGACTCCGCTATCCTGATGAACCCGCAGACATGGGTAGCCTCCGGCCACGTAGGCGGATTCTCTGACCCGCTGATGGACTGCAAGGACTGCAAGACCCGTCACCGCGCAGATAAGCTCATTGAGGACAACGGCGGCGACGCAAACGGCTGGACCAACGAGCAGATGATGACTTACATCAGGGAGCACGGCATCAAGTGCCCGAACTGCGGTTCCACAAACTTTACTGATATCCGTCAGTTCAACCTGATGTTCAAAACCTTCCAGGGCGTTACCGAGGACAGCAAGAATGAGATCTACCTCCGTCCGGAGACTGCTCAGGGTATTTTCGTTAACTTTGCTAATATCCAGCGCACCAGCCGCAAAAAGGTTCCGTTCGGCGTTGCTCAGGTAGGTAAGTCCTTCCGTAACGAGATAACCCCCGGTCAGTTCATTTTCCGCGTGCGCGAGTTCGAGCAGATGGAGCTTGAGTTCTTCTGCAAGCCCGGCACCGACCTTGAGTGGTTCCAGTACTGGAGAAGCTACTGCAAGAACTTCCTGCTCTCCCTCGGTCTGAAGGAGGAGAATATCCGCCTGCGCGACCACAGCCCTGAGGAGCTTTGCTTCTACTCCAAGGCTACCACAGACTTCGAGTTCATGTTCCCGTTCGGCTGGGGCGAACTCTGGGGCGTTGCAGACCGCACCGACTACGACCTGACTCAGCACCAGAAGACATCCGGCAAGAGCCTTGAATATTTCGACCCCGAGACCAACGAGAAGTACATTCCGTATGTTATCGAGCCTTCCCTCGGCGTTGAGAGACTGTTCCTTGCAGTTGTATGCGACGCTTACGATGAGGAGCAGCTCGAGGACGGCACCAGCCGTACAGTAATGCACCTGCACCCGGCGCTGGCTCCTGTTAAGGCTGCCGTGCTGCCGCTTTCCAAGAAGCTCAGCGAGAAGGCAGGCGAGCTTCACGATGAGCTTGCTAAGTACTTCAACGTTGATTTCGACGATGCTGGCGCTATCGGCAAGCGTTACCGCAGACAGGACGAGATCGGTACTCCGTTCTGCATTACCTACGATTTCGACACCGAGACAGACGGCTGCGTAACAGTACGTGAGCGTGATTCCATGCAGCAGGTTCGTATCCCGCTGACTGAGGTCAAAGCTTACATCGAGGAAAGAATTTTCTTCTGATATCCTGCTTCAACAATATTGCCCCTTCCATTCGGGAGGGGCAGTTTTTATAATAAAATACCCCTTCCGGCTGGAAAGGGGTATTTTTGTCAAGTATTCGGGTACTTAGGTGCTTAGGAACTTAGCGTCCCATGATTTTTCTGCGGACGAACATCAGCAGGAATACAACTCCGCCGGCAGTCGCAACTATTCCGATGATCAGCATTACCGGGTGAGATTCTGTGTCTACGCACTTTATGTAGAGGTCGACTATATAGTTGTCAACTTCGTCCCTGGTGTATCCTGCGGAGACAAGATAATCCCTTATGAAGCCCTTGTCCTGGCTGTCCATCTTTGTGACCTTGCCTTTGAAGTGCACGGGGCTGATGTCCTTATCATTATACCATGCGTCGTACTGGTCGTCGAGGGAGTTTATAAGCTTGTCGATCGGGGTGTAGATACCCATGAAGCAGTCGTCGCCTGCGTCTATAAGATAGAACTGACCTATGGATCTGTTCTTGTCGTCGTTCACGATCTCTTCATATGAGCCGTAGTTTACCGGGAGGTCGCCTTCGATCATCATGCCTTCCTTGAAGTCGCTCCACTGCAATGTGCTGTAGTCGGCTCCCTTCTTTGCATAATCAGCCATTTCTCCGCTGATCATCACGATGAATGCAATTCCTATTCCCAGAAGCACTATTCCCGTGTAGAGAAGTCTCCATGTTCCAAATCCAACTCTCATTTCATTACCTACCTTTTGTTCAATTTGTAATTTTCCGGCGGTCAGACTGCCAAAGTTGATTATACCATAATTATCGCTTTGTGTCAATATTTATCTGGAATTATCAACCGGAGTCTATGTGTGCCGAATCGTAATATAACAAATTGTAAAGTTTCTGTTAATCATTACTCTTAGCGGAATCTTAACGGCATATCGGTTGACATTTGAGAATGGTTATGGTATACTTTTAGTATACAAAGAGCAAAATTATCCCAGTAATAAAAAGGAGAAGGAACGTATGTGGACGATCACGGAAAAGCAGTACACCAACGAGGACGGCGAAAGTTATACGGGCTACGGTGTGGAATTTGGCAAATGTCTTGTTGAGGACATCACCACAAGCAGAACAGCTATTCAGCAGTTCGTTGACGCGCTTAACAGGTTTGACGCATCGCCTGTCCATATCTATGAGATAATTGAGAACTATCTCGCTGAGCTCTGCTGATTTTGACGCTCCAGACTGCGCGGACTTCCCCCGTCCGTGCATAAGAAAACCGCCCGGTTTCCCCGCCGGGCGGTTTTTTATCTTACATAATACGGGTTCGGCTTGCACAGAATGATTATCAGGTCTATCAGGGTGCCTAACCCCAGAAGTCCGAACGTCAGCAGCCAGATAATTCCGGTGCCTATCTTGCCTTCGTAGAAACGGTGGATTCCGAACTCGCCGAGGAACAGGCACAGGAAAAATGCTACCCACTTATTTTTCGGCTTCCCCATCGGAACCATTGCGGCTGTGTTCACGTTATTGTTCGTATTGTTGTTGCTGTTGTTAATAATTATCGGCTGTGCCGCTGACGGCGCAGTGCGCAGCTCCTCGACCTGCCTGCCGCAGTGGGTGCATATCACCGCGTCCGCAGGTATGACTTGTCCGCAGTGCTTGCAGAATTTTGTCGGTCCATTCATCGGCTGCTGATATCCTCCCTGGGGCACAGTGTCCTGACGATAGGGCTGATACGCGTTGTTCTGGGGCTGTCCCTGCCAGTTTACCTGCTGCGGGATATTATTCGGAACTCCCTGGTGGTACGTCTGGGCTGGCTGAGGCTGAACTGGTTGAACTGGCTGAGCGTACTGCTGGTAGGGCTGATAGGGCTGACCCTGCTGCGGAGCCTGCTGGTACTGTACCGGCTGCTGCGCATATATTTCTCCGGTGGCGGGGTCTCTCCAGCCCTGGGCGCCGCCCTGAGCCGTCTGACCTGCCTGACCGGTGGGCTTAGTAAGGCTTACTCTCGAATTTTCGTCCATATATACCTCCACGAACCAGCTCCCGGGTTTCAGGGAGCACGATAATTTCCATACTACAAGTTTATTTTACCACACAACATGTGATTTGTTAATATGATTTCACTACATTTTCACACTCCACGGGAATTTTGGGTATTATCGCCAAAACCCTGATCGGTTTTTCTTGCAATACACCGAAAAAACAGCGCTCCCGCTGTCCGGCGGGAGCGCATATATTTAAACCCCTGTGTGATTTATTCCGCTGCGTAGAACGTATAAACCATCTTTATCATATCCCCGTAGGTGAAGTCTGCTTTTGCGTTGAGCTTATTTCCGCTTACAGCGCCCATTGCATATGCGATAGCGTAATAGCCAACGTTCTTGTCGGTGTCCTTAACGTCGCTGAACGGAGACTTGTAGATGCCCTTCAGCTCCGGAATGGAGTCGCCGGCTACGGACTTTGTGAAGATCACCAGAGCGTCGCCGCGGGTCAGCTTCTTGCTTTCCTCGTCGGAATTTACGCCCATGAGCTGCTCGAATACTGCGGAATCGGCGGTGTCGTTCTCGCTGAACTTTTCAGTGGAGATCAGGAATCCGTGATCGTCCAGTGCCTTCGCCATCTTCAGTATCTTCTTGTCCTTTATGCCGGAGAGGTCGTTCGCAGCATCGGAGGTATACTGCCAGTCGTATACCGGCTCGCCGGTGGTCGCGTCAACGTAAACGTCGGAATCAGTGCCGTATACGAGCACGGTCTTGGTTTTCTTGTCGGTGAATCTTGCGAGATAGTAGAGGTTCAGGTCGTTGTTTTCCCAGAACTTCTGCATTACCATGTCGGTGCTGAGCATTCTTGACGGGTCAGGGAGCTTGACATCGGTATAGCTGTAGCTGTAGTTAGTCAGCTTCATATCTGCATTAAAGCCTACGCTGATGGAATCTCCGCTGACCAGTATGTCGTTGGAGTATCTGTCCCAGGAATGGCTGCTTCCGTTATAGAATGTTTTGTTGTTCTGGTCTGTCCAGGAGTAATCTGTGGAATAATCCAGCTTGTATTCTGCGAAACGGTCGCCCGCGTAGGTCTTTGCAATCTCCTCGGCGAGCTTGTCTGCCTTATCGAGGTCATATGAGCTGGATATGCTGTCACGGGTATCCCAGAAATAATAGCTCATTATCTGACCGCTTTCCGCGTCAACGGTGATGTTGACTTCCTGCCAGTCCTGGGTTGACTCTACTGCCGGAACGCTTACAGAACCGTCCTCATCGACGATCTCCTCGTAAACGTAGTCGTTCTCGTCGGGAACATGGCTGGAGAAGTTCGCGGTGTAGTAATACTTGTCCTTACCTGTAAAGCTTACCTTGTACAGATCAGATGAAACAAGCTCCATATCAGTGGAGTAGGTCAGCCACTTATCCGCCTGCATGAGCTTTATTACAGCTTCGCTGCTTGCGTAGGGGAGCTTCTTGTCAAGCTCTGCCTGCTCCTGCTCGGTGAACTGATAGCCGCCTTCGCCGCTGCCCTTGCCGTTGTCCATGTCGGCGGTCGCGTCTTCGGTTATATCGTTGCTGTCGTCATAGTAGCCGTCGGCGCTGAAATCGCTCTTTTTGCCGGTGAATGCGTTTATCTCGCCGTACTGACCCTGGCGGTATACCAGTCTCGCGGTCAATTTTTTGGTTTGCCAGTCGTAATCAAATTCATACTGCGGGGTGAGCTGTATCATTTCGGCGTACTTCTGCTTTGCCTTGTCAAGCGAGATTGCGGACTTGCTGTCCCTGAAAGACGCGTTGACATGCCAGTTCATGTGGAAGCCTATGACATTGCCGGTGTCCTTGTCGAGCACTATGGAGCCGCGGTCGTTGCTGACCGGTACGCCGTTCTTGGTTCTTACGAAAGAGAACTGCGCGCTGCTGCCGTACATGGTGATGTCAAGGCTGTCACGGTCGATGGAGATAACGTCGGCAACCGTCGGATTCAGCTTCTTGACCGCCGCCTGAGCCTTCTTGTAGAGCGCGTCTCCGGTGAGCTTTGCAAAGTGGCTGTCGGCGTCCTTGTACGAATACATGGAGCTGTCGTAGTAGGACAGTATCAGGCTTCCGCATACGGTTACTGATACTTCCCTGTATTCGTTGGCGTCGGCAGGGGTGCTCCATGTGAGGTCGTAGGTGGTGGCCTTGTAATTTTCAGAGGTGTTGTAGCTGAATTCGGTCAGCTCCTCCGGAATGTCAAGACGGGTCTTTGCGATGGTTATTGCGGAAGCCAGGGCTTCGCTGTTCTGTCCGTCTGCGAATGCGCAGATACTGGTCGATGTGAGCGCGGTCACTGCCGCCATGCTCATTGCAAGTATTCTTCTTTTCATGGTGAAACCTCCCTTGGGTGCTTGATTAATGCTCCGGACTGTCTGTATCCGGCGCGCTTTTGTTTTGGATCTTCCGGGCGTTCAGCCCGTTCTGTCTATAAAACAAAGTTCCCCATAAAAAGGTTGCAAGTTTTTTCTTTTTTATATTTTGGATTTTGCCAGGAACGCTTTAGCCCGGTTTACAAGCAGCCGGTCGTTGTCGTAGTTCAGCACCGCCCCTGCCTGACCTATCTCGACCCAGCGCACATCGGCTATTTCTTCTTCCTGGCGCTCGCACTCGAACGTCACCGCCCGGGCCAGGAAGTACACTACTTCCTTGGTTATGTCCCGTCGTGGATTGAATACCACTACCTGGCGGAACGACGGGTCGTCTATTGATACGTCGATGTTCGTTTCTTCCTTTATCTCGCGGATCGCTGTCTGCATTTCGTTCTCGCCGGGCTCCATGTGGCCCTTCGGGAACGACCAGCAGCCGGATCTTACATGCTTTATCAGCAGGATCTCTGTGTTCCCGTGGCGCTTTCTGTATACTATTGCACCGCAGGATTTCTCGTGATTCATGCTCCGTTTGTCCTTTCCTCTTATACTATATATAATATAACGATATCTCTTGCCCCGGATCCTCCAGGTGCTTTTACTATTTCTATACTATTATAACACATATCCGGACGTTTGTCACCATATATTTTTGCAAACCCGCATTCTTATGCAGATGGAGTTCACGGCATGAAAAAGTATGGTCGTTTCATTGTCTCAAATCAACAAACTTATAAAACGCAACATTGTTGATTTTTGTTAAGAATGATGGCGAATTCGCAAGTTTGATTTTTAGTGATTTTTACAAAAAGAAAACGTTTAAAATACAGATTTTTACAGAAACTCAGCTTTTAATCGAATGATTACAAATCGGTTACAAATGAGATTTGTGAAACTTCAACAAAATTATGAACTTCCGTTCGTTTGACATTGACAAGGAAAAGGGCTATAATACAAACCATCGAAGCAAAAAGCTCCGTGCGGCCTTTTGTGCTGCTTTCAAAAAAGAGAACGATCAGAAGCCGACTTCCGCCTTAGCGGAGGGTAGATAGATAATAGGCTTCGAAATGCAAAGCTCTGTTGGGGACAGTGCGTTTTGCTTCAGCTTAGGGCTTTCCCCAAAGCCTGACGCTGTACGGAAGTTACACCCGCATTCCGGCACCTGCCGGATACGGGGAGATTGCCGGGAGGGCATGAGTAACTACTCAGGAGGCAAATATGAAACCACAGATGATAAACGCCAAGATGAACAGGCTGGATCTCAGAAGCAGGCTCGTCAAGGCGGCTATGTTCGCAGCCACGATATTTATGGTGGCAGTTATGACAGGTTCGATCTACTTCAAGGATCGGGTCTACATTACGGATAACGGCGTTACAAGAGAACTCATGACGTCTGAATCCGATGTTTACGCTATACTGAAGCTCGGCAACTACCAGCTCAGCAGCAACGACAAGGTATCATACGAGGAAGTCAGCAGCAACACCGCCTACATCACCATCTACCGCGCATTCGACGTGAACGTCACCGTTGACGGCGAAACAAAGGCAGTTCCGATGATAGAAGGAACCGTTGCAGACGTCCTTGAGAAGGCAGGGATCACCCTCGGCGAATACGACGAGCTTTCCTGCGAACTCACCGACCGTGCTTACAAGGACATGGAAATCACCGTGACCCGCGTTGAGTACGTCACCCGCGAAAGCACCTCTGATATCGCTTACGACACAGAATACACCGACAACTGCAACCTCGCCATAGGCACAGAGAATGTTGTCACCGCCGGAATTAACGGCAAGTGCGTATACACCGTCAAGGAAAAGTACGTAGACGGCAAGCTGACAAGCCAGGAGCTTCTCAGCGAAAAGACCACCGCAGAGCCTGTTACCGAGGTCATTGAGCGCGGCACGGCTTCCGCTGTTCCGTATTCCAAGACTTCCGACCCCGAGGCTGTGAAGCTGGTAAACGGCATTCCGGAGAACTACACACGCGTTCTTTCGGGTAAGTCCACCGCGTACACCGCGGGCTACGGAGCGCGCACTGCAAGCGGCAGAGCCGCCGAGATAGGCACCTGTGCCGTAAATCCGAACGTTATCCCTTACGGAAGCAAGCTCTACATCGTATCCCACGACGGCAGAAAGGTATACGGCTACGCCGTTGCCGCTGATACCGGTCTGGGTCTGATGGACGGCACCGTGCTGGTCGACCTTTATTTCGGCAGCATGGCGGATCATTATTACGATAGCTGCGCATGGGGCGCTGTTCAGGTTGATATTTACGTTCTCGAGGAAGGGAACGGCTGATAAAAAAGGCTGCGGATCCGCAGCCTTTTTAAATTATAGACATTATAAGTCCGGGAGGCTCGCCGCCTCCCGGGCTGTGTTTTATTTGTAGAGGCTGCCGTAAGCTGCGCAGGCTCTGTAATCGGCGCCTTCAAGATCGGTGGTGCCGAATGCGCTCCATGCGTGCGGGCGGAACAGGCGGTCGTCAGAGAGGTTATGCAGGGATACCGGTATCCTCAGCATGCTTGCCAGCGTTACGAGATCCTCGCCGATGTGGCCGTAGACGAAACAGCCGTGATTTGCGCCCCAGTTTGCCATGACGTTGTAAACGTCGGAAACGGCTACCTTATCGGGCACCGTGATGGGAGCAAACCATGTGGAAGGCCATGTCGGGTCAGTTCTGCCGAGGAGGGTCTTGTTTACGTCCTCGGGAAGCTCAACTGTGTAGCCCTCGATTATCTGTATCGTCGGGCCGAGGTGCTTTACGTAATTCACGCGGGCGAAGGTGCAGGGCATAACTCCCTGTGTGGAGTAGCTGGAGGAGAATCCGCCGCCGCGGAAGTATCCGAGGTTTGCGCAGGGCCAGGTCGTTGCCTTCAGGCATGCGTCGATGTCCTTTTCGGTCATGTCCCACCAGGGCTTCATTACGCTCTCGCCGTTCTCGTCCTTTACTGCGCCGGTTCCGTCCAGCGCTGCCGCGCCGGAGTTTATCAGGTGGATAAATCCGTTTGCCGCCTTGCCGTCGGGAGTCCAGCCGGTCACGCGCTTCACTGAATCAGGAGACCAGTATGTGCGCACATCTGCGAATACTGCTGCGCGTCCGGTCAGCAGGTGCAGGAACATCAGGGTGGTGCCGTTGAGCGTGTCGTTTTCCGTTGCGAAGGGAATAGGCTCGCGGGCGCCGTTCCAGTCGAAGGTGGTGTTGAGTATAGCTTCTGTGAAATCAGCGTTCGGCATGAAGTCCGTCCACATTCTCTGACCCTGGAAGCCGCCCAGTACGGCGTTCCTGCCCTTGGATTCCTCCAGCCAGCCCATCTCTGCGAGCTTCGGGTTGCCCTTGAGGATATCGCGGATTATGCAGGTCATCTTCGCGATGAACTCCCAGTTCTCCTCCTTCTCCTTCGCGGAGAGTACCGGGCGCATGTAGGTCATGCCCGGGGTGGGGTTGATGTCTACGCCCTCGGGGCATTTCTCCTTTATCCAGGCGAGCGCCTTCTTGTACTCGGCTTCATCGTATATACCCAGCTTTTCGCGGCGGATTATCTCGGTCATGTCGACCCACTCGGGGTGTATCCCGAGGTATTCGCGGAAGAATTCCTCGTTGCAGTAGGCTCCGGCAATGCCCATAGCCTGCGAACCGATATTAACGTAGCTCTTGTTCTTCATGTCGCCGACAGCCGCTGCACAGCGTGCAAACCGGAGTATCTTTTCCTCAACGTCGGAGGGGATAACAGTATCGTCGGCGTCCTTTACGTCGTGCCCGTAGACGGAAAAGCATGGCATGCCGATCTGCGCGTATGCGGAGTTCGCCGCTGCGAGGAACACCGCGCCGGGGCGCTCGGTTCCATTGAAGCCCCATACTGCTTTGATGGTGTTCGGGTTCTCGTCAATGACCTGGGTGACGTAGCACCAGCAGGGTGTTACCGTGAGGGTCGCCACGATGTTTTCAGTGGCGAATTTGTCGGCGCAGGCTGCGCTTTCTGCGATTCCGCCGATGGTGGTGTCCGCGATGACGCACTCCATGGGCTCGCCGCTTGCATGGCGTACTTTGCTGCTGATGAGCTCCGCCGCCGCCTTCGCCATGTTCATGGTCTGGACCTCGAGGCTTTCGCGTATTCCGAACTGTCTGCCGTCAATGACGGGTCTGATTCCGATTTTTGATAACATTGGTACTGTTCCTTTCTGATTTCTCCGGTAAACGGACATGCATTTACATTGCTCCATGTACAATTATACCAAAAACTTTTCCTGAAATCAAGAAGTTTTTCGGAAAATATATAAAAACATGCGCGAAAAGGTCTGATTGGTTGATAACTATTTAGAGGTGCAGTATGCTTTCGAAGCAGTCCACCGGACTGTTTCGGAGGAAGGGCGACATTTACATAATATATGACTAGTGGGGGAAAACTCTTGTTTTCCCCCACCACTTTAGTTGTTTTGGCTGCGCGACGTCGCGCAGAGTGTTTCGCCTGACGGCGACGAGGGCTCTCTCTTTCGGTCAGCCCCTCCGGCACTTCGTGCCACCGCCCCCACCCGGGGGAGACACCCTCGACTCGCAAGGGGGACTCGTCCCCCTTGACTCCCTATATGGGGTTGCAGCAAATGGAACCCTGGCCGCTGAATTATAGTTTCTCGACGGTCTCAAGCTGAACAGGAACGATGCAGCTTTTATTGTCAATCCTCGCCGAGTTTCAGAGCCTTGTTGATATTTATTTTGCGGATTATGCCGCCAAGCACTGCAAAGCCGCCTATCAGCATTATCGCTATTATCACGTACATCTTTATATAGTCGCCGGGATCTCCCTGCACGCGGAACGGCGGTACCTGGTCGGCTGCGTCGTACATCGTGCGGAACATCGGCACGAACATATCGCTTGCAATGCCGCCTATTACAAATCCCATCGCGATCGACACCAGGCTCACAAGGAGCTGCTCCCAGCCCAGCGTTGAGATCACCTCGCGGAACGTAACGCCCATTGCACGCAATACGCCGAACTGCAATGTTCTGGAGCGTATGGAGATTATCCAGTATATCAGGAACCCTATGACCGTCATCAGCATTATTACGACAAAGCCCAGGGTCAGCGCGCCGTTCATTCCCTGGAGCGCAGGGTCGGTCTTTTCTTCAATGAGCATCTGGCTGCTGTCCCGGATACGCTGTATCTTCAGGTTCTTTGCCGATATGTCGGCGTAGAGCTGCTCGCTTGTCGCGCCGTCCTGGAGTTTAAGCCATATCTGGTAGGGTTGAAGCTCGGTCAGCTTGCGGATATAGTTGTAATTGCATACCAGGAAGTCCTTGGTCGCGGTTTCGCCGGTTCGGGAGTCGACTTCCACCTGCTCGGTGGGGTCAAGCCCCGGCCAGTAATCTACGAATGCAAGCACCGTCAGGTCTATTGAGTCGTTGCCGCTCAGTTTCACCGATATCGTGTCGCCGAGCTGCACGCCCTTTTCCTCCCAGCCACGGGACGCAAGCACGCCCGCCTTGTAGTCCACAAGGGCGGAGCAGTAGTTCCACCAGTGAACAGGGAGCAGGTCGCTTCTGAACCACGCGGTCTGCGAGAATTTACCCGGCTCTATCGCCATAAGGGTGGGGTCTACGTCGGAGCACTGACCGTTGTATGTCGCGCGCACGTCGGTGCGGAGCACTCTTGTGGCGGTCTCAACGCCGGAAAGATTCTGGAAGTCGTCCATGTCTATTTCAACATAGCTGGTCTCGTCCTCGACGTTTTCAAGCCGCCAGTAGGCGTCTATCACTACGTCGGCTCCGTTGGAGTAGTAGATGCGGTCGGATTTGCTGTTGTTTATCGCCCGGGCTGTATTCGCTGAGAATATTCCAAGCGCGAAGGTCACGGACAGAAACAGCATGAGGAAACGCTCCCTGCCGCCCTGTGAGCGTGCTACGGAGGTTATAGCGATGTACTGCGGGACTGTCCAGAAACGTTTTCCTATATAATAGACAAGCCGGAGAACATAGGGGTAAACTCTTATAAAGAGAAGCCCCGCGCCCATGATGAACATTGTCGAGAAAACAAAATACAGCGGGTTTATCGTGCCGTCGGAAACATAGGTGCCGTCTGCGAAAAGGCGCTTTATGCTCCGCGCTGTGAAGAAGTACCACACCAGCGAGCCGCCGAGCAGTATCACGTCGATACAGAGCTTTTCCCACAGGGACATTTTTACTACCCGCGCCTTGCTCTGCTTGTACTTTACTATAGAGAGCTTGGAGGCGGGGATTATCGGGAGCATGGTGGTGATGAAGAATATCACCACGGCAAGCAGCGCATAGATGAACGCGTCAAGGCTGAGCTTCACGGAAAGCCCGGTGCGGTTCACGAATTCCAGGAATCCGTTTGATACGCCCAGGAAGCTGCACAGGAGCATTCCTATGAACGGAGCGGCGATGAACGTCACAAGTCCGAGCACGCCTGCTTCCATCGCGTATATCGCGAATATCTGACCGGAGGAGGCTCCACGGCTCTTGAATACCGCGATTTCGTTCTTCTCCTGCTCAACGTTTAACTGGGATACCATGAACAGGTAGAATGCAAGCATTACTATCGTCGGTATCTGGAGTATCCAGAGCATGGATTTCAGGTTTGCGGCGCGCACTGCGTATTCCGACAGGATATCGTTGATACCCATTGAAAAGCGGAGGTCGTTTTCGGGGTATATGGTAAAATCCTCGTCGATGGTCTTGGTTATGGAGCTGAGGTCGTTCAGGTCCATCTTCTGATAATCGAAGGAGTATCGGATATCCGCAGAGCCCAGCGTTGTCACGCCGGTGTCGAGGTAATCGTCTAGGAAAGTGTCATAGTCGATGAGAAATGCATTGAGGTACGGCTCCATCGTTTCTGACCAGTAGCTGTCGTTTTCGCTCGACTGCCGGAATACTCCGGCTACCGTTACATACAGCGGATCGGCGGAGGTGTAGAAACTGTTTTGTATCTCGTATGTTCCGCCGCAGGATATTCCAAGGGTCTTGAGGCACTCCTCATTGCATATGACCTGGAATGTTCCGTCGGGCTGCTGCCCGGGGGCGTACATTCCGCCCTCTATGAAGGTTACGTGATCCTCAAGCCCGGTCATTCCTATTACTTTGACGCGTGCGGTCTTGCCAGTGGTGAGGTACATGTAATCATCATAGATGATGGTCTTTTTATCTGCCTGGGGCATGTCTATCCTGGAAGTGCGGTCGTCTACAAGTTCCGACATTTCCTGGACCGCGGAGCGGCGCTGGGCGTTATCCGCCTTTATCGGCACCGACTTCGTTACTACATATTCGCCGGGATACTCGCCGGTCTCCTGCTGGTATGCCTGCATGTCCTTTATAAGTATGCGCTGAAGTGATGAGTCCATGTAAATGGGCACGGTGCTCATCATTCCCGCCGCAAGCAGAAATCCGATGAACAGGCACAGCACCATCCAGCGGGTGCTTCGCATTTTTCTGAATAATAGTGTTAACACAGCGTACCTCCGTCAGCGTACTACAACGCGGTCGCCTGCGTTCAGCCCGGTGAGTATCTCAGCTTCGGTGGCGTTGGTTATTCCTACCGTTACGTCGACTTCCTTCTTGGTGTCGTTTTCATCGAGTATGGTTACGTAGGTACGGTCACCGTCGGTTTTTACTAGGGTCTTGGATATTACTACAGCGTTCTCGTGACGCGCGAACACCGCGGTTATATCCGCGGTCTGCCCTACGGTCAGGAACGAGGGCGTTCCATCTGTGAATTCACAGTATATCGACGAGGTATCCTTCATTACGGCGGGGAAGTCGTCGTAAAGCCCTTCCTTTACGTCAGTTGGAGTTTTGGAAACATAGCCGGAGTAATCTTCGCCGTCTACCGTAATGGTGACTTCTTCGCCCAGCGGGAAGCTCTTCATATTAGAAGAACTATACTGTATACAAAGCTGCGAAGGGTCGACTATCTTTATTATAGTCTTATATGCGGTCACGGTCGTTCCGGGGTCCATATCCTGCACGAAGCAGACTTCGCCGGTCATTCCAGCATATATGCGAGAGTTGTTTAGCTGGCGCTCGTACTCCGTCAGTGTGTTCTGCTCCATTTCCAGGGTCAGACGTGCGTCCGCCGTTCCGGACGAGTTGTAAGCTATCTGAGCCTTCTGGACGATCAGCTGCTGCTGCTTATATAGATAGTCAAGGTCGCCGACGTCCAGCTCGGCAAGGAGGTCGCCTTCTTCAACGTGCTGACCGGCGGTCACGTAGATCGTTTTGAGGGTTCCGCCGCTTTCAGGGAAGCTGGCGTCATACTGGGATTTGCAGAATACGTAGCCGGTCGCAACGGTCTTGTCCTCTATTGTTTTCTGTTTGGCTGTGTAGGTGGAGTAGGCTATGTCCTCGATCGCAACGGTCGGCGGCTCGAGAAGTTCTTCCTCGGCAGGGAAGAAAAAGCAGCCGGTCATACCGGTCATTGAAAGAATAAGTGCTGCGGACATTATGATCTTATGTTTCATGGCGATACCTCAATATATAAAGAAATATAATACTACTATAACATAAAGCGGGGAAAAACGCTATAGGTTTACGAGAAATTGTGTTAAAATAAATAAAAAAGAATTAGTTGTTTGTGAAAAAGCGCGGGTAAAGTAAGTAAAAGGGTGTAAAAAAAGGCATGATGTAGTGCATGTTGCTGTGTATTGTTGAGAAAAGGTTAAATATATAGGGCATAAGTAACGAATGAAAAAAACTTTTCAAAAAAGTGTTGACTTTTGTCGATGAAGGTGATATAATAGACAAGCACTCGAGATGAGGGCACAGCGAAAGCGAAAAGGTCACAAAAAACTTTGAGAAAAGTTTTAAAAACCTCTTGACAAACGAGAGACAATGTGATATAATATAAAAGCTTTCGAAAAGAAAGTCGCTTCTTTTGAAAGAATCGAGATGGTTCGAAAAACTTTGAAAAAGTTTAAAAAACCTCTTGACAAAATCGAAAAGATGTGATATAATAACAAAGTCGTCTGAGA
>CAMELR010000001.1 GCA_945923775.1 uncultured Clostridia bacterium | reverse complement strand
GTTTACTAATCGTGCTTAATTCCTAATTTGTGGGATTTGTGCGGTGTTGCCTTAAGTCTTGTGTGGTACAACAACATCGACCCGGACAAGACCGTGGAGATAGCGAATTATTTCAGAGATCACGCGCAGGCTGGAGAAACTATATTCTACGACATCTATACTGAGGAAGAAAAGCAGTTAGACCCCGAAAAACGTGACACCGGGCTGTTCTTCTTCAGGGGAACTCCAAACGCGAAATTCGCCGTGTGCAATGCCGGAGGCGGCTTCGCGTATGTCGGGGCAATGCAGGACAGCTTTCCCCATGCGCTGGAGCTTTCCAAACTCGGCTACAACGCATTTGCGCTGATTTACCGCCCCGGAGCGCAGACCGCCTGCGAAGACCTGTCCCGTGCGATAAGCTTTATTTTCGAGCATGCTGACGAATTGCATGTCGATACTGACGGCTATTCCCTGTGGTGAGGTTCAGCGGGCGCGCGAATGGCGGCGTGGGTAGGCTCTTACGGGACTGCCGCTTTCGGCGGAGATGAACTCCCTCAGCCCTCCGCCGTGATAATGCAGTACACGGGTCACAGCGAGTACAGCGAATCCGACCCGCCGACCTTTGCCTGCGTAGGCGAAAGCGACGGAATAGCCAACTGGCGCATAATGCAGCACAGACTTGAAGCGCTCAGCGCTCTCGGAATAGACACCGAATTCCATTCCTACCCGGGATTGCGCCACGGATTCGGTATCGGCACGGGCACAGTCGCCGAAGGCTGGATGAATCAGGCCGTTTCGTTCTGGGAACGGCAGAATAATACAGAAAGGAATTGACAAACATGAAAAAACTGACTACAATTATTATGAGCCTTGCACTCGCACTCGGACTTACTGCTTGTAGCGGTAACACATCTTCCAGCGGTACATCTGCTGCTTCCGGTACAACATCAGGCACATCGTCAACGACGGCGCCGACGGACTTTCCCGAAACTGCGGAAGCTCCAACTGAAAGCACAGCGGCTCCCACCGCCGACACCGCAGACGATACAGATTCCCAGACCGGAAAGGTGCTGGTAGTCTACTATTCCGGTTCGGGACACACCGAGCAGGTAGCGCAGTACATCGCGCAGGCTGCGGACGCAGATTTATTTGAGATAACTCCCGCCGAGCCGTACACCAGCGCAGACCTCAACTACAACGACCCAGACAGCCGCGTAAGCCACGAACATGATAACGAGGAGCTCCGTGACGTTTCCCTCACCACAACAGAGGTCAATGGCTGGGAAGATTACGACACCGTATTCATCGGCTATCCCATCTGGTGGGGTATTGCGGCGTGGCCTGTCAATGGCTTTGTAAAGGTGAATGATTTTACCGGCAAGACCGTTATTCCCTTTGCGACCTCCGCTTCCTCCGGAATGGGACAGAGCGGCACTATCCTTTCAGAACTTGCAGGCACGGGTAACTGGCAGGACGGTCAGCGTTTCCGCTCCTCCGCTTCCGAAAACGAGGTAGCCGAATGGGTGAACAGTCTGGGGATATGAACATGGGAAACAAAGCATTGACAGCGGTAATTTCCGCACTGCTGAGCGCCTCACTTACCGCCTGCCAGAGTCAGTCTGATTCGGTCGGCGACAGTATCGAGCAGGGAATCTCGGCAATTGAAAACGCAATGACAACAAAAGCAGAATCGCAGACTTCAACTCCTGTTGAAAACACCGACGACCTCCGTGCAGGCACTTCCGAGGATACCGTTGCAGCTCCCGATGACCTCCCGTCCGAGTATGACTACGGCAGCGGAAAAATCAGCGATTATTCCCGGGATAACATGATGAGAAAGCTGCCTGCGCCCTCCGGAAATCAGACGGTACTCAACACGGCGGCAGACCCGGAAAACGTGCAGGCGCTGTATCTCTGGGAGGAGGGCAACGTCCCGGCAAAGACCATTTTCACCGAAGATATGACCGGATATTTTGACGAGTGGGATTTCCGCCCTTACGTCACGGCAATCCCCGTAAGGAAAGGCGTTCAGCTCAAAGGAGCAGTTGTGCTTATGGCAGGCGGTGCGTATCAGTTCCGTGGGAATTACACCGATTCGCTCCCGACTGCGGCGGCGCTGCGCGAGCTGGGATTTCAGACGTTTATCGTGGATTACCGCCTGCACCCGTACACTCAGGAGGAGGGTGCGCTTGACGTTGCAAAGACTGCTTCTCCTTATCATATAAATACCTCTCAAAGCAAGGGAACCGCTGTGTGTACACGGCGGTTTTCTTGTTTTTCAGATATAACCTTTGGGTAATATCTCGTGAACAAACTGAAACTTCCGCCGAGAGCGAAACTGTGGTAAAATCAAAACAACAAAAGAAACAGGAGGAGAGAAATATGCAGTTAAAAGAAATAATAGCGATACTCATGACCCTGCTGACAACAGCCTGCTCCACAGTTCCGCCGGAGAGCGCTCCGTCAGCGGCTGGTACTTCCTCAACGACCCAAACGACGACCTCGTCGCCGCAGGAAACAACTTCCGAGCCGGAAACCTCCGAGCCGTCCGCAGAACTCCCCGCAGTCGGGATAACACGGAACCAGATACTTGACGGCGCAGACGGCGAGATACATTACAGCTACTATATCCCGGAGGAATACGACGGAAAAACGCTGCTTCCGATGATGGTGGTGCTTCCCGGCTACGACGGAATGTGGTTCGGTGAGGGCTCGTCGGACGTCCCGAGCTGGTCGGGATTTTCGTCATGGACGAAGCTTTCTGAGCCGATGATAGTCGTCACGGCGCAGCTTACCGACTGGCACGAAAAGTCCGCACGGCAGGCTATTGAGCTTACGGAATACTTCCTTGACAACTACGCTGCTGACCCGTCGCGCGTTTACGCGGCAGGATATTCCGCAGGCGGCGAAACTATGTCGCAGGCGGTTTCAATACGCCCTGACCTTTACGCGGCGTATCTCCACGGAGCTTCGCAGTGGGACGGCAGTTACGCTCCCATAGCGGAAAACGGCGTTGCGGTCTACATCTTCATGGCAGAGAACGATGAATATTACGGCTCGCAGAAAGCATGCGCGGCCTACGACGGACTTTACTCCGCATATAAGGCGCAGGGCTGGACTGACGAGCAGATAAGCGGCGTTCTTTCCGTTGAGATTCCCGACAACGAGTATTTCAGCGAGCGCGGTATCTACGGAAATTATCACGGCGGCGGCAATGTGCTTTTTGACGACAGCAGTATCCTTGAATGGATAATATCACACAAGAAATAACGGAGGTAACAACATGAAAACTAAGTTTCACGGAAGATTATTTGCGGCATTCATCACGGTTTGCATGATGTTCGCGGCGGTGTTCAGCACGTCTGCATTTGCGGCTGACAGGGCGCTTGGCGACGCTGACGGCAACGGATATGTGAATGCGTCCGACGCTTCGCTTCTCCTGCGGTACGCGGTGGGCTCGGCAAGCCTGGATTCCCAGTCATTAGAGGTTTCCGATGTTGACGGAAACGGCGCTGTAAACGCTTCTGACGCAGCGCTGATACTCCGCAGAGCGGTCGGACTTATCAGCAGATTCCCGGCAGAAACCAACGCTCCCACAGCGGATAAAAAGTCGCTGGTAGTGTACTTCACACGTTCCGGAAATACCGAGAGAATGGCAAATACTATCGCAGAGATAACCGGCAGTGATATTTACGAAATAGTTCCGCTGAACGCATACCCCGACAGCTATAACGACACCACCGAGGTAGCTCTCGCCGAGCGTGACAGTAACGCGCGTCCTGCGATAAAGGGTACACTTCCTGCGCTAGATAATTACGATACCATCTACATCGGCTATCCCATCTGGTGGCACACAGCGCCCATGATAATCGGCACGTTCCTTGAAAGCTACGACCTCGCCGGAATCGACATTTATCCGTTTGCGCAGTCCGCTTCTATGGACGAGAGCCAGTTTGAGGAATCCATGCAGTTCGTCCGCAGCTGCGCCGGAAACGGTAATGTACATGATGGACTGTTCGCTTCTCCGCCCGATACGAGCGCCATCAGAAGCTATCTTAACGCCGCATGAAGCCGGGGCTTATCCTGAGAATTTCGGCAGACCTCGCAATGACCGTGCTGCTGCTTCTGCTGATGACATATGACCTCATCGGTCAGGCGGCGCATGAGTGGTTCGGCATTGCGATGTTCCTGCTGTTTATTCTTCATCATGTGCTGAATCGCAGCTGGCTGAAATCGGTGTTCCGCGGGAAATACACGCCGATGAGGGTATTGCAGACGGTCACGGCGGTTCTGGTCCTGCTTTCAATGACAGGCTCAGCGGTCAGTGGAGTGATACTTTCACGGTACGCGTTCACATTTCTTCCGATAAGCGGCGGTAGGGCTTTCGCACGGAGCCTGCACATGGTCTGCGGCTACTGGGGATTTGTGCTGTTGAGCGTACATCTGGGGCTTCACTGGGGAATGCTGTCCGGGATTTTTTCAAAGCATATACGCCTCCCGAAAACGGCTGTGATATGCTTCAGAATTATCGGAGCGGCGGCAGCGGTATACGGAGTTTATGCGTTCATTAAGCGCAGTCTGCCGGGCTATATGCTGCTGCAAAATCGGTTCGTTTTCTTCGACCATGAAGAGCCGCTGGCACTGTTCCTTGCTGATTACGTCGCAATAATGATACTGTTCGCGGCGGTCGGGCATTTTGCAATGAAACTGATGAAATATATCTACAAGGGGAAAATAAAGAATGAAAACAAGAACTCTCGGTAATGACCTTACCGTATCCGCTGTGGGGCTGGGCTGCATGGGATTTTCTCACGCATACGGAAAGCCCACCGACCGCAGCGAAGCCATAAAGCTGATACGTCACGCGGCGGATTCAGGCTACACCTTCTTCGACACCGCCGAAATTTACGGCTCCGCCGCCGACCCGCACCAGAACGAAGAGCTTGTCGGGGAAGCGCTCCGCGGCTGTCGTGATAAGGTAGTCATAGCGACGAAATTCGGCATACGATTTGACATGAGCAGCCCGGCAGTGAACAAGCCGCTTATCCCGGATTCACGCCCCGATGTGATACGCGCTTCGGTGGAGGGCTCGCTGAAAAGGCTCGGCACGGACCACATCGACCTGTACTATCAGCACCGCCCCGACCCGGACGTCCCGATAGAGGAAGTCGCAGGCGTGATGTCCGACCTCATCAGGGAGGGCAAGATAACCCACTGGGGCTTGTCGGAATCCGGTGCGGAGCTTATCCGCAGGGCGCATTCCGTGTGTCCTGTGACGGCGATACAGAACCGTTATTCCATGATGGCGCGGCAGTACGAAACGCTGTTCCCGCTGCTGGAGGAACTGCACATCGGGTTTGTGGCGTTCTCTCCGCTTGCAAACGGGTATCTGACCACAAAGTACGGAAAGGGATTTCAGTTCGACAGGCAGTACGACTACCGCAGTGCAATGCCGCAGTTCAGCGACGAGGCGCAGGAAAAGAATCGCGCGCTGATCGACCTGCTGACGAAAAACGCACAGGAAAAGGGCGTGACTCCGGCGCAGATATCACTTGCATGGGTCATGGGAAAGCGCCCGTACATCGTGCCGATTCCCGGGACGAGAACTCCCGAAAGAATGCAGGAGAATGCCGCTTCTGCGGATATCGTCCTGACGGCGCAGGAAATTTCCGCGATAGACAGCGCGCTTGAACAGATGGAGATGTCCGAGGTTTTCGGCGGTTCCAAAATCACAAAACAAAAGTAAGGAGAAACTATGAAAAAGCTGATTTCGCTCATTCTTCCCATTGCAATTACGGTAACTTTCACAGCCTGCCAGAGCGCGGACGGTAATTCATCCGGAAGCGCTCCAACAAGCTCTGAAACGGCTGCAACAACGCAGAGTTCCACATTCTCCGAGGATAAATCCGATGTTACCGCAGACGATTCCGTAATTGACATGGCAGAAACTTCCCAGCCGGAGAACGATGAAACCTCCGAGGGCGGGAAAACACTTATCGCATACTTCTCGGAAACGGGAAACACCGACAAGCTGGCGCAGATAATTCACGAGCAGACCGGCGGCGAGCTGTTCCGCATAGAGCCGGTAACTCCCTACCCGACAGGCGACGCGCTGTTTGACTACACCAAGAACGAACAGGACAACGACGAGCGCCCGGAAATCGCTGGCACAGTCGAGAACATGGAGCAGTACGACACGGTATTCATCGGCTACCCGATATGGTGGTATGAGGTCCCGCAGATAATCAAGACATTCCTTGACGAGTACGACCTTTCCGAAAAGACCATCGTTCCGTTCAACACCCACGAGGGCAGCCGCGACGGCGGAACATACCGCTACATTGCCCAGCAGGAACCCAATGCCACCGTGCTTGAGGGACTTCCGATACGCGGCGGAGATATGCAGAACGATCAGACCCAGACTGTCCGGGAATGGCTGGACAGGATAGGCTACTGATATAAATTAACTAAAGGAGATATACCATGAAACAGAAAAGAATCACAGCATGCTGTGATGATAAAATCATTGCGCTGTTCAACTACAAGGACGGTGAAAAGCGCATTGCTCTTGATGAACTCGGTGGTAAAGAAAAAAGCCGAACACTCACAATAAGTGTTCGGCTTTAATTAAGTCTGGTGACCCATCCGGGAATCGAACCCGGGACACCCTGATTAAAAGTCAGGTGCTCTACCGCCTGAGCTAATGAGTCGTCGAATTGACAACAATAGTATTATACCAGAAACCAGGCCGTTTGTCAAGGACTTTGCGAAAAAAAGCGGTGCAGTACGCGAAAGTTTGTTGAAATCTGGTAAATCAGGTGACGGTTTGTTGTGCATTTGTTAAAAATCACAAAAAATACGCATTTTTTTTAAAAATACTATTGACTTTTTACAGTGGGTGTGGTAATATATAATCAAGGAAAGGAAATCAATACAAACACTTCAGATGTAAATTTCGCTTGACGTCTCACCAAATATCCGATCCTAATTTATGAAAGAGGTAAGTTCCCATGAATTAAGTTCAACAACTCAATTCAATAAGTATCGTGAAAGGAAAGGTTCCGATGCACCTCTGATTTTTGAAATCACCATTTTAGCTTTAAGCAGAAAGGAAGCGAGTCCGGTGGAGAGTACCGATTCACAGTTTTCATCATCTGCGGCTCGTGACAGGAGCTGAAAACAGTTTTACCAGCGACGAACGCACCGGGTGCTGTCTGACCCAGAGGGTGCAAGTCCTCGCTTAACACGGCGTCTAGCCATATCGAAAGAGTTCGGCTCGTGGCTCCGCAGATGATCTTACCGCTATATGCGTTTACATAGATCACCCCTTCAGATCTTACAGACCAGTAAAGCAGGTGATTGCCGTGAAACACATATTTACAGCAGGAAAATCTACGAAAGGATCATAGTCCGATGGAAACCTGATGATCAACAAGCATTATCATTAAAGGCGGTACATTCCGATGAACTGAATAGCTTAAAATTGAATAATCCAAGCCCCGTGGTGTTCCGCGGGGCTTTTAGTTTCCGGGGTTGATTCCCGACGGAAAATGTGATATACTAGACCTATAAATTTCACGGAGGTATAACTATGCAGTACGTTGTTTCAAATCAGCAGATGAAGGAAGCGGAGCGCCGCTGCAATGAATCCGGAACGTCCTACTACCAGATGATGGAGAACGCCGGGACCCGCTGCGCTGAATTTATCCTCGGGACTATCCCGGAGAGCGCCGACATTCTCGTGATGTGCGGCGCCGGGAACAACGGCGGGGACGGCTTAGTTATAACCCGGCTGCTGAGGCAGAACGGCCGTAATGCCGCGGTGCTGCTGGTTTCCGGTGCTCCAAAGACCGCGGACGCGGCTGAGAATTTCAGGCGGCTTCCCGCAGGAACTCCGGTGTACGAGCCGGAGCAGCTCGACGAGGCGTTCAGCGGCAGGGAGTGCGTGGTGGACTGTATCTACGGCACGGGATTTCACGGGGAGCTTCGCGGGAACGTCCCGGAAATCATCGCGGCGGCGAACAAATGCAGTTACCGCATTGCCGTGGACGTGCCCAGCGGCGTTAATTCCGACACCGGCGAGCTTGATACGCGCTGCTTCCGGCCTACGCACACGCTCGTGCTTGCCGCGGTGAAGCAGGGAATGGTGAACGCCCCCGCGTCGGATATCCTCGGGGAGCTCCACCTGCTGGATATCGGAATAGGCGAGGACTGCTTCGCTTCAAACAACGTGGCGTTCCTGACTGACGAGACCCTCCGCAGACCGTTCCCGCCGCACGGCAGAAATACGCATAAGGGTACGTTCGGCAGACTGATGGGGTTCGCCGGGAGCCTCAGCTTTAACGGAGCCGCGTTCATGTGCGCCCAGGCAGCGCTGCGCAGCGGCGTGGGTCTGTACTTTGCGGCTGCTCCGGTAAGCGCGGTCAGGATAATCGCGGCCGGGCTTCACGAGGCGGTGTACGTTCCGCTGCCGGAGACCTCCGACGGTTTCGCTGATTTTTCCGGAGATACTCTCGAAAATATTGTCCGCCCGAAGCTGGATTCGGCTTCTGCGGTGCTTGTCGGCTGCGGTCTCGGGAACAGCGAAAACACCCGCCGGCTGACCGAATTCGTCATACGAAACGCGACTTGTCCCGTAATTATCGACGCGGACGGCATAAATTCCATTTCCGCGAATATAGATGTACTGAAGGAGCGGACAGGCGATACTATCCTGACCCCTCACCCCCTGGAATTCAGCAGAATGACCGGAGTTCCGGTGGCTGAGATTCAGCGAGACAGGCTCGGCATGGCTTCGCAGTTTGCGATGAGATACGGCGCGACCCTGCTTCTGAAGGGCGCGGACACCGTGATAGCCTCTCCGGACGGCAGGCTGTGCGTGAACTCCGGAGCATGCCGCGGGCTTTCCAAGGGCGGCAGCGGCGACGTTCTGACCGGGATAATCGGAGCGTTCGCGGCGCAGGGCATAGAGCCGTTCAGGGCTGCGTGCGCCGGGGTCTACTGCCACTGGAAGGCTGCGGATATCCTGACGCACCGAATGCCCGCTGAGAGCATTCTGCCGACGGACGTTATCGCGGCTCTGCCGGAGGTCTACTGCGGGTAAGGCGCGGCTCCTTCCACAAATGACACGGGAGGAGTTTTACATGAAGATACGTATTATATCGGGCGCGGCGGCGCTGACTGCCGTGCTCCTGATGAGCGGCTGCCAGGGAGAGCTTCCGTTTGCGGCGGCGAAAACGCCGGAGCTTTCCAGCTCGTGGACGGCTCAGGCGGAGATAAAATTCGGCGACAACAACGCCAGGGCGGAGGTCACGCGAAGCGAGCCGGGCTGTTGGGAGTTCGGCTTCACAGAGCCGCAGGAGCTTTGCGGAGTCACGATGAAGCTTGAAAACGGCACGCTGACCGCGAGCCTGGGCGAACTGAGCGTCACGGCGGGGGAGGGCGAAAACACGATACTCCCCATGCTTATCGCCGAGGGGATAGATTCCGCCGGGGAGAACGCCGGGAGCGCCTCCGAAAAGGACGGCGTGCTGACGATAAAGACCGAGGCGGACGGCAGCGCCTGCACCGTGACCGCCGACAGCTCCACCGGGGATATACTTACGTTCCGGTCGCCTGGGAACAAGCTGGCGGTGTTCTTCAGCGATGTTTCGCCCTATACCGAGGAGGTCGGGGTGATAGAGTAGAAATGCAGTGAATAATATCCCCGGGCAGCCGCGCTGTCCGGGGATCGCTTTGTATTAAGTTGCTCAGAACAGTTCCGGGTGATTCTCGAGGGAATCCGCTTCCGTTATCTCGCGTATCACTCTGCAAGGAACTCCGGCCGCCAGAGAATTCGGGGGAATATCCCGGGTGACTACGCTTCCTGCGCCGATAACGCAGCCGTCGCCGATGGTAACGCCGCCGCATACTGTTACGTTTCCGGCGATCCAGCAGTTATTTCCTATGGTTATCGGCTTCGCGTACTCTTTGTCGGTCATTGTGCCGTCCGGCTTTGCGTACTGGTTCCTGTCCTGCCAGCGCAGCGGGTGCATCGGGGTAAGCAGGGATACGTTAGGCCCCATGAATACGTTGTCGCCGATGGTTACAGGGCAGCAGTCCACGCAGGTGAAATTGAAATTTGCGTAGGAATTCACCCCGATAGTCGTGAAACAGCCGTAGTCAAACTGCACAGGCCCCTGTAAATAGAATGCGCTTCCGTTTATCCCGAGGGACTTCAGCACCTCGCCGCGCTTATCGTCCGTTTCGGGGAGGGCGTTGTACTCGATGCACAGCCTGTGGGCGCTCTGCCTTAGCTGGGTCAGCTCCTTGTCTGAGGGATCATATATTTTTCCGGAGATCATTTTTTCCTTTTCAGTCATTTTATCCTCCTAGTGCACGGCGGTCAGGCGCTCAGACGAGCTGGGTGATGTTTTCCGGGGCGTGCTGAAGTACATTCACGCTGAGTATCAGCGCGAGCGCGATGTTGAACAGATTAGCGATAGTGATGTAGCTGACACGGGTCTTTTTGCTCTTGAAGCCGTTCGAAACGAACCCCAGCCACACGCAGGAGATACCAACGGCGGCGATAAGTACGACAACTACGGCGAGCACATTCACGTCGACGTCCATCAGGTGGGAAATAACCGATATCGTCACGAAATACGAGAGTGGGACCAGCATGAGCGGGAGTGTAGCCCACACCCACTGAATGCGGTGCCTGCGCCAGAAGATAACCGACATCAGCAGGAATATTCCGGCAATAACTGCACATTCAACAGCCATGAGAGCGCTCCTTTCTTACTCGGCGGTCTGAGCCTGGACGGTGATAGCTCCGTCGTCCCGGGAAGCCTCGGCGGTGTCCGAGCCGGCGGCGCCTGAGGCGTCAGCGTTTGAAGCCGCCGAGGATACCGGAGAGCTGTCCGGAGTGGGAAGGCTCCAGCCGAGATCCTTCGCCTGGACGAACAGCGCTACAGCCAGCGCGCATATCGCCAGTAACACAACGGCCATTATTATATTCAGCACAACTATGCTCTTTGGGAGCTTAGGACGGTCTGCCATAAAATTACCTCCTGACAATGAATTATATCTATTATAGCTCAACGGCTGGAATTTTTCAAGTGCTTTTGAAAAAATGTTTAAAAGCGGCGCTCCGTTCGGGGAACGCCGCAGTTTTTATTCGAATTCACGGTTTCCGCTGTAGATGTTCGTGCGGATTATCCGCAGGCGCTTTACCTTTTCGCCGTATTCCGCGGCGTATGCCTCGAACAGCAGGGAAGGGTTGATGTTGAACGTCGTTCCCGCCGGGAAGGTCACGCGCAGCACGTTTCCGTCAAGCTCCACGTCGGTCATGAGCTGCTTCAGGTCGACTATCGTGGAGCCTTTTTTCGTGCGCTTTTCAATGTTTATCTGCTCCTTTTCGCACAGCGCCCGGAGTTTCTCCGGGTCGGCGGAGGATTCTATCCGATACCTTGCGGCGGTGATGTCGGTATTTTTATCCTTCGGCACCGTTACCTCGGTCACGCGGATATCTGCGGGCAGAGCGGCGTTCAGCCTGTCCCGTATCTCGCCGGCGGGAACGTCCTCAAGCATGCGGAAGTCCATCGCTTCGTGCTCGCCTTCCTGTCCCAGCGACAGAGGCAGCATGAACGTAACGTAGGTGCGCGGGTTGTAGCCCTCGGTCTGCCAGATAGGGAGCTTAGTCCGCTTCATAGCGCGGATTATTACGCTGCTGAGGTCGAGATGGGAGATGTATTTCGCTCTGCCCATCTTCGAGAAAAACGCTCTTGTGTTAACGGATGGCACGGCAGATCTCACCTCCTACGCATTTTGCTACGCCGCAGTTGGAGCATTTCTCGCGGCAGTTCGGCGTTGTAACTCCGGCGTGGGCGCGCTTGTTCTCCTCTATGAGGAACTCCCGGCTTACCAGCATGTCAATGTGGCTCCAGGGCGCGACCTCCTCGTAGCTGCGGCGGCGGTTGGCGTAGAACGCCATGTCCAGGCCGCACTCCTCGAAGGCTTCCTTCCACTTGTCGAACTTGAAGTGCTCGTCCCAGCCGTCCAGCTTGCAGCCCTTTTTCCAGGCGGCGTATATCGCCTTTGAGGTGCGGCGGTCTCCGCGGGCAAGCACTGCTTCGATGAGCGACAGGTCGTATTTCGACCAGCTTATAACTATCTTGCGGTCGTTGTTGATGGATTTCAGGTGCGCCTGGCGCTCCTTTACCCCCGCCTCGTCGAGCTGCGGCTCGAACTCAAACGGCGTGAACGGCTTCGGAATGAACGTTGACAGCGACACTGCAACTCCCGGGCGCCCCTTTGCGTGGTTCGGGGTCGCGTAGAATTCCTCGATGACCGCCTTTGCAAGCTCGTAAACGCCCTCGACGTCCTCCATCGTTTCGGTGGGAAGCCCCATCATGAAGTACAGCTTGATGTTGGTGTAGCCTCCCTCGAACGCTATACGCACGCTGTCCATCACGTTTTTCTCGGTGACGTTCTTGTTTATTACGTCGCGGATACGCTGCGTGCCGCCCTCCGGCGCGAAGGTCAGACCGGATTTGCGGACGTCGGTGATTTTTTTCAGCACCTCGTCGCTGAAACGGTCGATTCGAAGCGACGGAAGCGACAGGTTGATTTTCTCACCGGTGGTGTAGTCGGTGAGCTCGCTCAGCAGCCCTACGATATCCTTGTAGTCTCCGGTGGACAGCGACGACAGCGATACCTCGTCGTAGCCGGTGTTCTCGCACAGCGCCTTTGTCTGGGCGAGTATCGTGTCCTTCTGCTTCTCGCGGTAGGGTCGGTAGATGAACCCCGCCTGGCAGAATCGGCAGCCGCGGATACACCCGCGCAGCACCTCGACTACGGCGCGGTCGTGGACTATCTGGGTGAACGGCACGACGAAATTATCCGGCGCGTACACCTTGTCGAAGTCCTTTATAATGCGCTTCCTGACCTTTGCGGGGGCGCCGTCCTTCGCAGTTATCGACTTCACGGTGCCGTCCTCGTTGTAGTCCACGTCGTACAGCGACGGAACGTATATTCCCTCGATCTGCGCGGCGCGGCGCAGGAATTCCTGCCGGGTCGTGCCTTCCTTCTTGCAGACCTCCATCAGGCGCATCAGCTCGAGGTTCATCTCCTCGCCCTCGCCGATGGCGAAAAGGTCGAAGAAATCCACCAGCGGCTCCGGATTGCATACGCAGGGACCGCCCGCCATCACTATGGGAGCCAGCCCCTCGCGCTCGGAGGCGAGCACCGGGACGCCTGCCAGGTCGAGCATTTCCAGCACGTTAGTGTAACTCATTTCATATTGCAGTGTGAATCCGATGAAATCGAAATCCTTTATCGGGTCGAGGCTTTCCAGCGCGTAAAGCGGGATATCCCGGGCGCGCATCTGCTCCTCCATATCGGGGAGCGGCATGAATACTCGCTCGCACCAGTAGTTCGGGACTGCGTTTTTCAGCCCGTAGAGTATCTTCATGCCCAGGTGGGACATTCCGATCTCGTAGGTATCCGGAAAGCAGAACGCGAACCGAATGTCGACCTTCGACTTGTCCTTGACGACCGAGCCGGTCTCGCCGCCGATGTACCTCGACGGCTTCTGAACATCGAGCAGGAACTCGTCGAGCCGCTCCATCATTGAGTTTGTGTTATCCATAAATTACGTATCTCCAGGTGTATAAGGTATTTAATAAGCCTTTGCATTGGTGAAATCCACTGTTTTGTTGAACGGATCGTAGTAAATATCCGCGAAATCCTTGTTTATGCAGAAGTATTCATTCTTGTAGTAGAGCGGGATAAACGCCGCGCCGTTTATTATCGACTGCTCCGCCTTGGCGTACAGCTCCGCGCTGTCGGAGAGGTCTGCGGCGCGCTGCGCAGCCTTTATCAGCCCGTCGGAATCCGCGCTGTGGTAGCCGGAGTAGTTCCCGGCGCCGTCGGTGGTGAACGTCTGGAGGTACGCTCCGGGGCTGTTCACGCTGCCGGACAGCTCCTGCACGGCGATCTCATAGTCGCCTGAGGACAGCCGCGCGCTGAAGTCTGCCTCTGACAGCTCCTCCACAACGCAGTAGAACCCGAATTCGCGCTGCCATTCCTGCATTATCGCGGACAGCATTGCCGAAGCGGTCTCGTTTTCGCGCATGATTATCCTGGCTCCCGAGAACAGGCTGGTATCCAGCCGCGGGAGCGCATTCTGATAGTATTCCTGCGATTTTTCCACGCTGTAGTCCAGGGTCAGTTTGTCTCCGGCGAACTCGCGGTAGGTCTTGTCGAGCAGGGTGACTTCACCGGGCACTATCGCGTACGCCGCGGCGTGGGAGCTTCCCTCGGAGAGCTTCTCGCGGTCGATCAGGCTCGCGAGCGCCTTGCGGAACTCCTGGTCGGAGAACAGACCGAAATCCGTGTTGAGCGTAAGCCCGACGGTTATCGCGTCGTACTCCTGCACGGTGAACTTGCCGCTCAGCAGTTCGAGCTGCTCCTCGTCGACTGCTATGCAGCTTATAACGCTGGAGTTGAAGTCGTCGACGAAATCCTCGTCGCCCTCGATGAAGAAGTTCAGCCCGGAGGGTATCACCGGGGAGGTTTCGCTGTTTTTCGCGTTGCGGCGCAGTATGAGGTGATTGTTGTCGGTGATGGTGTAGGGGTCGAAATCCCAGGATTTTATATAGAATGCGCCGTTTGATGGGGTTGTATCCCCGGAAAGCCCGTAGCGCCCCTGGGAGGCTATGAAATACTTCTCGTTGCAGGGCATTGCGGGAGCTTCAGCGAGAAGCTCGGGGAAGCGCGGGTCGGGGTATTCCAGGGTGATTTCAAGCTCGTAGTCGCCGATTGCTTTCACGCCCAGCTTTGAGAAATCGGAAGTCGCGCCGGAGTTCAGCGCCTTCGCGCCCTTTATGCAGAAGTACTCGGAAGCCCTCGGAGCGCGGGTCTGCGGGTCGAACAGCCGCTGGAATCCGTACACGAAATCAGCCGCGGTGCAGGCGGCCTCGAATTTGTTGACGTCAGTCCACCAGATGTCGCTGCGGAGCTTGAAACGGTAGGTCAGGCCGTCGTCGGTGACGGTGTAGTCCTCGGCGGCTCCGATGCCGAGGCTCCCGTCGGGGAGCACGCGCATAAGTCCGGTGTAAACGCTGTTTATTATAAGTATCGACGCGTCGTCGGAGGCAGTCTGCGGGTCAAGGCTGCCGGGATTATATGCTATGTCGTATTTTATTATTCCGTCCTTGCCGTCCTTTTCGAAGCAGCCAGCGGCGGAGGTCGTTATAACGCAGCAGAGCAGCGCTGCGGCGATTCTCTTTATGTGCCGGTTCACGGTATTTCCTTTCTCGTCGAAAATGTAGATATACAATAATTATAGCATTATCCGGCGTTCAATTCAACCGTTTCGGCGATTTTTTTTATTACAATTTTGTAACCGTCATTCTGGAAGCTTTTTTTATTACAATTTTGTAACCGTCATTCTGGAAGCTCCACGGCCTCGCCCTTTGAAAGGCTGGCGGGGACGTCGATAAGCCGCTGGTTGGAGCTTCCGCGGAACAGCAGCGACAGCGACCGCTTCGAGATATCGAACCTTCCGTCGACCAGAACGTCCAGGATTCCCAGCAGCTTCCCGACGTACTCCTCGCGCCCGGACTTTTTCAGCAGTTCCTCGAACGTCCAGCCGCTGTAGCACATCAGGTGCTTCCCGGCGGCTTTGAAGCGGCTCCCCAGTTCGTAGAGCGCCTCCGGCTGGCAGAACGGCTCGCCGCCGGAGAAGGTCACGCCGCTGCACAGCGGATTTTCCATGCACATTTCATAGAGCGCGTCGGTGGTGGTGAGCTTCCCGGCGGAGAAGTCGTGGGTCTCGGGATTGTGGCAGCCTTCGCAGTGATGGGGGCAGCCCTGCACGAAAACCACGAAGCGCAGTCCGGGACCATCTACGATGGAATCCTCTACGGTTCCTGCTATTCTTATGTCCATTAGTTTTCCTTTCACAAAAAGCTGTGCGGAGCTTTTCACCCCGCACAGCAGATGGTTCGATTTTGATTATTCCTCGGAAGTTCCGTGCTTTACGCGGTCGGATTCCTCGGCGCGCTTTGCGTTGTTGAATCTGTCAAGCGTGCCTACCAGGTAGCCGGTTATGCGGCGGATACGCTCGAACGCGATCTCCTCTTCCTTGCGGTGGCAGCAGGGGCACTCGTCGTCGATGATGCCGGTGTAGCCGCACTTCGGGTCGCGGTCTATCGGGTGATTTATCGCGCCGTAGCCGATGCCCTGCTCCTTCATGCAGCGGACTATCTGCTCGAATGCGTCGAGGTTCTTCAGCGGGTCGCCGTCAAGCTCAATGTAGCTGATGTGGCCGCCGTTGGTCAGCGCATGGTAGGGAGCCTCAAGCTTGATCTTGCGGAACGCGCTGATGTTGTAGTAAACCGGAATGTGGAACGAATTCGTGTAATACTCGCGGTCGGTAACGCCGGGGATCTCGCCGTATATCTTCTTGTCCATGCGGACGAATCTGCCGGAAAGTCCCTCAGCGGGAGTTGCGAGCAGGCTGAAATTGAGGTGGGTCTTTTCGCTCTCGTCGTCCATGCGCTTTCTCATGCGGGTGATGATGTCGAGACCCAACTTCTGCGCCTCGGGGGATTCGCCGTGATGTACGCCGATGAGCGCCTTCAGGCACTCTGCAAGTCCGATGAAGCCCATGGAGAGCGTTCCATGCTTGAGTATCTCGGCAACGCTGTCGTTATCGGAGAGGTTCTCGGAATCAATCCAGACGCCCTGACCCATCAGGAACGGGTAGTTCCTTACATGCTTGCTGCACTGTATCTTGAATCGCGCCAGGAGCTGGTCAACGACAAGATCCATCATTTCGTCAAGGGAAGCGTAGAACTTGTCGATGTCGCCGTGAGCCTCGATGGCAAGGCGCGGGAGGTTGATGGTGGTGAAGCTGAGGTTGCCTCTGCCGGTGACTATCTCGCGGCTCGGGTCGTAGACGTTGCCGATAACCCTGGTGCGGCAGCCCATGTAAGCGGCTTCGGTGTGGTAGTCGCCGGGCTTGTAGTACTGGAGGTTGAACGGAGCGTCGATGAACGAGAAGTTCGGGAACATGCGCTTTGCGGAAACGCGGATAGCAAGCTTGAAAAGGTCGTAGTTGGGGTCGCCGGGGTTGTAGTTGACGCCCTCTTTGACCTTGAAAATGTGTATCGGGAAGATCGGAGTTTCACCGTTGCCCAGACCGTGTTCCTCGGCGAGCATTACGTTCTTGATCACCATTCTGCCCTCGGGGGAGGTGTCGGTGCCGTAGTTTATCGAGGAGAACGGGTTCTGCGCGCCGGCGCGGGAGTTCATCGTGTTCAGGTTGTGAATGAGCGCTTCCATCGCCTGGTAGGTCGCGCGGTCGGTCTCGGATTCGGCGAGCTTTTCCGCTCTGTCCTGCAGGTGCGAGAACTCGTCGCCGTACTTCGCGGACGCGATCTCCCATTCCTTCGCCTTGTATTCGTCGTTGTTCTGGAGGCTGGGGTACAGTCCGTATTCCTTGGCGATATCGCCTGCGATGAGCTTGAATTCCTCGAGAACCTCGGTGTAATCCTCGATGCCGAGGGTGAAGCTTACCGCCTTTGCAAGGTTGGTGGTGTAGAGCCTGCGGAAGGTCTTTTTAACGCCCTCCGCCATGGCGTAGTCGAATATCGGCACAGACTGACCGCCGTGCTGGTCGTTCTGGTTAGACTGAATGGCAATGCACGCAAGCGCCGCGTAGCTGGAGATATCGTTCGGCTCGCGGAGGTATCCGTGGCCGGTGGAGAATCCGCCGTGGAACAGCTTGAGCAGGTCGATCTGGCAGCAGGTGGTGGTGAGCGTCAGAAAATCGAGGTCGTGTATGTGGATATCGCCGTTGATGTGCGCGTGGGAGTGCTTCGGGTCGAGCACGTACATCTCATTGAACTGCTTGGCACCCTCGCTGCCGTATTTCAGCATGGTGCCCATTGCGGTGTCGCCGTCGATGTTGGCGTTTTCGCGCTTGATGTCGCAGTCCGACGCGGACATGAAGGTCAGATCCTCGTATATCTTCATCAGGGTGGAGTTCATCTCGCGCGCCCTGGTGCGGTCTGCGCGGTACAGAATGTACGCCTTGGCGGTCTTTGCATGACCCTGCTCGACGAGCACTCTCTCTACCATATCCTGTACTTCCTCAACGGAGGGATCCCTGCCGATGACCTCTTCTGAGAGCTGCTGGCATACCTTGTCCGCAAGGTCCATAGCTTCGCTGTAGTCCTTGCCGCCGACGGTCTGGGCAGCCTTGAAGATAGCGTTGGCGATCTTCTCTATATTGAAGGGTACCTGCCGGCCGTCACGCTTCTTTATCATTGTTATCATTGCCATTATTTTGATTGCTCCTTTTTAAAATGAAATAAAATAACACAATATCTTGTATCGAAAAAGACGATAAATCTATTATATAGTTTTCTGTAACGTTTGTCAAGGTGTAATAAAATTAAGTTTTGCACAAATCAGGGGAGGAATTTTCGTGATAAATCACAAATTTGCGTATGCTCTGTAAACCCATAAAATGTAAGCGTTCTGGGAAATCCGCTGACCTACGCGCTTTTCTCGGACAGTACACATTTGAGAATTTACATAAGGTTGACGAAACGCGCGGGGTATGCTATAATTACATGGAGTTATTCAGAAAAGGGGTGTTCCCATGCCGCAAAAGTTTTCTTTTTCCGATGATGGAAGCCGTTACCACACGCTGAAATACCACAACCGGCGGTTCTGGGGCAGACCCGTTTACAAAGCCGTCGTGGACGCTGGCTTCACCTGCCCGAACATCGACGGCTCCTGCGGCGTGGGAGGGTGCGTTTACTGCTCCGGCGGCAGCGGGTACTTCACGGCGCCGGAGCTTTCCGTGCGGGAGCAGATCCTCCGCGAGACGGAGCGTATCCATGCGGCTCACCCGGAGGCGGGGGTCATCGCGTATTTCCAGGCTCACACGAACACCTACGGCTCGCTCGGGCGGCTGCGGGAGGTCTACTCCGAGGCCCTGGAATGCGGAGTTTGCGGTATTTCCATCGCGACCCGCGCTGACTGCCTCGACCGTGAGCGCGCGGAGCTCCTCGCTTCGCTGGGCGTTCCGGTCACGGTGGAGCTTGGGCTCCAGACCGCGCATGATTCCACGGCGCGGCTCATCAACCGCGGGCACGATTTTGCGAGGTTCACAGAGGGCTTCGATACCGCCCGGGAGGCCGGACTGCGGATATGCGTACACATAATAAACGGTCTGCCCGGGGAGTCCACGGAGATGATGCTGCAAACCGCTGAGCTCCTCGGAAAAATGCGCCCGGACGGAGTTAAGATACATCTTCTGCATGTAATAAAAAATACGCCGCTTGCAGGTCTGTGGAGCTCCGGGGAATACACGCCGATGGAGCGCGAAAGCTACATCGAAACGGTGGTGAGGCAGCTTGAGTATTTCCCGCCGGAGACCGTGATTGAGCGGCTCACCGGCGACGGAGACCGGGATTCCCTGCTTGCCCCGCTGTGGAGCCTCGACAAGCGTGCGGTGCTGGGCGGCATAATGAAGCGGCAGAAGCAGCTCGACAGCATTCAGGGGCTGCGTTTTCAGGAGGGTTAAATGGACATCTGGTCAATGACGCGCCCGGCGATTGAGGATTGGTTCAGCAGCCGGGGAGAGAATCCGGCGAAGGCTGCGATACTGCTCGAGCGGCTCTATCAGCGCGGTTTGAGCGATTTTTCGGAGCTTCCGTTCGCGCAGAGAGTGATATCCGCGCTGTCGGAGGAGTTCACGATGGAGCTTCCTGAAACTGTCGCCCGCAGCGGCGACGACAGCACGGAGAAGCTGCTGCTGAAATATCCCGACGGCAGCCTTGTCGAGAGCGTTCTAATGCGGCAGGCGTACGGCGGGAGCGTGTGCGTTTCAACGCAGGTCGGGTGCGCGATGGGCTGCGCGTTCTGCCAGAGCGGACGGCTCAAAAAGCGCCGCAGTCTCACCGCCGGTGAGATAATGGCTCAGGTGATGAAAATCCGCCGGGAGTGTTCCGCGGATATCCACAGCGTGACGGTCATGGGGATAGGAGAGCCTTTCGATAATTTCGACGCGGTGCGTGATTTCTGCGCCAACTGCGTGGACTACAAGGCGCTGGCGCTCGGGGAGAAGCATGTCACGGTTTCGACATGCGGGATAATTCCGGGGATCAGGGCGTGGACGGAGCTTCCGCACCCGTGCAGCCTTGCCGTGAGCCTTCACGCGGCTGACGACGCGCTCCGCTCGGAGATAATGCCGGTGAACCGCCGGTATCCGGTGCGGGAGGTAATCGCGGCGGCGCGGGAGTTCGCACGGCTCCACAACCGCAGGGTAACGCTGGAGTATGTCATGCTTTCCGGCGTGAACGATTCGCCGGAGCAGGCGGAGGAAATCGCCGGGCTGGTCGGATACGGCGCGCAGGGCAGGGAATTCTATGTCAACATAATCCCCTACAACGGCAACGACAGCGGATTCACAAGAAGCAGCCGGGAGCGTATCATGGCGTTCTACGATGTGCTCAAGAAGCGCGGGGTCGCGGTCACTATGCGCCGTGAGTTCGGCGGGGACATCGCGGCGGCGTGCGGTCAGTTGAGTTCGCTGCACTCCGCTGAATGTGAAAAAAACGGTTGACAAAGCCGTCAGTTTGTGGTACAATAAACTGTATTCTCCGGTAAATCCGGAGTCTGAGCCGGTATGTTGGAATTGGCAGACGAGGAGGACTCAAAATCCTTTGGTAGCGATACCGTGCGGGTTCGACCCCCGCTACCGGCACCATATTAATACTGAGCCGCCTTTTCCGGGCGGCTTTTTTCCTGCCGTTTTGAAGCAAGCGCCGAGAAATTTCGCGGGTTTGTTGGAAAATCTGCTTTTCGGGTATTGCAAATTCACATGATTTGTGATATACTATATAGGATAATGGGTATTTTTATGAACAAAAGTACTTTATAAGACTAATTATATGTTACAGGAGAGAATATGATACAGTACGACGAAACCAGATTAGCCATGGAAGCGCTCACTCCCCAGATCGAGGAGCTGAAGGGCGCGCTGAACCTTGAGGGACTGAAGATCAAGGTAGACGAGCTTGAGATGAAATCCACCGAGCCGAACTTCTGGGACGACCCCGAGAAGGCACAGGCAGTTCAGCAGCAGATAGGTCAGTATAAGAACACCATCGACAGCTTCAACCGCATGAAAACGAACCACGACGATGTTCTCGCGATGATAGAGCTCGCCGAGGAGGAGAACGACGAGAGCGCCGTAGACGAGGTAAAGGAGCTTGCCGAGAAGGTAAAGTCCGAGTTTGAGGAGCAGAAGCTCGCAACGCTGCTCACCGGAGAGTACGACAGTTCCAACGCTATTCTGACGTTCCACGCGGGCGCAGGCGGAACCGAGGCTCAGGACTGGGTATCCATGCTGCTCAGAATGTACATGAAGTGGGCGGACCGCCACGGCTTTAAGACCGAGATACTCGATATGCTCGACGGCGAAGAAGCCGGTATCAAGAGCGCTTCTATCCACATTCAGGGCTTCAACGCATACGGATTCCTGAAGTCCGAAAACGGCGTGCACAGACTGGTGCGCGTTTCTCCGTTCGACGCCCAGGGCCGCAGACACACCAGCTTCGCCAGCGTCGAGGTTATGCCCGAGATCGAAAAGGACGTTTCCGTTGAGATCCGCGACGAGGATATCATCATGGAAGTGTTCCGTGCGAGCGGCGCGGGCGGTCAGCACATCAACAAGACCTCCTCTGCGGTCAGACTTATCCACAAGCCCACAGGTATCGTTGTTGCCTGCCAGACCCAGCGTTCGCAGGTACAGAACCGCGATTTCTGTATGAAGATGCTGATGTCAAAGCTGGTTGAGATCAAGGAGCGCGAGCACCTCGAGAAGATCAGCGATATCAAGGGCGAACAGCTCAAGATCGAGTGGGGAAGCCAGATACGCTCCTACGTATTCATGCCCTACACCCTTGCGAAGGATACACGCACAGGCTACGAGAGCGGCAACATTCAGTCCGTTATGGACGGCGATATAGACGGCTTCATCTATGCTTACCTCAAGGCAAAGAGCCTGGGTGAGATCTGATGCTCAATAAAAACGATGTCGTCACGCTGGAGATAACCGCACTCACCAACGAGGGCAGCGGCGTGGGGCATTACGGCGCGGACGGGAATGGCCGCGGCATGGCGGTTTTCGTTCCGTTTACGGCGGTGGGGGACGTTATCTCCTGCCGGATAGTCAAGGTGCTGAAAAGCTACGCCTACGGGCGCACGGAGGCAATTCTGACCGCTTCCCCCGACCGCGTTGAAAACTCCTGCGCGGTTTACGGAAAGTGCGGAGGCTGCTGCTTCCGGCACATTTCATATGAGGCGGAGCTCCGTGCAAAGGAGGGCTTCGTGCGCGACGCGTTCGGAAGGATAGGCGGTCTCTCGCCGGAAATGCTCCCGATACGCGGTAGCGAAAGCGTCGATGGCTACCGAAACAAGCTGCAGATGCCGCTTTCCAGGCAGGACGGCAGGACGGTCTGCGGTTTCTTCTCGGAGCGGAGCCACCGGGTGATACCCACGGAAAAGTGCGCGCTCCAGCCGGAGATATTCGCGGAGATCGCGAATTTTGTCACTGAACAGGCGGACAGGCTCCGCATCTCGGTTTATAATGAGGAAAAGCACGAGGGTGTGCTGCGGCATGTCTATTTACGCCGCGGGCACTACAGCGGAGAAATTTGTCTCTGCCTTGTTGCGCGGAGAAAGGTGCCGGAGTTCCAGAAGCTAGCAAAGAGCGTTACGGAGCGCTTTCCGCAGATAACCGGAGTGGTCCTGAACATAAATCGCGAGAAAACCAACGTGATACTCGGCGATGAGGAGATAGTCCTCGCTGGAAAGCCGGATATCAGCGACACGATGTGCGGCGTTAAGGTGGAGATTTCCCCGAGGTCGTTCTATCAGGTGAATACTCCGGCGGCCGAGGCATTGTACGCCCAGGCGGCTGAATTCGCCGAGCCTGAGGGAAAGCTGCTGCTCGACCTCTACTGCGGAGCCGGCACGATAGGCCTTTCGATGGCGGGGAAGGCTCGTCGGCTTATCGGCGCGGAAATAGTTCCGCAGGCGGTTGAAAACGCCCGAAGGAACGCTGAGCGCAACTCCATAGGTAATGCGGAGTTCATCTGCGCGGACGCGGGTCAGGCTGCAAAGCAGCTTGAAAGCGCCGGGGAGCGTCCTGACGTGATAATCCTCGACCCGCCGCGAAAGGGCTGCGACGACGCTACGCTAACCGCCTGCGCAGGAATGCAGCCGGAGCGTATCGTGATGATCTCCTGCAACGCGGCGACCACCGCCCGTGACTGCAAGCGCCTGGAAGAGCTTGGATACGCGCTGAAAAAAGTGCGCCCGTTCGACCTTTTCCCGCGGACGAGCCACGTCGAGTGCGCCGCGGTGCTCATAAAGAAATAAATGTTGAAATGTGTAAAATAAAAAGTCGGAGGCTATATGTTAACTGATATAAAAAAGGCTGTCGCATCAGGAATCCTGATATCAATAGGCGGCTGCGTACTCCTCGCCAGCACTAAGGCTGGCATGATGTGGGCGGGCGCAGTGCTGTTCTCGCTGGGGCTTTTCGCAATTTGCGAGTACGGCTTCAATCTGTATACCGGCAAGGTCGGATACATTGCCGAGCACTTTAAAGATGTCAAGTACATAAGACTTGTTCTGCTCATTCTGGTGGTGAATCTGCTGACTACCTTTATAATGGGGATCCTGGTCAGCTTCTGCCTGCCCGATATCGCGGAGTCCGCACGGGCAAGCTACGCGGCTAAGCTCGCCGCAGACCCTAAGAAGTGGGTGCTTTCCTCGATACTCTGCGGTCTGCTGATGTACCTCGCGGTCGACCTGTGGAAGCGTGGTCAGAAGATCGGCGTGTTCCTGTGCGTTCCCGTGTTCATTTTCAGCGGGTTCGACCACTCTATTGCGAATTCTTTCTACAACGGCGCGGCAATCGGCGAGCAGACCTTCACGCTCCGCAACCTGGCGTTCGTTGTTGTGGTGGTTCTTGGCAACGCACTCGGCGGAATGCTCCTGCCCATGCTTACAAGAAAGTGGAAGAAAACTTCTGAGACCTGACATTCCGAATTCAGAACGGCGGTGAGCAGATGACGCGAACGGTTAAATTAAAAGTCTACGCGATGCAGTCCGGGTTTGCGGTGCTGTTTCTGCTGACCTTCTGCGCTATGCTCGCAATGCTTTCGGCGGCGGCTTTCGGTATCCCAGCCGGGATAATGCTCAGCATTGCCGGGGTCGCTGTGAAGCTGTTCAACGCGCAGTTCATCGTGACTTCGCTCACGCCGGAGCTGATGATGTTCGGCGGACTTGCCGCAGCCTGCGGCTCCGCATTTCTCGGATTAGCGGCGGTCAAGGCGGGGTTCGTGATCTCAAGGCTGTTCCTGCGGGTGAAGCGCAGGTGCGATATCTGCCGCGGCTGGAAGCCGTACTGAGCATGGAGGGATTCTTGTGGAACGCGGAATAAACCGTTGGCTCATAATTACCGCAGTACTTGCCGCGGCTTTCGCGGCTCTGGCGTTCCTCGTCCCCGGGGAGAGCCTCGGCTCCTCAAAGGAGGGCGACGAGTATTTCCCGCTGTGCGAGTACATCAGCGTCGACCTTCTCAAGACGGACGTCACCGTGATCCCCTACGAGGGCGACCGTATCCGAATGAAGTACCGCAACGATGTTCCGCTCACCGCGGAGCTTGGCGACAACTCGCTGACGATATCCGAGAGCGGGGAATTCGTGGTCTCGCTCTTTGCGAATGAGCATGAGAGCTACGGCATGTATCTGTACCTCCCGCGGGAATACTACCGCGACATACTTATTTATACGGTATCCGGGGACGTAACGCTCGGGGACGTCGACAGCGAGAAAATAACCACCGTCACGAACAGCGGCGACATCACCTCGGAAAACACCCGCTCGCTGTGCAGTTTCTCCACGGCAAGCGGAAACATTCTGCTTGATTTCTACAGCGTCATAACCGGAAGCGCGGTGCAGTCCCGCACGGGGAACGCCGAGATAGTGTTCCCGAAGGGGAGCAGCGTAGCGCTGGATTTTGAAACGGATATCGGCGAACTCAGAACCGATCTCATCAGCGGAAGCTTCCCGGGGAGCTACATGTACAGCTTCAACGGCGGCGGAAAGCTCATACACGCGTCGCTGGAGAGCGGCATACTTACCGTCAGGGAACGTACTGACTAACAAAGGAGATGTTTTCATTGAGAACCTACCGGCAGCAGCTAACCATCAATTCCGACTCCAAAGAGCAGTTCCTGAACCTTTCCTTCGAGGTGGAGGAGTGCGTCCGCAGGAGCCTCATCAGCGAGGGGATATGTGTAGTCTACTCCCAGCACACGACCTCGGCGATATTCCTTGAGAACGACCGCGAGGATCTTTTCGAGGACTGGACGGAAATGCTGAAGAAGATCGTTCCCGACGAGAGCAACTATAAGGTGGACTACACAAGCGCCGGAGCGGCTCACATGAAGCAGATGCTCATCGGCGCCAGCGTGACCGTACCCGTCACCGAAGGCCGCCTGGAGCTTGGCCCTCGCCAGTTCATCATGTACGGCGACTTCGACGGCTGCCGTGAAAAGACCGTGCTGGTCAAGATAATCGGAGAATGACCCGGGAGTGAATTTCAGCAGATGCTTTCAGTAATTATACCTTCATACAACGAACATGAGAACATAAAGCGCACCGCGTCGGTGATCGCGGGGATACTCAGGGAAAACGGCATTCCCTACGAGCTGATCTTCGTCGACGACGGCTCCAGGGACGACACCTGGCGGGAGATAACGGCGGCCTCTGAGGCTGACCCTAACGTGCGCGGGCTGGGATTCTCCCGGAATTTCGGCAAGGAAGGCGCGATATTCGCGGGGCTGAAAAACGCCGCCGGAGACTGCGCAGTCTGCATTGACTGCGACCTCCAGCACCCGCCGGAGCTTATCCCGGAGATGTACCGCCTGTGGCAGGGCGGCGCGGAGGTCGTGGAGGCGGTCAAGCGCTCCCGGGGCAGGGAAGGGCTGTTCCACAAGCTGTTCGCCCGGAGCTTCTACAAGATGATGAAAAGCTCCTCGGGGATCAACCTGGACGGAGCCAGCGATTTCAAGCTGATGGACAGGAAGGTCATAAACGCGCTCAACGAGCTGCCGGAGCGTATAACGTTCTTCCGGGCGCTGTCAAGCTGGGTCGGCTTCACTGTGGAGCGCGTGGAATTCGACGTTCAGCCCCGCGTCGCAGGAAAAAGCAAGTTCAGCATGAAGAGCCTGTTCAAATTCGCGCTCAACAACATCACTTCGTTCACCAACGTGCCTATCCACCTTATCACCTGGGTCGGCGTGATATTCTTCGTGATGGCGCTCGTGCTAGGAATTCAGACGCTTGTAAAGTATTTCTGCGGGCAGGCCGCCGAGGGATTCTCCACCGTGATACTGCTGATACTCATTACCGGAGCCTGCATTCTGCTTGGCGTCGGCGTTATCGGATACTACCTCTCCAAAATTTACGAGGAGATAAAACAGCGCCCGAGATATATAATCTCCCGGACTGCCGGAGGAAAGGGGAGCGACAATGGAAATTAACAGCACCCTGACGGCGGTCAGAAACGTTCTCGCGCGCGTCAGAAAAGCCGTTTTTGACAGCCGGGCGTACTGGCTGTCTTTTCTGCTGCCCGTGGTTATCCTGTTCGGGGCGTACATCGTATTCCAGGTGTGGCCGTTCGGGGCGCGCTCCGTGCTGTCCCTCGACCTGAACGCACAGTACGTTTACTACTACGACTACATGTACGATGTGTTCGCCGGGGACGAGAGCATATGGTATAGCTGGAGCAGAAACCTTTCCGGCGAGTTCATGGGCATAATCGGATACTACCTCGCAAGCCCGTTCAACCTTTTGGTTTGGATCTTCCCCCGGGAGTGGATAACCGAGGGTCTGATGACGATGATGCTTGCAAAGGCGGGTGCGGCGGGGCTTACCTGCGCACTGTTCCTCGGAAGGCACCGCGGATGCCGCCGGACTACTACGGTGTGCTTTTCGGTGATGTGGGCGCTGTGCGGCTACTTCATCGTGCAGACCATGAATCCCATGTGGCTGGACGGTCTGGTCGCGCTTCCGCTGGTGGCTATGGGCGTCGAGCGTATCTGCGATAAACGGAAGTTCCTGCTTTATGTGCTGTCGCTGGTCTACATCTTCGTTGCAAATTTCTATATCGGCTATATGGTCGGGATCTTCTCGGCGCTGTACTTCGTGTGGTACCTTTCCTCCGGAAAGAGCGCCAACAAGTGCTTCGGGGAGGTCTGCGGCTCTGTGCTGATGTACGGCGCAGGCTCGGTGAGCGGCATTCTGATGTCCTGCTTCATGATCCTGCCGGTGTACAAGTCGCTTTCAAACGGAAAATTCGCTTTCTCCGACCCGGATTACTCCCTTGTCGAGAATTTCAACATTGCAGATATTTTCATCAAGCTGTTCCCGACGGAATACGACACCGTCCGCATGGAGGGCATGCCTATCCTCTACGCCGGGACCCTCGCGCTGGTGTGCACGATACTCTACTTCACCTGCCGCCGCTTCTCCGCCCGGGAGCGTATCGCCTCGGCGGTGTTCATCGGCGTGATGGTGCTGTGCATGTACATTCGCCCGGTGGACATGATGTGGCACGGCGGTCAGATGCCTAACTGGCTCCCTTACCGCTACTCGTTCATGGTCAGCTTCCTGCTGATCATTCTGGGCGCGCAGGCGTTCGACAAGCTGGATAAGGTGCGTGGCAGGGGATTTGCGGTGGCATTCGCGATACCGTTTGCAATGCTCCTTTACGCTGACCTCGCCGACGACGGCGACCACTACGAGCAGGTGCTGACCGTGCTTATTCCACTGGTCTGCCTTGCGGTCATGCTTATTCTGGCATGGGCTTACAGAAAGAACATCGGGAAGAAGGCAATGTGCGTTGTAATGGCGGTATTCGTGTGCGCCGAGGCGTACCTCAACACCGCGCAGTCGCTCTACCAGATGCACGATGACATTGTGTTCTCCACCCGTGAGAGCTACCGCTGGGATATCCCACTGACCCGGGAAGTCACCGAGCAGATACACGAGCAGGATCCCGGTTTCTACCGCATGGAAAAGACGTTCCACCGCTGCGTCAACGACGACATCGCGCTGAGAATGTACGGCATGAGCCACAGCTCCAGCACGCTCAACGCGAAGGCTATCGCGCTGCTGAAGTCCCTGGGCTTTGCCGCGAGGGAGCACTACACCCGCTACGACGGCGCGACCGAGCTTACCGACGATATCTTCGGCGTAAGATACGTGTTCGCGACGGATTCCAAAACCGTTTCCTACACGGAGACCGTTCCGGTTGAGACCGACACCGCGATAACCGTCTACAAGAACCAAGACGACCTCGGTATCGCCTACTTTGCCGACGGTGGCATTATAGATTTCGACATCAGCGAGTATTCGCCGTTCCAGGCGCAGAACAAGCTCGCTTCAATGCTTGCCGGAAAGAAGGGCACGGCGGTGTTCAAGGCAATCGACGACGTGACCTTCGACAGCGACAATATCCGGATAGGCTCCACGACGGATTCGCACTACAGCTACCGCAAGAAGAACACCGATGACGACGCGTGGGTGGAATACACGGTAACAGCCTCGGCGGACGGCCCGGTGTATATGTTCCTGCCGACGAAGTACGAGCGTGAAACTCAGCTCTACGTCAACGACATCTACCGTGGTAATTACTTCCTGTACGAAAACCACGGCATAGAGTACCTTGGCACCTACAGCAAGGGAGATTCGTTCAGGGTGAAGCTCAAGCTGCTGGACGACGCCGTGTACTACACGAACGCATGGTTCTACTACATCGACAGCGCCTCAATGGAGCGCTTCCACAGCGCCATGGACGAGCTGAACTCCGGCACGACCCTCACCCGCACCGGCGGGTGCACTCTGGAGCTCACCGTTGACGCTCCCCGGGACTGCGCGCTGTTCACGACCATTCCAGCCGAGGAGGGCTGGACAGTACAGATAGACGGCGAGTACGTCAACTGGGACACCTGCCTTGACGAATCGCTGATATGCGTTCCAGTTTCAGAGGGCAAGCACACTATCGTGCTGAATTTCTACCCTGCAGGTCTCAGCAGCGGACTTATCCTCACGGGCATCGGAATGATGATACTCGCGGGAATGGTCATAGTTTGCAGCATGCTCCGCCGCCGCGACGAGGAGCTCCTTGCTGAAAGGCAGGAGGCTTCCGGCACCGAGGGCGCTCCGGAAAACGGCGCAGAGTGATATGAATACCAAAACAGAGCCGCTCCGAAAGGGCGGCTTTTGTGTATTTCGCGGAATTCGCAGGTTTTTTGTGTTCCCTCTTGAAATAAGGGCGATTTTGTGGTAAAATAAAATTGTATGTAAAGAAAAGGGGGGAAGCCTGTGATAAGAGAAGTACGCATGGACGAATACGAACAGCTCATGGGGCTGTATCTGCATCTGCACGAGACCTCCGTCCCGCCTGCGGAACTTACCCGCCCTCTGTGGGAGCGCCTGGTGAACGACCCGGACTACCACCTTATCGCAGCCGAGGATGACGGGAAACTGGTGTCGACCGTCACCTGCGTTATCGTCCCGAACCTCACCCACGGCCCGCGCCCGTACGCATGGGTCGAAAACGTCGTCACTCACCCGGACTACCGGGGACGAGGATTAGCGACAGCCTGCCTTGAGTACGCAAAGGAGATCGCGAAGCGCGAGAACTGCTACCGGCTCATTCTGATGACCGGCTCGAAGCTCCCCAGCACGCTGAATTTCTACGAGCGCGCAGGCTACGACAGAACGGAAAAGACCGGATTTATCCAGTATTTATAAACGAAAGGAACCACGAACATGAACATAAAACCCCAGAAGGGCATGCAGGAATATTTACCCGAGGCAGCAGCACAGCGCGACCGCCTGATGAACCTCATTCTTGAAACCTACACCGCAAGCGGATTCACACGTATCTACACCCCCGCCATCGAGAGCGCCGAGAACCTCGACAAGAGCGACGGCGGCGACAACCTCAACCTCATCTTCCGCATAATGAAGCGCGGCGACAAGCTCGCAGAAGCTCTTGCAAAGAACCCGGTGGACGAAAAGGAGCTGTGCGACCTCGGTCTGCGCTACGACCTGACCCTGCCGCTTTCCCGCTACTATGCGAACAACCGCAACAGCCTGCCGTCTCCGTTCAAGTGCATTCAGATCGACAAGGTGTACCGTGCGGAGCGCCCCCAGCGCGGCAGGCTCCGTGAGTTCGTTCAGTGCGATATCGACATACTCGGCTCAGATTCCTGGTGCTGCGAGATCGAGCTTATCTCCGTTACCGCGAAGGCGCTTTCTAAAATCGGCATCGGAGAGTTCACCGTGCGCGTAAACGACCGCAGGGTGCTGAGAAATTCCCTGCTCACGATGGGATTCCCGGAGGATTCCCTTGACACGGTTTCCGTAAGCTTCGACAAGCTCGACAAGATAGGCGCCGACGGCGTAGCCGCAGAACTCCGCGAAAAGGGCATGCCCGAGGAAGCGGTCAACAGCCTGTCCGGGCTTCTCGCAAAGGGAAAGCTCACCCTCGACGACATGGCGCAGTACTGCTCAGAGGACGCCAAGGAAACGCTCGAGCAGCTACGCACCATCATTGAGACTGCCGACAAGCTCTCTGACAGCTACACTGTTGAGTTCGACCCGTCACTTGTAAGGGGTCAGGGCTACTACACCGGCACCGTTTTCGAGGTCGCAAGCAAGCAGTTCGGCGGAACCGTCGCAGGCGGCGGACGCTACGATAACCTCATCGGCAGATTCACCGGTGACACTGTCCCCGCAGTCGGCTTCTCCATCGGATTTGAGCGCATTTTCTCCATCGTCACCGAGAACAATATCCAGCTCGCAGGCAGCCGCAGGAAGGTCGCGATACTCCACAGCCCGGAGGCGATCCTGGAGGCTATCGCGAAGTCCGACGAGCTCCAGGCTGAGAGCGACGTTACGCTCATCGCCGCAGCCAACCGCAAGAAGGCTGATAAGGCTTACTCAAAGGCAAAGCAGCAGGGATTCGACGAGATCATCAAGATAGGTCTGTAAGAGGAAACGACATGAGAAAACAGTTTCTTGAGATAGGAAAAATAGTTGCGACCCAGGGAATACGCGGGGAAGTCCGGGTGCAGTACTACTGCGACAGCGCCGAGGTGCTGTGCGATTTCGACACGCTCTACCTCGACAAGGGAAAGACTCCCATGGAGATAACCAGGGCGTTCCCGCACAAGAACGTAGTCGTGATGAAGTTCGCCGGCATCGACAAGATAGAGCAGGCTCAGCCGCTCATCGGAAAGGTTCTGTACCTCGACCGCGAGGACGCGGAGCTTGAAGAGGGGCTGTACTTCATTCAGGATATAATCGGGCTGACCGTCAAGGACGCGGATTCCGGCGTTGTCTACGGCAAGATCACCGACGTTTACCAGAACGGCGCGAGCGACGTGTACTCCATTCGCAGGGAGGACGGCACGGAGCTTATGTTCCCGTGTATCGACGAGGTCGTGCTCAAGACCGACATCGACGCGGGCGAGATGATAATCAGACCGCTCCCGGGGCTGTTTGAGGACGCTGTTGACGGAGACGGGGACGGCGAATGAGGATCGACATTGCAACGCTGTTCACTCAAATGTGCGACAGCGTGCTTAACGAGAGCATAGTCGGCAGGGGAATAAAGAACGGATTCATCGAGGTGCACACCCACGATATCCGGAAATACACCGAGAACAAGCACCGCCGCGTGGACGACAAGCCCTACGGCGGAGGCACCGGAATGCTCATGCAGGCTCAGCCGGTTTACGACTGCATTTCCGCGATAAAGTCCCAGGGCGAGGGCAAGCCCCGGATAATCTACATGTCCCCGCAGGGCGAGGTGCTTACCCAGCAGAAGGTGAAGGAACTCGCGCAGGAGCCGTGGCTTATCCTGCTGTGCGGCCACTACGAGGGCATAGATCAGCGCGTGCTTGACGAGCTGGAGGCCGAGGAGCTGTCGGTCGGGAATTACGTGCTGACCGGCGGTGAGCTTCCCGCGCTGATAGTCGCGGACGCTGTGGCGAGGCTCCAGCCCGGGGTGCTCCCGAATGAGGACGCCTACAGCATCGAGAGCCACTACAACGGACTGCTGGAGTTTCCGCAGTACACCCGCCCGGAGGAATGGCACGGGCGCAGAGTCCCGGAGGTGCTCCTCACGGGAGACCACCGCACCGTCACCGATTGGCAGAACCGTGAAGCGCTTCGGGTTACTGCAAGAAAGCGCCCGGATATGCACAAGAAATACATTGATGAGCTGCAAAAGAATTATTGGAATGAGTTCCTTGCTTCCAAAGGGCTGGACAGAAGCGTCAGGTATAAAGAGGCTATGTTCTGTCGTGATGAGGAATCTTCATCAAAGCTTATAAAGCTTTTGCTGCGCGGCAAAAAAAGAGCATTTGTAAGTTGCTGCGAGAGAACCGTCACCATGGACTCGCTTCCGAAAAAAGGCACTTATTTTGCAGTAACTGATTATGACAAAATTCCTCGGTGTGTTGTAAAGGTCACAGGGTCTCAAATAATACGTTTTAACGAGATAACTCCCGAACAAGTTCTGAAATTGGGTGAGGATAAAACCGTTGAAGAATGGACAAATAGAAATCGGAAAATCTTTGAGCATTTGTGCAAAGAAATAGGAAGTGAGTTTTCCGAAGATATGCCGATAATCTATGTGGAAATCCGATTAGAATACAAAGGAACGAAATCATGACAAAAAACGCATTCATTGCAATAACCGGGCGCGCAAACGCCGGAAAATCCTCTCTCACCAACCTGCTGGTCGGCGAGAAGATATCCATAGTCAGCGAGAAGCCACAGACTACGCGAAACCGCATAAACGGCGTGCTCACCAAGGGCGATACGCAGTACGTTTTCATGGATACGCCGGGTATGCACAAGCCCAAGACCAAGCTCTCCGAGCACATGGTGAAGTCTATACGGCAGAGCGTTGACGACGTGGACTGCGCTATCCTCATGGCGGACGTAACAAAGAAAATATCCTCCATCGAGCAGGATCTGATACGCAGCTTCGCTTCCCACGGGACTGCTGTGGTGCTGCTTCTCAATAAGGTCGACCTGCTGAAGGACAAGAGCGAGATACTCAAGATAATCCAGCAGTATTCCGAGCTTTACGACTTTGAGGAGATAATCCCGATATCCGTCAAGAACCGCATAAACACCGATCAGATAATGCCGGTGCTGGAGCGCTTCGCAGTCGAGGGAGAGCACTTCTTCCCGGACGACATCGCCACCGACCGCACCGAGCGCTTCATGTGCTCCGAGATAGTCCGCGAGAAGATACTCCGCGTCATGCAGGAGGAGATACCCCACGGCGTTGCAGTTGACGTCGAGAAATTCAAGACCCGCATGAAGGGCGACACCGAGATAATCGACATCAGCGTCGTGATCATCTGCGAGAAGGAAAGCCACAAGGGAATGATCATCGGCAAGGGCGGAGAGCGCCTCAAGCAGATAGGCACCATGGCGCGCGAGGATATGGAGGACCTGCTTCAGGCTAAGGTCAACCTGCAATGCTTCGTGAAGGTCAAGGAGGACTGGAGAAACCGCGAACGCGTTATCTCCGACCTTGGAATGTACGACGAGGACTAAACTGGAGGTACGGATTTGCTTTTTACCTATGACGGTATAGTCGTCGGGCGGCGGGATATCGGCGAAAGCAACTGCTTCATTGATATCCTCACCGACGAGCAGGGCATAATCGAGGCGACCGCCCACGGTGTGAAGAAGATCAACAGCTCGCTTTTAGGGTCATGCGGGCTGTTTTCCTATGCCACTTTCTGCCTTAATAAAACTAAGCAGCGGTACTCGGTGAACTCCGCGAAGCCTAAGCGGAGCTTCCACGAGCTGGGAAGCGACATCGAGAAACTCGCGCTCGGCTCCTACTTCGCTCAGGCGGTGAAGTTCTGCACCCCGCAGGAGCAGGCGGCGGAGGGTTCTGACAGCCTGGTGAGGTTCTTTGCGATATCGCTTTACGAGGCTGAAATGGCGCAGGATACGGCTCGGCTCGCATGCGTAAAGGCGGCGTTCGAGCTGCGGTTTTCCTGCATGCTGGGGTACTTCCCGGACCTGCGCGGCTGCTGCAACTGCGGCTGCGGCGAGCATGACGAGATGTTCTTCCTGCCGGACAGCGGCGAACTCATCTGCGGAGACTGCTTCGACAGAGAATACAGTGGGCGTTACTTCGTGCTTACCCGGGAGATCCTCGGGGCTATGCAGAATATCGTTTACGCAAGGCTCGACCAGGCGTTCCGGTTCAGCGTTTCGCCGGAGTCCGCAAAGCTGCTCGGCATCGTTACCGAAAACTACTTCCTCGCCCGCACGGAGCGCAGTTTTTCTGCACTGGATTATTATAAAAGTATAAGAATGGAATGAAATTCGATATTATTTGACACAGAATTTAATCTGTCTATTGCATTTTTATCAAAAACTATTGAAAAATACGAGCGTGTGTGGTATAATTGTATAAGAGTTAATAAAACAAACCAAGGAAAGGCGGTGGGGCAATGAGTGATATCACAGAAAAGGACATGAAGCTCTTTTATGAAATGCTGGATCGTGACAAGAATTCCGCGCATTTCCTCTGGGACTGCGCAGCGGGGACTGTCGTTTCCGCTGGTTCCGGAATATTTGCAGACGTCTCGGGCGACCCGCTGGATTATCTTCGCGAAAGCGGCCTGATCGACCCGCAGTCCCTGCCTTCCTTCAATATCTTTTCCTCGTGTATAGAGGAAGGGACGATCTCCGGGAGCGACAGAATGAGCCTCAGCGCCGATATTCGCATGAAGCTGTCAGCGGACGGAGAATTCCGGCTGTGCGGGTTCTACGCGCATTTCCTGAAGGACGACGGCGGCAGGATAATCGCCGTACACGGCACCGTCAGACCCTATACAAACCGCGAGCTTTTTGACCGGCGCGTGCTGAGCGGCTTTTCGTCAGACCGCGACCCGCGCATTTTCAGCGACGAAGCTGCGGAGATGATAAAGCGCCACCCCGACGAGGAGATAGCGTTTATCCAGTTCGATGTGGAGCGGTTCAAGCTTATCAACGAAAAATACGGCGTTGAAGCCGGAGACGAGCTTCTTGAATTCCTGTACAGCACGCTGGGACTGATTTGCAGCGAGGAACAGCCCTTCGCCCGGCTGAACGCAGATGTTTTCATGGTGGTGACTACATTCTCAAGCGACTCTGACCTGCTTGATTTTATACATCGGCTTGAAAGCATGCTTACCGGATTCCAGAACATGGAGTACAGGCTGATTTTCGGCGTTGCGATAGTCGAGGACAGGTCGCTGCATACACGCAGGCACGGTGACAACGCCGCGCTGGCGCGCCAGTCGATAAAGGGGAACGCTCTGAACAACATAGGCTTCTTCAACGGAAGAATGAAGAGCGAGCTTCACAAGAAGCAGTCCATCGAGGACGACATGATGAACGCACTGCTTGACGGTCAGTTCGTGATGTACCTACAGCCGAAGTTCAGCATTTCCACCAAGCGGATAATCGGTGCGGAGGCGCTGGCAAGGTGGATCCACCCGGAAAAGGGCATGATATCTCCGGCGGATTTCGTTCCGGTGTTCGAGGAGAACGGATTCATACTGAAACTCGACCAGATAATCTGGGAGAGCGCGTGCAGGAAAATCCGCGATTGGATAGACAAGGGAATAGAGCCGGTTCCGATATCGGTGAACATCTCCCGGGAGTACATACACACCTTCGACGTGGTCAGCGAAATGCTGCACCTCGTGAACAAGTACGATATCCCGATAAAGCTGCTGGAGCTTGAAATAACCGAAACCACCGACGCCGAGGGAGTTTCCGACGTAGTTCAGAAGATGAAGGACGCGGGATTCACCATGCTGATGGACGATTTCGGCTCCGGGTATTCATCGCTGAACATGCTGCAAAAGACGCAGTTCGACGTACTTAAGATAGACCGCGGGTTCCTTTCAGAATTCATGGAGTCCAGCCGTGGACGTAAGATAATCTCGCACACGATCTCGATGTCGCGTGATATCGGCCTCGATATTATCGCGGAGGGCGTGGAAACTCCGGAGCAGGCTTCGTTCCTGAGCGACTGCGGCTGCGATTCGGCACAGGGGTTCTTCTACTCCAAGCCGATAACCCAGGAAGAATTCGACAAAATGCTTGTTGAGGTCAACAAATAAACAAACCGGGGCAGGTCTGCTGTCCCGGTCAGTTTGTCGAAAAAGTCAATTCTGCCTGCGAAGCAGGCATTTGAAATCCGTTTTTTGCCACGGGTTTCCCGGGGCAAAAAACACTTCTATCCGCGCAAGTGTGCGGTTTGTCGGCTTTGCCGACAAACCGTGCGCGCGGCGCGGATGTTCGGCGGAAAAGTCACTTTAGTGACTTTTTCGACGGTCTCACCGGGGCAGGTCTGCTGTCCCGGTTTTCGCTGTAAAAATCCCCCGGAGCGGCGCCCCGGGGGATCTTGCTTATTCAACGTCGAACTGCATCATTTCAGCGATCTTTTCCTGGATCCTGTCTGCAACGTCGGCGGGGTTCAGCTTCTCGCTGAAGCTCTTGTCTCTTGCGGAGATCTCGATTACGCCGTCCTTGAGGTTTCTCGGGCTTACGATAACGCGGAGCGGGATTCCCAGCAGGTCGGCGTCGGAGAACATTACGCCTGCGCTTACTGCACGGTCGTCGTAGATCACCTCTACGCCGCGCTTCTGAAGCTCCTCGTAGAGTGCGTCCGCCTTCTCCTTGACCTCGGCATCGTCGGCGCGTACTGCGCAGATGTGTACCTGCCACGGAGCAATCGCCATCGGCCAGATGGGACCGTAATCATCGTGATGAGCCTCGCATACGGAAGCGGCAAGTCTGCCTACGCCGATACCATAGCAGCCCATGATAGGTGTCTGAGTGTTGCCGTCCTTGTCAAGGTAGGTCATGCCCATGCTCTTGGTGTACTTGGTTCCGAGCTGGAATATGTTGCCGACCTCGATGCCGCGGGAGATGGTGATGTGCCTCTTGCCGCAGCTCGGGCAGATACCGCCTTCGATGATCTTCGCGAAGTCGTGGTACTCGACATTCTTGCAGTCGCGGTCGATGTCGAGACCGGTGTAGTGGTACTCCTCCTTGTTTGCGCCGCAGGAGAGGTTGTTCGTGTTCTGGAGGGAGCGGTCAAACAGCACGGTCATGCCCTCGGGGAGACCTAACGGCCCGATGTAACCCGCGTTGAGTCCGCACTCAGGAGTGATAACAGCCGGGTGGATATCGCAGCCGAGGAAGTTTGTGAGCTTTGTCTCGTTGATGTCGAGGTCGCCGCGGATAAATACTACAACGTAGCTGTCGTCGTGGTTGCGCTGGTATACTACCGCCTTGCAGCTCTTGTCCTGTGGGGTGTGCAGGAACTCGCAGATATCCTCGATGGTGTGGATATTCGGGGTGTGTACCTCGGTGAGGGGCTGGCTCTCGGCGTCGCGGGTGTTCTCGATTATGGACTCGGCCGCTTCCATGTTAGCGCGGAATCCGCAGTCCTTGCATATCGCGATGGAGTCCTCGCCGATAGGAGTGAGCAGCATGAACTCGTGGGAGATGCTTCCGCCCATCATGCCGGAATCGGACTTTACGGAAATTACCTCGGGAATGCCGGCGCGGGCGTAGATACGCTCATACGCCTTGTGGCAGCGCATGTAGTATTCCTCGAGATCCTCCTGGGAGGTGTGGAAGGAATACGCGTCCTTCATAGTGAACTCGCGCACGCGGATAAGTCCGCCGCGGGGACGCGCCTCGTCGCGGAACTTGGTCTGTATCTGGTAGATCATGAACGGATACTTGGAGTAGCTGTTCGCATACTCGCGCACGAGCTGCACGGCGGCCTCCTCGTGGGTCATGCCGAGGACCATCTGCGCCTTGTTGCGGTCGGTGAAGCGGAGAAGCTCGCTGCCGATGCTCTCGTATCTGCCGGACTCCTGCCAGAGGGTCGCAGGCATTACAACAGGGAAGGATACCTCCTGGCCGTCGATAGCGTCCATTTCCTCGCGGATTATCTGCTCTATCTTGCGGGTTATGCGCTTTAAGGGCATGTAGCTGGAGAAAATGCCGTTCGCAACGTACTTCATGTAGCCGCCGCGTATCATCAGCGCGTGGCTGTCGATATTGCAGTCGGAGGGGCGCTGCTTGAAGCGGTCGCCTACTAACTTTTCAAGTTTCATGTGTTTTCTTCCTTTCGTCTTGTTTCGAAATTTCTCAGAGAATACAAAAAGCCCTGAACCTAAAAAGGCTCAGGGCGAACTGTACAAAGTCCGTGTTACCACCTGGATTCGGGGAGACCCCGCGCTCAGCGTCTGCAACGCTTTCTCATGTAACGGTGAGCACCGGCGCCGCTTACTTCCGCTCTCGCGGGTTCCGGGCGCAGCTCTAAGACGGGTTCGGCATATCTTCAATAACGGCTCGCACCTGCCGCCGTCTCTCTGAAAATCCGATGTGCCTACTGTTTCTTGTCACAGCTTTTCGTATTCATTGGTTTGATTATAGCACGTTTCCGTATATTTGTCAAGTCGATACTGGCAAATTGAACTGTATCCATATAAAAAAGAAGTTATATTTTTTCTATAGTGAAACCAAGTTCTCTTGCACGGTCGATGAATTTGTCGATATTGTATACGCTCCACTGATTGCAGACAGCGCATTCGTCTGTTGCGGTTTGAATAATATCATCTTGGTTTAGAAAGAATCTATTTTGAGGATCAGAAGAAAATCTTGAAAGTTCGTTGAGCTTTCTGACTACGCCGATCGAACCCTGAATAGAACCGTCAAAAATGATTTCGAGTTCATCAGCAGTTGTGGCGGGGTTATCAGCAGCGTACTTTCGAACTACTTCAAGAACAAGACGACCTTTTCCGTATGGCATTCCGTTAAATAAATACTGCTGTGAGTCCTTTGCCTGGCGCATGCGATTAACCTTGTAGTTTGCGAGCATGGGCTCTGCTGAACTAGTATTGCTTTGGGGTATCGTACGCGCTTCCTTTTTCAGCTCATCGATCTGCTTTTCAAGCGCTGTAACTCGTCCCGTCAGATTGTTCATTAGAATCGACAGATCATTAATTTGGATAAGAAGCTTCGTAAGAATTTCTGTTGTTTCCATTGTTCATTCCTCCTTGATCATATTATATCACTTGTTTGAATGATTGTCAATAGATGTTTCTGTGAAACCTCTAAGAAGGTTTTCTTTTTTGGCTTCATGGTGCTGGGCGGTTAAAAACGGGATTTTTACGCTGTTTTTTCAAAAAACCTATTGATTTTCTGAAATAAACGTGGTATAATAATACAAGATAGATTAGACTAAAGACTGGGGTTCCGCTCCAGTCTTTAAGTTTTAATCGGGGGCAGGCGGTTTTTGCCTGTCCTGCTGCATATTCTGAAAGGAGCTGGCTTAATGGCACTTGCAAAGGGGTTCAGCACTATCGAGGCTGCGGCTGAGGCCGCGGTAAGACCGATAGTCGAGGGCCATGGTTTCTCGCTGTGGGACGTCTGGTTCGCGAAGGAGGGCGCAAAATGGTATCTGCGTATCTTCATCGACAAGCCGCACGGCGTTTCCATCGACGACTGCGAATCCATCGACGGGGAGATAAACTCCATCATCGACGAGCAGTATTTCATCGACAAGATCGACTATCTGGAGATAGGCTCCGCGGGGCTTGAGCGTTCCGTGAGAAGGCTTGCCCAGCTTGAGCAGTCGATAGGAAAAAAGGTGAGGGTCAAGACCTACAAGCTGTGCGATGGCGCGCCGTCCAAGGACTTCAAGTGCGTGCTTTCGGGATACGACGGCGAAAAGATCACGCTGACCGGCGATTTCGGGGAGATCTCGCTTCCCGCCGCCGATATCTCGGCAATGAACTACGACGATTTTGACGATCATGAACTGCTAGATGGCGATGAGTGACCGCGGCTTAATATTTTAATGGAGGAATTAACGGAAAATGGCTAAGAAGAAAGTACAGCAGCCCCAGAACGACATCACTGAATTTTTTGACGCGCTTGCCGCTTACGCTGCTGAAAAGGGTATCGACAAGGACGTGTTCGCTGAGAAGATCAAGAGCGCTATCGAAAAGAGCCTCAAGACCAGCATGCACGTTGAGGACAAGGACAGCGAGTGCGTGTTCGTCAACATAGATTTCGACAGGAAGATCTTCAACGTGAGCGTACTTAAGGAAGTCATCGAGGTGGTCGACACCCTGTATGAGCCGGAGATCGAGATAGTTCTCGAGGAAGCACGCAAGCTCAACCCGGCGGCGCAGGTGGGCGACAAGATCCGCGTTCCGATCGACCCGCACGAGTTCAAGCGTATCGCAGCAAAGAACGCGAAGGACCTCATCAAGCAGGGATTCCGCGATATCGAGCGTCAGCAGCTCAGCGAGATGTGGGGCGAGTATGAGAACGAGGCAGTATCCGCGCTCGTTACAAAGATCGAACCCAAGACTGGTCATGCGACCATTGAGATCAACCACAACGAAGTACTGCTGATGAGAGCAGACCAGATCCCCGGCGAGGTGCTTCATGTCGGCGATATCATCAAGGTATATATCACCGGCGTTTCCAAAGAATATAAGGAAGGCGCGAAGAAGCAGAGCCTCCGCATCACCAGAACCGACAGAGGCCTCATCAAGCGCCTGTTCGAGCTTGAGTGCCCCGAGATCTACGACGGAACCGTTGAGATCAAGGCTGTCAGCCGTGCGGCTGGTTCGCGCTCCAAGATCGCGGTCATCAGCAACGACCCCAACGTTGACGCAGTGGGCGCGTGCATAGGTACCCAGAAGTCCCGTATCAACGCCGTTACCAAGGAGCTCAAGGGCGAGAAGGTCGACGTTGTTCTGTGGAGCGAGGATCTCGAGGAGTTCATCAAGCAGGCGCTCAAGCCCGCTGAGGTACTCCGCGTGGTAATTACCAACCCCGACCCCAAGAAGAAGGAGTGCAAGGCTATCGTTCCTGATAATCAGCTCTCCCTCGCGATCGGCAACAAGGGTCAGAACGCGCTGCTGGCTGCAAAGCTCACTAACTGCAAAATCGACATCAAGGCTGAGAGCAAGGTAACTCCCGAGGACCTCATCGTGACCGAGTATGTTCCCGAGGAGCCTGCAGAGGCACCCGCCGAGGAAGCTCCCGCACAGGCTGAGGCTCCCGCAGAGGAAGCGGCAGCCACCGAGTCCTCAACTGAGGAATAAGGAGCCGCCATGCAGGAAAAGCACGTTCCGATGCGTAAGTGCATAGGCTGCGGTGAAATGATAGGAAAAAAAGGCGCGGTGAGGATAGTCCGCAGCAAGGAGGGCGAGCTCTCCGTAGACCTCACCGGAAAGAAACCGGGACGCGGCGCGTACCTCTGCCGGAGCAGGGAATGCCTTGAGCTGGCACGGAAGGGCAGAAAGCTGGAACGCGGTCTGAAATGCGCTATTCCCGATGATATATATGAAATTCTCGAAAAGGAGCTGACCTCGGATAAATAAGGAACTTTCGACGATCTGCCTTTGCCGCCGTGCCGGAAAGCTCGTTATGGGCTTTGACGCGGCTGTGCAGGAAATGAATGCGCCTAAGTCAAAGGCAGCGGGCATTATTCTGGCTTCGGACGTGTCGCCGAAAACAGAAAAGGAGATCTGCTTTCATGCAGAGAAGCGCGGCACACCGGTCGTCCACGGAGATTTTACGATGGACGACGCAAAGGAAGCTGTCGGAAAGCGCACGGGTATCTTTCTGGTGCTCGACGCGGGTCTTTACGGCTCTATCACAAGACATATAAGTGAATAGTATGGAGGAAAGTTACATTGCCAAATAACAAAAAGTATCGTGTACAGGATATAGCGGCTGATATCGGCGCAGACCGCAGCGCAGTCATTGAGCTGCTCGAGGGTGCGTTCGAGGGAACTAAGAAGGCGCAGACCTCCCTTACGGATCAGGAGGTTAGCTACGTTCTCGAGGTGTTCTCGAAGAAGGGCGAAGTCAAGGACTTTGACGAATATTTCAAGGCTACCGCTGACAAGAAAACCGAGAAGCCAAAGGCGGAGGAGAAGAAGCCTGCCGCAAGAAAGAAGCCTGCCGCAAAGAAGGAAGAAGCTCCCGCAGAGGAGCCTAAGGCTGAAGCAAAGGCAGAGGCAAAGCCCGAAGTAAAGTCCGAGACCAAGCCGGAAGCAAAGGCTGCTCCCAAGGCTGAAGCAAAGGTCGAGGCGAAGCCCGAGCCTAAGCCCGAAGCAAAGGCAGAGCCCAAGCCCGAGGCAAAGCCGGAGGTCAAGGCAGAAGCAAAGCCCGAACCCAAGCCGGAAGAAAAGCCCGAGGCAAAGTCCGAGCCGAAGCCGGAAGCAAAGGCGGAGTCCAAGCCCGAGCAGAAGCCCGCTCAGCAGGAGCGTCAGGACAGACCCGCTCCCAGAGCCAACGGCGACCGCCAGCAGTTCAATAACAACCGCGGCGACAGACCGTTCAACAATAACCGCAATGGCGACCGCCCCGGATTTAACCGCGACAATAATAACGGCGACAGACCGCAGTTCAACAACAACCGCGGTGATCGTCCCGGATTTAACCGCGACAATAACAACGGCGACCGTCCGGCATTCAACAATAACAGAAACGGCGACCGTCCCGCGTTCAACGGCAACAGGAACGGCGACCGTCCGGCATTCAATAACAACCGCAACGGCGACCGCCCCGGATTCAACAATAACAGAAACGGCGGCTTCAACCGCGACAACCGCGGCGAGGTCCGCAAGGAAGCCGTTAACCCGCTGGCTGATTCTGCAAAGCAGAACATCAAGAAGCCAGCTATCGACTCCTCCAAGATCAAGGTTAATACTCCGCCCATGCAGAAGCAGAAGGGCGAAGCTGTTCAGCGCGGCGAGCAGGTCACAAAGATGGTCGACACCCGCGGCAGCTATGTTGAGCTTGACAAGTACAACGAGCGCTACGAGACCATCGCTCCCGCTTCCCGCATGAGCAACGAGAGCTTCCAGCGCAAGCAGAAGATACAGCAGAAGTCCCAGCAGAAGGGCAAGCCCTACAACAGCAAGCGCGAGACCGAGGCTCAGAAGCTCAAGCGCCTGGAGCTTGAGCGCGCAAGAAAGCAGCAGCTCAAGGTGCAGATCCCGGACGAGATCGTTGTTTCCGAGCTGGCTTCCCGCCTGAAGGTAACAGCTACCGAGGTCATCAAGAAGCTGTTCAACCTCGGCGTTATGGCTAACCTCAACGAAACCATCGACTTCGATACCGCTTCCCTCGTTGCCGAGGAACTCGGCGCAAAGGTCGAGAAGGAAGTTGTCGTTACCATCGAGGAGAGACTGTTCGAGGATACTCCCGACGATCCCGAGAGCCTCCAGCCGCGTGATCCGGTCGTTGTTGTAATGGGTCACGTTGACCACGGCAAGACCTCGCTGCTCGACTATATCAGACACGCAAGCGTTACCACCACAGAGGCAGGCGGTATCACACAGCACATCGGTGCGTACAGAGTGCACATAAACGACCGCGATATCACATTCCTGGATACCCCGGGTCACGAGGCGTTCACCTCCATGAGAGCGCGCGGTGCGAGCGTTACCGATATCGCTATACTGGTAGTTGCAGCGGACGACGGTATCATGCCGCAGACCGTTGAGGCTATCAACCACGCGAAGGCAGCCGGAGTTTCCATCATCGTTGCAATCAACAAGATGGATAAGGAAGGCGCAAACCCCGACAAGATCAAGGAAGAGCTCACCAAGTACGACCTCGTTTGCGAGGAGTGGGGCGGCGACGTTATCTGCGTTCCTGTTTCCGCTAAGACTGGCGAGGGCATCAACACCCTGCTCGAGATGGTTTGCCTGACCGCAGACGTGCTCGAACTCAAGGCTAACCCCGACAGACTCGCCACCGGCGCAGTCATCGAGGCTCGTCTGGATAAGGGCAGAGGTCCTATCGCTACCGTGCTGGTTCAGAACGGTACTCTCCACGCAGGCGACGTGCTCATCGCGGGTATGTCCGTCGGAAGAGTCCGCGTAATGCGCGACGACAAGGGCAGAACCGTCAAGGAAGCTGGCCCGTCCGTTCCTGTTGAGATCATGGGTCTCGCGGACGTTCCCTCCGCGGGCGATACATTCGCCGCCGTAGAGGACGAGAAGCTTGCAAGGGAACTCGTTGAGAAGCGCCGCCAGGAAGCTAAGGAAGAGCAGTTCAGAGCTTACCACCAGGTAACTCTCGACAATCTGTTCTCCTCCATCGAGGAAGGCACCGTCAAGGAGCTTCCGATCATCGTCAAGGCGGACGTACAGGGCTCCGTCGAGGCTGTTAAGCAGTCCCTCGAGAAGCTCTCCAACGAGGAAGTTCGCGTACGCGTTATCCACGGCGCGGTAGGCGCGGTAAGCGAGAGCGACGTAATGCTCGCTGCGGCTTCCGGAGCTATCATCGTAGGCTTCAACGTAAGACCTCACCCGTCCGCTCAGGACAACGCAAAGCGCGACGGCATCGAGATCCGCCTTTACCGCGTAATTTACGACGCTATCGAGGATATCACCGCCGCAATGAAGGGCATGCTTGCTCCGAAGTTCAGAGAGGTCGACCTCGGCAGAGTTGAGGTACGCCAGGTCTACAAGATCACCAACGTTGGCATCGTTGCTGGTTCCTACGTCCTCGACGGCAAGGTCACCAGAAACGGCCAGGTTCGTATCGTGCGCGACGGTATCATCGTCGGCGACGACAAGATCGCAGGCCTCCAGCGCTTCAAGGATTCTGTCAAGGAAGTCGCTGCGGGCTACGAGTGCGGTATCAGCCTTGAGAAGTTCACCGACATCAAGGTCGGCGATATCTTCGAGGCGTATACCATGGAAGAATACAGAGACTGATAACGCCGACTGCGGGTGCGGAGCGTTCCGCGCCCCGGCGGGGTTTTCCGACGCGGCGTGAGCCGCACACAGGGAGGTTTTATGGCTAATTTCAACTTAAAAAGACTTTCCGAGGATATAAAGAGGGAGCTTTCCGCGGCTGTGAGCGGCGTGAAGGACCCGAGAGTATCAAAGAATTTTGTAACGGTAACTCACTGTGAGCTTACCAGCGACCTTTCCTACTGCAAGGTGCACATCGCGTGCCTCGGCGGCGAGGGCAGGACCGCAAAGGCCGTGGAGGGCATGACCGCCGCTTCCGGCTACTTCAAGAGAGAGATCGCGGCAAGGATCCGCATGAGAAAAATGCCGGAGTTCATATTCCTGCCGGATAATTCCCTTGAGTACAGCGAACACATCGAAAAGATAATCGCAGGACTTCCCAAGCCTGTAGAGGATACGGCGAACGAAGAAGCGGAGGAGCCTGATGAGGAGAATTGACCTTAACGAAGCGGCGAATTTCCTTCGTGAGCACGACCGCTTCCTTATCCTTATGCACGGCAGCCCCGACGGAGATACGGTCGGCTGCGGAACTGCGCTTTGCGGCGCGCTCCAGCAGATAGGCAAGCTCGCTAAGACCGCGTGCCCCGACCCGATACCGAAGAAGTTCGGGTATATGTTCCGCGAACTGAAGGAGCAGGAGTTCGAGCCGGAGACCATCGTAGCCGTGGACGTCGCAGACACCAAGCTGCTTTACGGCATGCGCGAGGTCGGCGAGAAAACTCAGCTCTGCATAGATCACCACGTCAGCAATACCGAGTACGCCGAGCGGCTGCTGCTTGCTCCGGAGTACGCGGCGGCTGCCGAGCTGATGTTCGAGCTGCTCATCTCCATGAAGGAAGTAAGGATCACAAGCTCCATCGCGGACAGCCTCTACACGGGGATCGCGACGGACAGTGGCTGCTTCAAGTACAGCAACACCTCGCCGCAGACCCATGTCTACGCTGCGGAGCTGATAAAGCTCGGCGCCGACATCGTGCCGATAAACTACGCGATGTTCGACATGAAGAGCCAGGGCAGACTGAAGCTCGAGCAGCTCGCGCTCAGCAAGATACGCTACTACGCGGGCGGCAGGATAGCCTTGATAGATGTTACGCAGTCGCTCATCGACTCCATCGAGGGCATAGACAGCGAGGACGTCGGCGCGCTTTCCGCGATACCGCGCCAGATAGAGGGCGTGGATATCGGTATCTGCATCAAGGAGAAAACTCCGGGATTCTACAAGGTTTCCCTGCGCTCGAGCGAGAACGCGGACGTTTCCGCGATCGCTCAGCAGTTCGGCGGCGGAGGTCATGCAAGAGCCGCAGGCTGCGCGTTCGAAACCACGCTTGAGGACGCGGAGAAGAAAATAGTATGGGCATGCGCGAAGGCGCTCGGTAACTCGATATGACCGGAATAATCTGCATAAACAAGCCCCAGGAGTTCACCTCCTTCGACGTGGTGGCTTCCATGAGAAGGGCTTTCGGGACTAAGAAAATCGGGCACGGGGGGACCCTCGACCCGATGGCTACCGGGGTGCTCCCGGTGTTCGTCGGCGGCGCTACGAAGGCGGTCGACCTGGTTCCGGACGACAGCAAGAGCTACCGGGCTGGGTTCCGGCTGGGGTTCGTTTCGGATACCCAGGATATCTGGGGGAAGCTCCGCTCGCGCTGTGAAAATGGCATTTCCGAGGACGAGATGAGGTTCGCTCTGGACGATTTCCGGGGCGACATCATGCAGGTGCCTCCGATGTACTCCGCGCTGAAGGTCAACGGGCAGAAGCTCTGCGACCTGGCGCGCCGCGGAATCGAAGTGGAGCGCAAGCCGCGCCCCGCGACGATATCCCGCCTGGAGCTGGTCAGCTTCGACGGGACAGACGGAGTGCTCGACGTGGACTGCTCCGGCGGCACCTATATCCGCACGCTGATAAACGACATCGGCGAGAGCGTCTGCACCGGCGCGGTCATGACAAGCCTGTGCAGGACGAAAAGCTGCGGCTTCACACTGGAGCAGTGTCACGAGCTGGACGAGGTGCGGAATGCTTCCCCGGAGCAGCTCGAAAAGTGGCTGCTTCCGGTTTCGGAGCTGTTCGCGCCGCTTCCCGAGATACCCCTCGACGAGGTGCAGACAAGAATGTACCTCAACGGCGTACGCCTGGACGCTGAAAGGCTCCAGAAGCGCGCTCCCGTGGACGAACTTGCGAGAGTTACCTCCGGAGGGGAGTTCCTCGGAGTAGGAAAGATCAATGCTGAAGGGGAACTGGTTTCGATCAAGCAGTTCCGCTCGGAATAAAAATACCGGGTATCCGGTATGAATGGTGGATTTAATTTGATAGACATAACTAACAGCAGCCTGCGCCCGGAGGAAAAGACCGCCGTCGCGCTGGGTTACTTTGACGGGCTTCACCTGGGACATGTCGGCGTTATACGCACGGCGATGGCTCAGGAGGGGCTAAAACCGGCGGTGTTCACGTTCAACTGCGACACCACGCTGCCGAAGTTCCGCGGGCCGGAGGATATAATCTCGTTCGAGAACAAGTGCGAGCTTATGCAGAAGATCGGCGTGAAGTACATCTACGCGCCGGATTTTGCGGAGGTCTGCGCGCTGTCCGACGAGGACTTCGTGAAGAAAATACTTATCGACCGGCTGAACGCGGGCTTCGCCTGCTGCGGAAGCAATTTCCGGTTCGGAAAGGGCGGCAGCGGCACTCCGGAGAGACTCGGGGAGATCGGCGCGAAGTACGGAATGCGCGTCGAGGTGGTGAAGGACGTCTGCCTTGACGGCAAGATGATAAGCTCCACGCGTATCCGCGAGCATATACGCCGGGGAGAAATAGAAGAAGCTAACCGGCTGCTGGGCTATGAGCTGTGGTACAGGCTGCCGGTTATCCGGGGAAACGAGATCGGACGGACCATTGATTTCCCGACGATAAACCAGGTTATCCCGGACACGAATATTATCCCGCGCTACGGAGTCTACAAGAGCTACGTAGAGGTGGCGGGGAAGCAGTACCACGGGGTCACTAACATCGGCGTGAAGCCCACCGTCCAGCACAGGCGGGACGGCTCCGGCGCAGTGATGGAGACCTACATCATCGGCTTTGACGGCGACCTTTACGGTCAGGACATAGCAGTCGCACTGGTGCGCTTCATACGTCCGGAGACCAAGTTCGCCGGACTTGACGAGCTGAAAGCACAGATAGCGCGCGACAAGGAAGAAGCGCTTAAATAAGGCGACTCTGAAACTGTGAAGCCGGTTTCAGAAGCGGTCAAAAACGCCGGGGGACCGGCAGGAAAGGAATACAGAAATGGAAGTCAGGACAAGATTTGCGCCCAGCCCTACTGGGTACATGCATATAGGCAATCTGCGCACCGCGCTGTATACTTACCTCATCGCGAGAAAGAACCACGGAAAGTTCATTCTCCGAATCGAGGACACAGACCAGGGGCGCTACGTTGAGGGCGCAACTGATGTTATATACAGAACCCTCAAGACATGCGGCCTGAACTGGGACGAAGGCCCGGATATCGGCGGCCCCTGCGGTCCGTATATTCAGAGCCAGCGCATGGGTATGTTCAAGGAATACGCAGAGAAGCTGGTCGAGAGCGGCCACGCTTACTACTGCTTCTGCACCAAGAGCGAGGACAGCAGCGAGGATACCGCGAACGGTCTTGCCTCCGCTAACCGCTGCCCCTGCCGCGACCTCGACCCCGCCGAGGCGAAGAAGCGCCACGACGCGGGCGAATCCTGCGTTATCCGCCAGAAGATCCCGAACGAGGGTACCACCACGTTCCACGATGAGATCTACGGCGATATCACGGTCGAGAACACCGACCTGGACGACCAGGTGCTGCTCAAGTCCGACGGCATGCCGACCTACAACTTCGCAAACGTGGTCGACGACCACACTATGGGCATAACCCACGTCGTAAGAGGCAACGAGTACCTTTCCTCCGCTCCGAAGTACAATCTGCTCTACTCCGCGTTCGGCTGGGAGCCTCCGGTTTACATTCATGTTGAGCACATCATGCGCGACGCTACTCACAAGCTGTCCAAGCGCGACGGCGACGCTTCCTTCGAGGATTTCCGCGCAAAGGGCTACCTCACCGAAGCTATCCTGAACTACATTCTGCTGCTGGGCTGGGCTCCCAAGGGCGAGCAGGAGATCTTCACACTGGACGAGATGATCGAGGCGTTCGACCTTTCCGGTATCTCCAAGTCCCCGGCGATATTCGACCCGCTGAAGCTCACTGCGATAAACGCTGTTTATATCCGCAACCTGCCGCTTGAGAAGTTCATCGAGTACGCAGAGCCGTGGATTCGCCAGACCTGCAAGCGCACTGATATCGACATGCCGCTCCTCTGCGCAGGACTTCAGCCCAGAACCGAGGTTTTCAACGATATTCCCGAGCGCGTTGACTTCATCGACCAGATGCCGGAATATTCCATCGACATGTATGTCAGCAAGAAGATGAAAACCACTCCGCAGACCTCCCTTGAGGCTCTTAAGAAGCTCATTCCCGTTATCGAGGGCATTCAGGATTTCACCACCGAAAATATCCACGACGCGCTCTTCAAGCAGATCGAGGCAGACGGCGTGAAGAACGGTCTGTACCTCTACCCGCTGCGCGTAGCTCTCAGCGGAAAGGCTGTCACCCCCGGCGGCGGCGTGGAGCTTGCGAAGATCCTCGGCAAGCAGGATACCCTCGACCGCATGCACAAGGCTGTCGAGAAACTCACGGCCGAGATCTGCTGATAAACGCTCCGGACGCGTCAATTTTAACTGTATATTCATGCCTGATTCACACTTTCATCACTTTAGTGTGTTAAGCTGATATATGACCGGGTATATGTCCGGTATGCTATGGATATATACCCTAACTAATCAGCCGTATGAACAACATGCGGAAAAGGACATAACATGATCGAAGTAAAAAACCTAAGCAAAAGCTACGGCAGCAAATTAGCCGTGGACGGTATCAGCTTCACTGCCGGTGAGAGCGAGATACTCGGCTTCCTGGGGCCTAACGGCGCGGGAAAGTCCACCACGATGAACATGCTGACCGGCTACCTCTCCTCCTCTGGCGGACAGGCGCTCATCAACGGCGTCGATATTCTGGAGGATCCCGTGCGTGCAAAGAAGGACATCGGCTACCTGCCGGAGCTTCCTCCGCTGTACCTTGACATGACCGTCATGGAGTACCTCAATTTCGTGTACGACCTGAAAAAGTGCAAGCTTCCGAAGCGCTCCCATCTCGACGAGATATGCCGCCTCGTGAAGATCACCGACGTGCAGAAGCGCGTTATCCGCAACCTTTCAAAGGGCTACAAGCAGCGTGTGGGTCTGGCTCAGGCGCTGGTCGGGAATCCCAAGGTGCTGATACTCGACGAGCCGACCGTAGGTCTTGACCCGAAGCAGATAATCGAGATACGCACGCTCATCAAGAAGCTCGGAAAGAACCACACCGTAATTCTTTCCTCGCATATTCTGTCTGAGGTGCAGGCGGTCTGCGACAAGATAGTCGTAATCGACAAGGGAAAGCTGGTTGCAAACGACACCGCCGAGAACCTTTCGCACAACCTCTCAGCCGACCACAAGCTGACCGTGCAGATCGAGGGTCCGACAAAGGAAGTCAAGGCGCTGCTTGAGCAGATCCCCCAGATGGTGGAGGTACACCTCAACCGCACTATAGATAAGACAATCGGCGAGTATGAACTCAACGCCCAGGAGGGCTGCGACATTCGCCGTGAGGTATTCAAGCGCATGGCGGCGAGAAACTACCCGATACTGCTCATGAGAAGCAGCGAGCTTACCCTTGAGGAGATCTTCCTCAAGCTCACCACCGGTGATTTCTACGGCAATATCGACAACGGAGGTGCGGCAAGATGACGGCTATTCTGAAGCGCGAGTTCGCTTCCTATTTCACTTCGCCGCTGGGCTATGTTTACCTTGCGGTGTTCTACGGATTCTCCGGACTGTTCCTGTGGATAACCTGCCTTTCCAGCGGTTCCGCAGACATGCAGTACGTTTTTCTGTGGATGTTCTTTATAATGATGATTCTCATTCCGATACTCACCATGAGGACCATGGCGGACGACAAGCGCCAGAAAACGGATCAGCTCACGCTGACCTCCCCGGTGAGCCTGTTCGGGCTGGTTGCGGGGAAGTTCCTCGCGGCGTTCTTCATCTTCCTTATCGGCGCGGCTGTGATGTTCATTTACGCGCTGGGTCTGGCTGCGGCTGTCAACGGTTCCGGTACGGGTACTGAGTTCGGCTGGGCAGGGTTCTTCGGTAACTTCGTAGGCATTGTGCTGATGGGCGCGGTATTTATCTCCGTGGGCATCTTCATTTCCAGCCTTACCGAGAACCAGATGATCGCGGCTATCGGCAGCATCGGCGTCAATATCCTGCTGTGTCTGTTCGATGTCATTTCAAACTTCGTTTCGGTGACGTTCCTCAAGGACATCATCAACGCGCTTGCGGTGCTCTATAAGTACCAGGAGTTCACCGCCGGCATTTTCAGCCTGAAGAATATCCTGTTCTTCCTGAGCCTGATAGTAGTTTTCAACTTCCTGACGATGCGCGTTATTGAACGCCGCCGCTGGAGCTGAGAAAGGGGGAGCAGACATGAACGAATCAAATAACGAAAACATCGAGCAGGAGCAGACTGCGCCTGCCGCTGAAAACGTTTCCCCCGCAGAGGAAACCAAGCCGGAGGAAACTGCAAAGTCCGCTAAGAAGCAGGCTGAGATACAGAACGGAAACCCCGCCGCGCGCAAGCACACCTTCAATAAGCGCAACCTCAAGCATGGCACGATGGCAGTCGTGCTGACGGTGCTTTTCATCGCCGCAGTCGTAGTGCTGAACGTTATCGTCAGCATAATCTCCGACCGTATCGATACCACCGCCGACCTCACCGACACGGGTATCTACACCCTCGACGAGGCCACCACGAACTACCTCACCGGGCTTGACAAGGACGTTACCGTCTCCGTCATGAATACCGAATCCAGCTTCGAGGGCGGCAGCTCCTTCTATAAGAGCGTCAACGAGCTTCTCAACAAGATGGCTATGGAGAACGAGCATTTCAAGCTCCAGTACCTCAAGATAGACCAGAATCCGGATTTCACCTCCAGATTCAACGGTGAGACGCTTTCCGAGAACTACATCGTGGTGGAGTCCAAGGACACCAACCGCCACCGCATAATCACTCCCGGCGAGTACTTCTCCTGCCCGACGTTCCGCGATAACCTGTCGCAGTACGGCTATCCCGAGACCTACATCGAGCAATACGTAAACCAGTACGTCAACAGCTCCTACGCTTCCCAGATAATCGAGGGCAGCAACGTGGAGCAGGCGGCTATTTCCGCTATAATGTACGTCACCAACACCGACCCGGTGCGCGTTGCGTTCACCGAGGGCTTCGGCGAGGCTGACAGCAGCTCGCTTTCTTCGCTGCTCAGCAAGAACGGCTACGATATCGAGACCATCAACCTCCAGCAGGTGGCTGAGATCTACAGCGATATCGACTACATCGTGATGTACGCGCCTTCTATGGACTACGACAACGACAGCCTTACAAAGCTGTCCGCGTTCCTTGACAACGGCGGCGCATTCGGCAAGAGCCTCATCTACTTCGCTTCCTACAGCCAGCCTGACTACGCGCCGGAGAACCCCGAGGATTCCTCTATGAAGAACCTCGCGTCCTTCCTCGCGGAGTGGGGTATATCCATCGGCGACAGCCTTGTGCTCCAGAGCAACACCGAGTATTCCTACGGCAACATGGAGTATGTACATCTCCAGCAGATCCAGGATACCGACTACGCCGGCAGCGCTTACGGCAGCAGCCTTATTACCTACGACGCGTATATCCGTCCTGTTCAGCAGCTCTGGGAGGGCGGAACAAAGGGCAGCGTTGAGCAGAAGGTCCTTATAAAGAGCTACGACGGAGCTTACCTCCGCCCGATAAGCACCCTTTCCGACGATGAATTCGACAAGTCCGGCGCAGAGTCCGGCTCCTTTAACGACGCTGTTGCAGCGTACAAGGTTCACAGCAATACTCAGGAAGTCACCAGAGTTGTGGCGTTCGGTTCCGACATGATATGCAGCAGCATGTTCATGAGCTATGCGAACTCCAACAACCAGGACTTCATGATAAACATGTTCAACTATATCTCCGGCAAGACCGAGGGTATCACTATCACGGCAAAGTCGTTCAGCAACGTCGGCTTTGAGGTAAACCAGGGCAATGCGAATATCCTTGCTGTAGTTCTGTGTATCATCGTGCCGGTAGTAGTTATCGTGGCCGGTGTAGTTATCTGGGTGCGCAGGAGGCACAGATAAATGGCGAAGCTTTCTAAAACCACAAAGACCGTTATCATTGCGGCGGCTGTACTCCTCGTGCTGGGCGCGGTGCTTTTGGTGCTGGTCATGACCAGTCCGAAGGACGCCGGCAATTCCGGGGACGGCTCCGCTGTTTCCGGGGAGGCAGGGACTTCCGAGTCCTCTGCGTCCGCTGACGACGGCAGCTCTGCTTCTTCCGGAGCCGACGAAAAGGTCGTTATAAACAGCTACGAGCAGGAGAACGTGCTGAAGCTGGAGGTCTCCAACCAGACCGGCAGCTTCTCGTTCGACCGCGCTTCCAGGGAGGTATCCTCCACGGACGACGACGGCAACGTCAGCACCACCACGCAGTACTACTGGACCAGTCCGGAGCTTGACGGCATAAGCCGCAACGATTCCACTATTGGCGCGTTCGTGCGCAGCATGGCGGGGCTTTCCGCTTCCTCGATGGTAGAGGAGGGCGCTTCCGACCTTGAGAAGTACGGGCTTGCAGAGCCGCTCTCCACCGTTAAGGCAACGTTCGACGACGGGACTTCTAACGAGATCTGCTTTGGTATCCGGAACCCGGCGGCTTCCAACTATGTATACTGCTGCGTTAAGGGCAGCAGCGACGTTATGCAGGTCAGCTACTACAGCACCGGCAGTGCGTTCTATGATATCAAGGACTTCGTGAGCCTGGTTCTTACCGACGCTTACGATTCAAACAACCCGCAGGAGCTTGAGTACCTTACCATCGAGCGCAAGGACCTCAGCGAGCCGGTCGAGATCGAATATATGTTCGATGTTGCTGCGGAGGCGGAGGACGAGGATTCCGTTGTGACCACGTTCAACTCCCACCGCATAACCTCCCCGATCACTGCGGAGCTCGACACGACCAGCGGTCAGACGATCTGCTACGGGCTGTACGCGCTCAGCGCGGCTTCCTGTCAGTATATCGACCCCACCGATGAGGAGCTTGCAGCGGCGGGTCTTGACGACCCCTACTGCCGCATCAGCTTCAAGTACGGCGGAAAGGCGCGTGTGCTGCTTCTCGGCAATGAGATAAGGGAGTCCAGCGACGATTCCGACGAGGGAAGCCTTTCCTCCGTGACCGGGTACTACGCTATGTTCGAGGGCGACAGACTTATTTATGCTATCAGCACCTCGAATGCACCGTGGTACACCTTCAGCGTTCAGGATATCATGTCCCGCAGACCTATCTCGCCGTACATCTATACGGTAGACAAGCTGACCGTGACAACTCCGGACGGCGAATACGCATTCACCATTGAAGGCGACGCTGACAACCATACTTTCCGTTACAATGGGGAGGCGCTGGACGACACCAGGTTCAAGAGCTTCTATCAGCACCTTATAACCTCGATGGGCGAGGAGCTGTTCTTTGAGGAAGCGGACTACGAGCCTTACATCAAGGTGCAGTTCGACTACCGCAGCGAGTACTACGACACCTACGGCAGAAGCAGCGACGTGCTGGAGTTCTACAAGTCCGACGACCGCAAGAGCATTGTGCGCGTAAACGGCGACGTGCTTTACAAGGTGCGCCAGGTCTACACCGACAGGCTTCTCAGCAACCTTGACGCCCTGCTGAACGGCGGCGACATCGAGTTGAACTGGTAACGGAGATCCAGCAGAACGGAGCGCGGCGGCAGGCCGCGTTCCCTGACCGTGTTAAATAAACTTTTATATATGGAGGTAATTACAATGGCTGAAAGTAACTTTATTTACTACCGTGGATTCCCGATGGTGAGAAGCGGAAACGAGATCTACTACGGAAGCATGGGCGACAGGTTCGTCACCAAGCTTACTATCCGCGAGAGCGAGAAATACAAGGACGCCGAGATACCTACCAAAGTCATGGTTCAGATGATCCCTACGTCTCCTACCCCGGAGGATCTTGCAAAGATCAGAAAGGGCGAGATGAACAGCCTTTACGAAGCGCTTGATACCGCGCACGTATGGCTTACCAAGGAGCTTTTCGGGGCATGATAATTAACCGCTGGCAGTCAGGCTGTCAGCGGTTTTTGCATGAAAAAACACCGGGCAGTCAGGCTGTCCGGTGCTTGTTATTCGCGGTTATCAAAGCTGCTCGGTCTCCTCGGGAGAAGTGGAGATGGAAGTGCGCTTTACGCGGTTGCGGCTGGTGAATTCGTACTCGTTCTCGTTGAACTCGCTGATCTCGTTGAGCCAGTAGCTTACGCGGTAGTTGCCTACGTCCACAACGGCAAAGTTCGCTGTGGTGTTTACGAACTTGACCTCGCCCTGTACCAGAGGTCTTATGTTGCCCTCGCCGCTGAAATACTCCTTGAGTCTTACAACGACCTTATCACCAACATGGATTTCCCCCATTTTTCGTGTCCTCCTTTGTTATGTCTGCGAATATCGTCAGAATTTACAACAGTAATTGTAACACATATTACACAGCCTGTCAAGCGGGATTGAAAAAAAATCACCGATTTCGGCGAAACTCGCTGATTTTTAGTTCGTTTTAGTGGTTTTGCAAATATTATCTGCTCGTGTTTTGTTGATTATAACGAACCCGGGCTGGAAAGTTACGGCGCGGTCCGGCTTTTGACAAGAGATACCAGCGGTGGTTTAAACTTCTATTGACTTTTCCGGCATGGTATAGTATCATATAGACAGGTTAAAAACCGCAATAATTCAGGAAATGGAGCAATTAACATGATAAGACAGATAATACATATAGATGAAGAGAAGTGCAACGGCTGCGGACTCTGCGCCAACGCCTGCAAGGAAGCCGCTATCGGCATAGTCGGCGGCAAGGCGAAGCTGCTCCGCGAGGATTTCTGCGACGGACTCGGCAACTGCCTGCCCGCCTGTCCGATGAACGCGATAAGCTTTGTTCAGCGCGAGGCTCCCGAGTTTGACGAGGAGGCTGTAAAGCGCCACATTGAGTCCCAGAAGAAGCCCGCACAGGAAGCTCCGAAATTCACCGGCTGCCCCGGAATGAGAATGGCTCAGATGAAGCCGAGAACCGCTCCGGCAGAGGGCGAGGTTCCGAGCATGCTCAGCCAGTGGCCGGTTCAGATCAAGCTCGCGGGCGTGCAGGCTCCCTATTTCAGGGGCTGCGACCTGCTTATCGCCGCCGACTGCACCGCCTACGCCTACGGAGATTTCCACCGCAGGTACATCAAAGGGAGAGTCACCCTCATCGGCTGCCCCAAGCTGGACGACGTCGACTACGCTGAGAAGCTGGGCGAGATAATCCGCGCCAACGATATCCGGAGCATTACGGTGGCGCGCATGGAAGTACCCTGCTGCGGAGGTATTGAGAACGCCGTAAACCGCGCAGTCGCTGCTTCCGGCAAGGATATCCCGGTGAAGGTGGATATCATCACCACCGACGGACAGGTAATAGATTGATTTGTGGTATCGGGTTCCGCCCGATTTATTCTGGATCTGGAGCTGTAATTTTTACGGCTCCTTTTTTCTGTTCCGCAAAATGTCACCTGATTTTCATTGACAAATACCCGATATAGTGGTATAATAAAATGAATATTTGTATTCAAGAGGTGTTTCTAAATGACTATTTTTTACAAATTCGACGGTCAGATGTACATTAATATAACCAACGGCTGTCCCTGCGACTGCGTGTTCTGCCTGCGGAACAACTCCGATTCCGTGAAGGACAACGACAGCCTGTGGCTGGAGCACGAGCCTTCCTTCGAGGAGATCGTGGAGGCATACGAGAAATTCGACAAGACCGGCTGCACGCACGCGATATTCTGCGGCTACGGCGAGCCTACCGTCCGCGCGGACATGCTCGTTAAGACCGCGCAGTATATCCGGGAGCACTCCGATATGAAGATACGCCTTAACACAAACGGACTTGTCCGCATGATCCACCCGAAGTTCGATATCGAGCAGTTCCGCGGGCTTATCGACGTGGCTTCCATCAGCCTCAACGCCCCGGACGCAAAGCGCTACAACGAGGTCACAAGACCGCACTTCGGCGAGCCGGCGTTCCAGGCTATGCTTGATTTCGCCCGGGATATGAAGAATATGGGCGTCCAGGTGAAGTTCACCGTTGTCGACGTTATCACAAAGGACGAGATCGACCGCTGCCAGCAGCTTGCGGACAGCATGGGAATACCGCTCAGAGTGCGTGAGTACATCACCGATAACGAAAGCTACACATGAGGATAATCGGTATCGACCCGGGCTACGCCATCGTTGGGTATGGAGTTCTCGACTATGAGAAAACGCGGTTCTCCGTGGTGAACTACGGCGCGATAACCACCGCCGCCGGAACCAGCTTCGACCGCCGCCTGATGGAGATCTACGACGACATGTGCACCGTGCTCGATATGTTCAAGCCTGACTGCATGTCCATCGAGAAGCTCTATTTCACCAACAACAAGACCACCGGAATCGATGTTGCGCAGGCGCGCGGGATAATCCTGCTGACGGCTGTGCAGCGGGACATCGAGATCTACGAATACACGCCCATGCAGGTGAAGCAGGCGGTCGTAGGCTACGGCAAGGCTGAGAAGCACCAGGTGCAGGAGATGGTGAAGAATATCCTCCATCTGGACGCGATACCCAAGCCCGACGACACCGCGGACGCGGTGGCTCTCGCAATATGCCACGGACATTCCAGCGGGTCGCAGCTTTCGAGGCTCATTGCAAAGGCGGCGGAAAACGACGGCGCGATGGGAAAAATATACCATAAGAGTGACAAGAGGTAAAATACATGATATACAGCTTACACGGCGAACTTATCCACACAGAGCCGAACCTCGCGGTAGTTGAATGCGGCGGGGTAGGCTACGCCTGCCGCACGACCATGAACACGCTGAAAAAAATAGGCAGCAGCGGGGAAGTCAAGCTATTCACGCAGCTCAACGTCCGGGAGGACGCCATCGACCTGTTCGGCTTCGCTGATACTGCGGAGCTTCAGGCGTTCAGGCAGCTCACGTCGATTTCCGGCGTGGGTCCCAAGGCGGCGCTGGCGATTCTTTCCGACCTCACACCGTCCAAGCTGGCGCTGTGCATAACCACTGGCGACAGCAAGACCCTGACCCGCTCCCCTGGGATCGGCAACAAGATAGCGCAGCGTATCGTCATGGAGCTAAAGGACAAGGTCGCGAAGGAGCAGCACATCTCCGCTTCCGATTTCGGCACGGAGCCTGTCACTGCGGCTTCGGTCGGCGGCAACGCGGCTGCGGAAGCTATCACAGCGCTGTGCGTTCTTGGATTCGCCCTGCCGCAGGCTCAGGAGGCGCTCACCGGCGCTGACCCTGACAGCAGCGTTGAGGAGCTTATAAAATACGCGCTCAAGCATTTGGGCTGAGTTATTGAACTGTCGTAGGGGAGGTGAGCGCTCTGAATAGGTCCAAAATTCCCGGCGAAATATTCATGATACTTGCGGCGGGAGAGTTTTTCCTGTTCCTGGGATTCTTATATGCACAGGGCAACGGAAGTTTCCGGCTGATGTGTCTATCCGGTCTGATACTGGGCGGATCCGTTGCGGTGGCCACTGCACTGGGCGTACTTTTTTCATTCGTGAAGGAAAATGCGGCAGCACGCAGGGCGGCTGTGAAGGCGCTCGGAAAACACGGGCTTCGCGTACTACGGCACGACGAGGGCGCCCGCTGCGCTTACAAGGGAATTCTCATGCTGACGAAGGGGCGCTACCCCGAGGCGGAGGAAAAGCTCATGCGCGCCCTGAGTATTTCGGACAACCGGCAGAATCAGCTATTCTGCGTGGAGTGGCTCATCAAGCTGTACGAGGCGCAGGAGAACGAGGGGCAGCTCATGTGGGCGCTTCGGAAGGCTGCGGAGATAGCTCCGGACAATCCGGACGCGCAGTCGCGGCTCGGGCATGCCTATTACAACGAGGGTAAGCTCAGCAGTGCGGAATACTGCTTTGAACAGGCGCTCAGGTACGACCCTAACTATGGGTACTCCTACTACAGCCTGGCAACGATATACACGCTGCGCGGCGAGGATGAGCGCGCTCTCGAGACCCTCAAGAAATTGGTGACTATCCAGGAAAACCACCCGCTGGTCTACGCCGAACTTGCCACATGGTACGCAATGCACGACGATGAGAAGAACGCCGAGGAAGCATACGACAAGGCGATACTCTGCGGCTACAAGGACCCAGAGGAGCTTTCAAAGCGCATGACCGCGCTGCGAATGTTCAACCACGCTGAAAACGCAACGGGAAACGACCTGCCGCGTGATTATTACAGATACATTGAAAAAGAAGAAACTGAGGAAACAGTAAAGGAAGATACAGATGCTGGAAATGTCTGAACTCGGGGGAAATCCCGAACGCAGTAACAGAATAGTCGAACCGGAATATAATGAGTCAGATACCGATATCGAGTATTCCCTGCGCCCGAAGGTACTTGACGAGTACATCGGTCAGGATAAGGTCAAGGAGAACATGAAGGTCTACATCGAGGCTGCGAAAAAGCGCGGCGAGTGTCTTGACCACGTGCTGCTCTACGGCCCTCCCGGACTCGGAAAGACCACGCTTTCGTGCATAATTGCGAACGAGATGGGCGTGAATATCCGCGTGACCTCCGGTCCGGCGATCGAGAAGGCGGGGGACCTGGCGGCTCTGCTGACCAACCTCCAGCCCAACGACGTGCTTTTCATCGATGAGATACACCGCCTTTCCCGTCAGGTTGAGGAAGTGCTTTACCCTGCGATGGAGGACTATGTTCTCGATATAATCATGGGCAACGGTCCCTCTGCGAGGTCTATCCGCATCGACCTGCCGAAATTCACGCTGATAGGCGCTACTACGCGCTCCGGACAGCTTTCTGCGCCTCTGCGCGACAGATTCGGCGTTATCCAGCGGCTGGAACTGTATACTCCGGAGGAGCTTTGCAGCATCGTGCAGCGCTCCGCGATAATCCTCGCGATACCCTGCACAAAGGACGGCGCGATGGAGATCGCAAAGCGCTCAAGAGGCACGCCGCGTATCGCGAACCGCCTGCTCAAGCGCGTCCGCGACTATGCGGAGGTGCTCGGCGACGGAAAGATAACCCAGGAGCTTGCGGATATCGCGTTAGGCCGCGAGGACATCGACAAGTTAGGTCTCGACAGGCTCGACAGGCGGCTTCTGGAAATGATAATCAAGGGCTACAACGGCGGTCCCGTCGGGCTGGAAACGCTGGCTTCCGCGCTTGGCGAGGAGTCGGTGACGCTGGAGGAGGTCTGCGAGCCGTTCCTTATGCAGCTAGGCTTCATTGCGAGGACTCCGCGCGGGCGCACCGCTACTGCGCTCGCTTACAGGCACCTGGGGATACTCCAGGATGGTCAGCAGCGGCTTGATTTCTGATAATACGAGCATACTCTAATTAAATATACATAACGGGGGCAATAATATGGGAAGAATTTTCGGCACGGACGGCGCGCGCGGCGTTGCGGTCACGGAACTCACCTGCGAAAGGGCAATGGAGATAGGAAGGGCGGCGGCTTACGTCCTCACTAAGGAGAGCGGCAAGGCTCACCCGAATATCATCGTTGGCATGGATACCCGCATTTCCTCTAAAATTCTGGAGGCGGCGCTGTCCGCAGGCCTTGCTTCCGTGGGAGCAAACGCGCTTCTGCTGGGCGTTGTGCCTACTCCGGCGGTGGCTTACCTTGTGAAAAAGTACAATGCGGACGCGGGCGTTATGATCTCCGCTTCGCATAATACCGTGGAATACAACGGCATAAAGCTGTTTTCCTCCGAGGGATTCAAGCTCCTGGACAGCGTTGAGGAGGAGATAGAGGCTCTTATCCTCGACCGCAAGGACGAGATAAAGCTGCGTGACGGAATCGAGGTCGGGAGAATTTCCAGGCTCAGCAGCGCCTGCACCGACTACATTCAGCACATCAGGGAGTGCGCCGGCACCGGGGACTACGCGGGCGTGAACCAGCGCTACTGCTTCGACTGCGCGAATGGAAGCTCCGCCGCTACGGCGCGCAAGCTGTTCGCGTACCTCGGGAACGGCTGCGAGTTCATCGCAGACGAGCCGGACGGCACCAACATCAACGACAACTGCGGCTCCACACATATCGGTCAGCTCTGTGAGTACGTTAAGAACGGCGGCATGGCGGCGGGATTCGCTTTCGACGGCGACGCAGACAGGTGTCTTGCAGTGGACGAAAACGGCAGAGTCATCGACGGCGACCGTATCATCGCAGTGCTTGCCAAGCGCATGAAGGAAAAGAAGATACTCAGGGGCGACGCCGCTGTCGTTACCGTTATGAGCAACCTCGGGTTCCACGATTTCATGAAGCAGAACGGCATGAAAACTGTCTGCGCGAAGGTCGGCGACAGATATGTCCTCGAGGAAATGCAGCGCAGCGGTTACAATATCGGCGGCGAGCAGTCCGGACACATAATCATGCTCGACCACGCGACCACCGGCGACGGTCAGCTCACGGCGGCTATGCTCATCAAGGTCATGACCGAGACCGGGAAGTCCCTGGCGCAGCTCTGCGAGGGCATCGAGGATTACCCGCAGCTCCTGGTGAACGTGAAGATCACCGAGAGCGGCAAGGGCAAGTGGAACAAGGTCCCGGCTATAATGGACTGCATTTCCGCAGCTGAGAAGGAACTCGGCGACAGCGGCAGAGTCCTCGTCCGCGAGAGCGGCACGGAGCCTCTGGTGCGCGTTATGGTCGAGGGCAAGGACATGGATATGGTGAAGCGGCTGGCGGACTCCATCGCGGAGGAAGTCAAGCGCAGCCTTACCTGACGGAGGAAAAATGCTGGTTTGTGCAAATAACGGGAACTTTCCCGCAAACGATAAAGATGAACTCAAAACCGCGCTGAATGCGGCTTGCGGCGAGATATGGCTCGGGGAGGGCACCGATTCCTACCCCTGCATGGCGATACTCTGCTGCGAGGACGGAGCTTCCATCAACTATTTCGAGAGCGAGGGCGGCACGGCGTACGTTTCCATCGGCGACAAGACCCGCCACGGAACTATTGACGTCAACATCGACGGCGAGGTGTATCAGCTGAACCGCGGGCAGATAGTTCCGGAGGAAAAAATACTCGAGATAGCCGAGGCGTTCATGAAGGAAATGAAGCTGCCGGAGTGCGTTGAGTGGGAGAAGATCTGAGCTTCTGCCGAGTGAAAATAAAGAGGACACAAGAATGAGACTTTCAGACAAGTGGCAGGACTACTGCCTAATCGACACATCAGACGGCGAGCGGCTGGAGCGCTGGGGCGACGTCACCCTTATCCGCCCCGACCCGCAGATAATCTGGAAATGCTCCGGCGAGGCTCCGGAATGGCGCACCGCTCACGCAAAGTACAACCGCTCGTCCTCCGGCGGAGGCTCCTGGGATTACCGCAGGAAGCTCCCAGAGAGCTGGCAGATAAAGTACGGGGAACTCACCTTCATGGTGAAGCCCACCGGATTCAAGCACACCGGGCTGTTCCCGGAGCAGGCGGTCAACTGGGATTACTGCATGAACGCGATCCGCGGCGCAGACCGCCCGATAAACGTGCTGAACCTGTTCGCCTACACCGGCGGAGCTACGCTGGCATGCGCTGCGGCGGGAGCCTCCGTGTGCCATGTGGACGCTGTGAAGGGCATGGTCGACTGGGCGCGCACCAACGCGAAGCTCTCCGGGCTTTCTGACAAGCCGATACGCTGGATAGTCGATGACGCGCAGAAGTTCATCAACCGCGAGATACGCCGCGGGAACCGCTACGACGGCATTATACTCGACCCTCCCAGCTACGGCAGGGGAACCAACGGCGAAATGTGGAAGCTTGAGGACTGCATTTACGACCTGATGGAGAGCTGTACGCAGCTCCTTTCGGACAAGCCGCTGTTCGTGCTTCTGAACAGCTACACGACCGGACTTTCCGCCAGCGTTATGAGCTACCTCCTGCAAATGACCGTCGGTAAGCGGTTCGATATCACGGTGGATTCCCAGGAGATAGGGCTTCCGGTAAAGCAGACCGGTATGCCGCTCCCCGCAGGAAGCACCGCAATAGTACATTTTTGAGATAACGGGTGAATCACTTGAACATTATAGAAGTCGAAAACCTTTGCTTTGATTACATCAGCTACGACGAGGACGGCAAGGAAGTAGGCCGCAATCCGGTGCTGAAGGACGTTTCCCTGTCCGTTCCGGAGGGGCAGTTCCTTGCGGTGCTGGGACACAACGGCTGCGGAAAATCCACGCTTGCGAAGCACTTCAACGCGATACTCACGCCGACCTCCGGCAGGGTCACGGTCGCGGGCATAGATACCTCCGACGAGGACAGGCTGTTTGATATCCGCCAGACGGTGGGCATGGTGTTCCAGAATCCGGATAACCAGCTGGTCGCTACCATCGTCGAGGAGGACGTTGCATTCGCGCCGGAGAACATGGGAATTCCCCAGCCGGAAATCCGTCAGCGCGTCGACGACGCTCTGAAACAGGTCGACATGTACGAGTACCGTGAGCATGCTCCGCACCAGCTTTCGGGCGGTCAGAAGCAGCGCGTTGCCATCGCGGGAGTTATCGCAATGCAGCCGCGCTGTATCGTCATGGACGAGCCTACCGCAATGCTCGACCCCAAGGGCAGGCGGGAGGTCATGGAGACTATCCACACGCTCAACCGCGAAAAGGGAATAACGGTAGTCCTCATCACGCACTACATGGACGAAGCCGCGCAGGCTGACCGCGTGGTCGTGATGGACGGCGGCAATATCATCATGGACGACGTTCCGAAGAAGATATTCTCGCAGGTGAAGAAACTTCGCTCCGTCGGGCTGGACGTCCCGCAGGTGACTGAGCTGTGCGAGGAGCTTCGCGAGAAGGGCGTGGACATTTCCACGGAAATAATCGGCGAGCAGGAGTGCGCAGAGGCTCTGTTCAACCTCACAAAGGGCAGGAGCGCGGAGATACCTCCCGCGAAGGAAGCCGCAGAGGACGACAAGCGCCCGGTGGTGCTGGAATGCGACAAGGTGACTTACAAGTATAGTATCGGCACCCCTTTTGAAAAGACCGCGGTGAACAGCGTCGACCTGAAGATACGTCAGGGCGAGTTCGTCGGGATAATCGGGCACACCGGAAGCGGCAAGTCCACGCTGATACAGCATTTCGACGGGCTTGTGAAGCCGACCTCCGGGCGCGTGCTGGTTGACGGCGCAGACATCTGGAGCAAGGACGTGAATATACGCGACATACGTTTCAAGGTTGGGCTTGTGTTCCAGTATTCGGAGCACCAGCTCTTTGAGGAGACTGTCGCGAAGGACATCGCCTACGGTCCGAAGAACATGGGTCTTTCCGAAGAGGAGATACAGAAGCGCGTAAGGAGCGCCGCCGAGAGCATGGATATCGTCCACCTGCTGGACAGGTCTCCGTTTGAGCTTTCCGGAGGCCAGCAGAGAAGAGCCGCCCTCGCGGGAGTCCTCGCGATGGACCCCGAGGTGCTTATCCTCGACGAGCCGGCGGCGGGTCTCGACCCCAAGGGGCGCGACAAGATACTCGCGCAGATAAAGAAATACCACGATGAATACGGCAAGACGATACTGCTTGTATCCCACTCGATGGAGGACATCGTGAAGTACGCCGGAAAGGTGCTTGTAATGAACAAGAGCCGCCTGTTCTGCTACGACACGGTGGACAGGGTATTCGCCCGGACGGACGAGCTCGCGAAGATAGGCCTCGACGTTCCGCAGATAACCAGAATGAGCCATATCCTGAAATCCCTCGGCACGGATATCGGGAATGACATCTACACCACACAGAGAGCGGCTGAGCGTCTGCTTCCGCTGATAAGATAAGTAAGGACTAGAACAAAAGATGATAAAGGATATTACGATAGGGCAGTACTTCCCGGGTAATTCGGTCATACACAGGCTCGACAGCCGCGTAAAGCTCGTTCTGGATATACTGTACCTTGTTATTCTGTTTACCGCGCAGAGCTACACCGGTCTGCTGCTGGGAATGCTCTTCATGGTGATGTGCTACATGCTGGCGAGGATAAAGCTCGTCATGATCCTGAAAAGCGTGAAGCCTATCCTTCCGCTGATGATTTTCACCGGCATTCTCAACCTGTTTTTCGTCAAGGGTGAAACTCCGCTGTTCAAGTGGGAGTTCATCGAGATATACCCGGAGGGCGTCAATACGGCGCTGTTCATGCTGATACGCGTTATCACGCTTATCGTCGGCATGTCTCTGCTGACCTACACGACCTCCCCGATAATGCTCACCGACGCCATCGAGCGGCTCCTTTCGCCGCTGAAGAAGATACACGTCCCGGTGCACGAGCTTTCAATGATGATGACCATTGCGCTGCGTTTCATACCCACGCTGGTCGAGGAAACGGACAAGATAATGTCCGCGCAGAAGGCCCGCGGCGCGGAGATGGACACCGGCGGACTTGTCAAAAAGGCAAAGTCGCTGATACCGGTGCTGATACCGCTGTTCGTTTCGGCGTTCAAGCGCGCCAACGAGCTTGCGACCGCGATGGAATGCCGCTGCTATCACGGCGGAGAGGGCCGTACGAGGCTTCGTGTAATGCACACGGCTCCGAGGGACTACGTTGCCATCGGCTGTATGCTGCTGCTTCTGGCGGCGGTCATCGTTATAAACTGCTTCCCGGTTCTGCCGTAACTGCCCAGCGAGGTGAGGATTTGCGAAATTTAAAGGTTTTCATAGCCTACAATGGCGCCGCCTACCACGGATTCCAGCGGCAGGACAACGCCCTGACCGTTCAGGAGGTAGTCGAGAACAGCATAGGAAAGCTGCTGAAGATCCCCGCGCCGGTGATCTACGGCTGCTCCCGGACGGATACCGGAGTGCACGCGCGGCAGTTCTGCTTTAACGTCCACGTTGACAGCAGGATACCCTGCGAGGGCTTCGTGAAGGGAATGAACACGCTGCTTCCGCCGGATATCGCGGTGCTCTCCTGCGAGGACGCCCCGGAGGACTTCCACGCGAGATACTGCACAAAAAGCAAGGAATATGTATACCTCATCGCGAATACCGTTCAGAGGGACGTTTTTTTGCAGAACCTTGCGTACCACTACCCCTATCCGCTCGACCTTGATAAGATGAACGAAGCGGCGCGGCTCCTGGTCGGGGAGCACGATTTCGCGGCGTTCTGCCGGGCAGAGGGAAAGGCTCGCATGAAGTCCACCGTGAGGGAGATATACAGCTTCACGGCTTCAATGAAGGAGGACGACGTGTGCGAGCTGAGGATAAGCGGCAGCGGATTCCTGTACAATATGGTGAGGATATGCGCGGGAACGCTCATCTATATAAACGAAGGGAAGCTCACCACTGACGACATAAGGCGGGCACTCCAGACCGGAGACCGCAGCCTTGCAGGCAAGACGCTCCCGCCGGAGGGTCTGTACCTCAACCGTGTAACATATTGACCGATGTATAATAGCTTGGGGAAGGCTGGTGCAGAAGTACAGAATGGATAAAAGAAACGACATAAACGAGTTCAGAAAAAAGCGGAGGCTCCGAAGGGTAAGGCTCAACATAGCCATACTTGTGCTGTTCGGGCTTATCGCTCTGTTCATCGCGCTCAACTGGGGAAAGATTATCGCTCCGCTGAAGGACGCCGCGCTTGACGTCGGCAAAGGCGGATTTCCGGTCGACCTGCCGGGAAGCACCGATTATGTCCTTGACGAGCTGGGCGACAATTTCTGCCTGCTGACGGATACCTACTTCTATACCTATAACTCAGACGGCGCGATGATAACCAGCGCCCAGCACGGACTGCAGTCCCCGGCGCTGTCGAGCAACTCCCGTCGCGCGCTCATCTACGACCGCAACGGCAGGGAGCTTCAGCTCTACAACCGTTCCGGGGAGATATTCAGCACCGCCACTGAGGACACGATAGATTTCGCGCAGGTAAGCAACGGCGAGCGCAGCGCGGTGGTCACGAAGTCCTCGAAATATTCAAACTGCCTGTTCGTTTTCAACGGGGATGGTCAGCAGATATTCCGCTGGGCTTCGCCGTTGTATCTCATCGACCGGGTGGTGTTCTCGCAGGACGACAGCAGCATTTTCGCGGCGGTCTGCGGCGCGGACAACGGCGAGCTGGAGTACAGGCTGCTGCGCTTCGACCTTGACAACGCGGAGGGCAGCGTCTGGGAGACCTACCTCGGGAATCACATGGTGTTTTCGCTGGAGCAGTCCGGTAAGGAGCTGTTCGCAGTTACCGCCGGGGGAGCGTACATTCTCGACGCGGATACCGGCGATATCTCGGCTCAGACGGAGTTTATCAAGAACGTTTCTCAGATACCCGGCGGGGAACTCCACGCGGTGATGTTCAGCGACAGCGCCGGGGGGAAAGTCCTGACGGTCTACGATGATACGCTGGAAGCGACCGCTGCGGCAGGACTTCAGAACGTTACCAGGGTGTGCGCGGAAGGAAAGAACGTGTATTCCCTCAGCAAGCGCACTCTGACAGTGTTCGACGAGGGGCTGAACGTAGTCTCCGAAAAGGAGCTGCAGGACGATTACTCAGACATGCTTGTTATAGGAAGCAGCGCCTATCTGCTTGGCTACAACACCGTTCAGAAGGTGGATCTGACTTGATTAAGGAGGCTGTTTATGGGATCGCAGTTTGCGATAGTTTATGATATATTGATCGCGGTAGTTCTGGTGTTCGCGATATTCAGCGGGGCAAAGCGCGGATTCGTCAGCGCGGTGGTCGGGATCGCGGCCGTGTTCGTGGGATTCTTCTGCGCGATGACGTTCAGCACTCCGCTTACGGAGCTTGTGTATACCTCGATGGTCGAGAAGCCGCTCACTGAGGCGGTCAGCCAGACCCTCGACGACAATATGAGCAGCATAACGCTCAGCGGGCTTTCCGGTATGGATTTCGACAGCGTGAAGATCTCCGGGACGCCGGTTTCTGAGATAACTCCGGATTACTCCGGGACCGATAAGGTCGTATTCGACCTTTCAAACGTAGACCTCAGCGGCACCGGCTTTGAAAGCGCAGACCTCAGCAAGTTCGGATTCGGCAGCAGCGAGGACTACGCCCACATGAACGGCAAAACGGCTGAGTTCACCATGGCGGATATCAATGCGTACGGGCTTGGTAAGCTCGCTACGGCGCAGGTCATCGCAGTGAAGCTGGCCGCAAGCCCGATGATAAGCGGCATTCAGGAGTACGTCGGCATTATCGGGGGAATGTTCCCGGCTCAGTTCCAGGATATCTCCCAGGGTATCAGCGACGGTGAGATATCAATGGTGAGGTCGCTTGTGCTGACTATGATCGACTGTTCATCGTCGGTCAAGAGCGCGGTGATCGACCATATGCTCCGTCCGGCGTTCACGCTGGTGATGAAAACAATTTTCTTCGCAATCATCTTCATTGTGGTTAGCTGCGTTCTGGATATAGTCGCGCGGCTGCTCAAGGTGGTCAACAAGATACCGGTCATCGGCAGCGTCAACGGACTTCTCGGCGGCGTCTGCGGAGCGGTCAGCGGACTTATCTCGATATGCGTTATCTGCATTCTCGTGCGGTTCATCGTTACGCTCAGCGGCGGAAATGTCCTGCTGCTCAACGATACCGCGATCGATTCGACTTTCGTTTTCAGGTATTTCTACAACTTTGAATTCCTGAATTTTCTGACATAAAGTGCAGCTAGGCTGCGATTTCATGCAAAGGTGGTATAAACTATGATGATGTGTTCCAGATGCAAGAAGCGTCCCGCGGTGGTGTTCATATCCTCGATGCAGGGTACTGAGCGCCGCAACGAGGGTCTGTGCCTGAGATGCGCCAAGGAAATGGGGATTCCGCAGGTCGACGAGTACCTCAAGCAGATGGGTATTTCCGAGGAGGATTTTGAGAACGCCTACGATTCCATGTTTGACGAGAACGGCAATCCCGATCCGGAGCTGCTCAAGAATATAGGCTTCGAGGACATCACGAACGGATTCAAGCCGCACGACTCCGACCCGGACGATGATGATTCCGAAGACGACGGCGACGACTCCGACGACCCTGACAAGAAGGACGAACTGTTCCAGAAGGGCGGGGCAAACACCATGCCGGAGTTCTTCAAGAAGATGTTCGAGCCGTTCGAGGGCGCCCTCAGCAAGGACGATATGGATAAGCTGAACGAGGAAGCGAAAGCGAAGTCCCCGAAGAAAAAGCAGGAAAAGACCGACAAGAAGCGCAGAACTCTTGAGACGTTCTGCACAAACCTCACCCGCCGCGCAAAGGACGGCAAAATCGACCGCATTATCGGCAGGGACAAGGAAATCGGCAGAGTTATCCAGATACTTTCCCGCAGGACGAAGAACAATCCCTGCCTTATCGGCGAACCCGGCGTCGGAAAGACCGCCATCGCCGAGGGTATCGCGCTGAAGCTTGCAAGCGGGGACGTTCCGTTCAGGCTCCAGGGCAAGGAGCTTTACCTGCTCGACCTCACCGCGCTGGTAGCGGGAACACAGTTCAGAGGTCAGTTTGAGAGCCGCGTGAAGTCCCTTATCGACGAGGTAAAGAACGCAGGAAACGTTATCCTGTTCATCGACGAGGTGCACAACCTGGTCGGCACCGGAGATTCCGAGGGAACCATGAACGCCGGAAATATGTTCAAGCCGGCGCTTTCCCGCGGGGAGCTCCAGGTTATAGGCGCGACCACGTTCAACGAGTACCGCAAGTACATCGAGAAGGACAGCGCGCTGGAGCGCCGCTTCCAGCCGGTAACGGTCAACGAGCCGTCCATCGAGGACACCGTGAAGCTGCTTGAGGGTATCAAGGGATACTACGAGGAGCACCACAAGGTGAAGGCCTCACCGGAGATAACGCGTATGTGCGCGGTGCTTTCGGAACGCTATATCAACGACAGATTCCTGCCTGACAAGGCTATCGACCTGCTGGACGAATCCTGCGCATGCGCAAGTCTCGGAAGCCCGGCGATAACCGAGTACGAAAAGCTGAAATCCAAGCTGGCGGAGCTTCGCGTGGACGAGAGCAAGCTCGCGGAAGCAAGCGACAAGGACTACGAAAAGATGGCGGAGATCAAAATGCAGATCGCGCAGACCTCCGACAGCATCGACAAGATAAAGAAGGAAGCCGAGAACGTGCAGGTCACGATGGAGGATCTTTCCAAGGTCATCGAGCTGTGGACCGGAATTCCCGCCAACAAGATACAGGAGGCGGAGTACAAGCGTATCGGTACGCTGGAGCAGCACCTCAAGGAGCACGTTATCGGCCAAGACGAGGCGTGCGAGCTGGTCGCAAAGGCTATAAAGCGCACCAGGGTTCAGCTCACGGAGCGCCGCAGACCCGCTTCGTTCATTTTCGTAGGCCCGACCGGCGTCGGCAAGACCGAGCTTGTTAAAGTTCTGGCAAACGAGATGTTCGACACCGTGGAGCCGCTCATCAGGCTTGATATGTCGGAGTTCATGGAGAAGCACAGCGTGTCCAAGATAATCGGCTCGCCTCCCGGATATGTTGGCTACGACGAGGCGGGTCAGCTCACTGAAAAGGTACGCCGCAAGCCCTATTCCGTGATACTTTTCGATGAGATAGAGAAGGCTCACCCGGACGTAATGAATATCCTGCTCCAGATACTCGACGAGGGCAAAATAAACGACGCGCACGGCCGCTCCGTAAGCTTTGAAAACACCATCATCTGCATGACCTCCAACGCGGGAAGCTCCACCGGAACAAACAGCGTTGGCTTCACCAAGACCGAGGGCGATATCAGCAAGGAGCGCGCAATGAAGGGCCTCCGCGACTTCCTCAGACCGGAGTTCATCGCCCGCGTGGACGAGATCATTGTTTTCCACCCGTTAACAGTTGAGAACTACGCGGACATTGCGAAGCTCATGCTGCACGAGCTGGAGGCTCCGCTCGCGGAGAAGAAGATCGCGCTCCACATCACCGACGACGCGTACAAGGCTGTGGCTCAGAAGGCGTTCGGCGGGAAGTACGGCGGCAGAGATATCCGCCGCGTGATCCGCAGCGACATCGAGGATAAAATCGCGGAGCTGATAATCGACCACGCAGAGCAGCCGCTTTCCGAGATAAGCATAGGCTCTCAGGACGGCGAGATAACAGTGGACGGCAAGTAAGCGCATGAGTACGATACTGATTACCGGCGGAACCGGCGCCATCGGAAGCGCCATCGCTGCGGAATTTGCGGCGACGGACGACGTGGTGTTCACCTATAATTCCCGGGCGGAGGAGGCTCAGCGGCTCTGCGGAGAGCTCCGCTGCTCGGCGGTGCGCTGCGACGTTGCGGACTACGCTTCCTGCGAGGCGGCGGCGGAGCAGGTCCTGAAGGATTACGGCAGGATAGACGTGCTGGTGAATAATGCGGGGATTTCGCAGATAAAACTGTTTACCGATATCACCCCGGAGGACTGGCAGCGCGTTATGAATGTCGATTTGAACGGCGTTTACAACATGACGCACGCCGTGATACGCTCAATGATAAACCGCAAAAGCGGCGCGGTCGTGAACGTGTCCTCGGTCTGGGGAGTTTACGGCGGCGCGTGCGAGAGCGCGTATTCAGCGGCTAAGGCCGGGGTCATCGGGCTTACGAAGGCTCTTGCCAGGGAGCTTGGAGCCTCCGGGATAACCGTGAACGCGGTCGCTCCGGGGGTTATCGACAGCCCAATGAACAGTTCGCACCTCAACGGTGAGGAGCTCCGGGAGCTTGCAGACCAGACTCCGGTGTGCCGCCTCGGGAAGCCTTCGGAGGTCGCGAAGGCAGTCAGGGCGCTGGCTGAGAACCGCTTTATAACCGGACAGGTGCTCGGTGTGGACGGCGGGTTCTGCTGAACGATTTCCAGTGACGTTAAACTGGTTTAACATTTTGCCTAAAAATTCACAAAGATACGTCCGATGTTTTGTCAAAAAAAACACAATGTTTTCGGTTGAATTTTTTCGCAAAATATAGTATAATAAATTTGATTTGAAAATCCGAACGGCGATTTCGGCAAAAAAGGAGACTTAATATGAACATCGCTTTATCCATTCTGTCGGCTGCGGCTTCAGCGGAAGCGGCTGGCACAGCAGAAGCGTACTCCGGACCGTGGGAAAACGTCTATAATGCTGTTCACTCTACTGCTGAGGCAGTAACTGAGGAAGCACAGGGCGTAGTTGACCGCATTCAGGGACTTGGAGATGCACATGCACAGCTTGCTGACCCGGATTACTGGGGTTCCGTGGGCATTATCACCCTGACCGGTATACTTGTTGTATTCTTTATTCTCGCTATTCTTATCTTCCTGTTCTGGGCACTGGGCAAGACCTTCCAGACCATCGACAAGAACAGGGCTGTAAAGGCAGAGGCCGCCAAGAAGGCTGCCGCTCCTGCGCCCGCCGCTGCTCCCGCTCCCGTTGAGGAGATCGTTGAGGAAGACGATAACGACGATGAGATAATGGCTGTTATCAGCGCGGCTATCGCTGCTTACGCCGAGGAAGAGGGAACTTCCTACACTATCCGCGACGTAAAGAAGCGCGACAAGAGAGCGCGTTCCGCATGGAGCCTTGCCGGAATCGGCGAGAATACGCGCCCGTTCTGAGAACAGACAGAAAGGAAAATTGAAGCATGGAAATATTTGTTGATACCATAAAATCGCTCGCGTCGACCTCCGGCTTTGCAGGCTTCGGAGTTGAAAACGGCTGGCAGAGCATAATTATGATTCTGCTTTCCTTCGTCCTGTTCTATCTGGCGATTAAAAAGCAGTACGAGCCGCTGCTGATGCTCCCTATCGCATTCGGTATGCTGCTCACAAACCTTCCGTTCAGCGGACTTTATCACGCTGAGCTGTGGAATCCTTCCACCAACCCCTATTTTGCTCCCGAATACGTTCAGGAGGGCGCGAACCTTCTGATAACCTACACCAAGGAAGTAAGCCTTGACTACGGCAAGGTGCTTCACGAGGGCGGTCTGCTGGATATGCTCTACCTCGGCGTTAAGCTCGGTATCTATCCGCCTATCATCTTCCTCGGCATCGGTGCTATGACCGACTTCGGCCCGCTGATCGCAAACCCGAAGAGCTTCCTGCTCGGCGCTGCCGCACAGGGCGGTATCTTCTTCACCTTCCTCGGCGCATGCGCTATCAATGCGCTCGGCCTCGGCGACGGCTTCTCGCTGAAGCAGGCTGCCTCCATCGCTATCATCGGCGGCGCGGACGGTCCTACAGCGATCTTCCTTACTTCCAGACTTGCTCCTGAGCTGCTCGGCTCCATTGCGGTCGCTGCTTACTCATACATGGCTCTGGTTCCGGTAATTCAGCCGCCTATCATGAAGCTCCTCACGACCAAGAAGGAGCGCGAGGTCAAGATGGGTCAGCTCCGTCAGGTTTCCAAGCTCGAGAAGATCGTATTCCCGATCGCGGTTACAGTTATCGTTTCTCTCATCGTTCCGGACGCTGCTTCCCTTGTCGGTATGCTTATGCTCGGTAACCTGATGAAGGAATCCGGCGTTTGCGACCGTCTCGTAAAGACCGCTACAAACGAACTGATGAACATTATCACGATCTTCCTCGGTGTTACTGTCGGCGCTACCGCAGTTGCTCAGAACTTCCTTAAGGTCGACACACTGCTCATCATCGCGCTCGGTCTTATCGCGTTCTGCGTAGGTACTGCATGCGGCGTTCTGCTCGGCAAGCTGATGTACCTCCTCTCCGGCGGAAAGATCAACCCGCTTATCGGTTCTGCTGGCGTTTCCGCGGTTCCTATGGCGGCGCGTGTTTCCCAGAAGGTAGGTCAGGAGACCAACCCCTCCAACTTCCTTCTCATGCACGCTATGGGTCCGAACGTTGCAGGCGTTATCGGTTCCGCGGTTGCTGCGGGCGTTCTGCTGAGCGTACTTGGCTAATTCAGATTATAAAGGCGGTCTGGTTTTCAGGCCGCCTTTTTCTGCGCAGAAAATACATGTTAGATATATGCAAAAAAGATATTGAAAAATGACGTAAAAAGTGATATAATAGACCCAATAAAGAACAGGAAAGGTGATCAATTTGAACCAGAGATTCAACCATCTAATCGACATGGACGACTACAGCGTTTCACAGTGGAACGCGATGGTCAAGCTTGCTGAGGACATCATGCGCCGCCCGGAGAGCTACGCGGATAAATGCCGCGGAAAAATCATGGCAACGCTTTTCTACGAGCCTTCCACCCGCACGCAGATGAGCTTCCAGACCGCTATGATACGCCTGGGCGGAAGCATTATTGGATTTGATAATCCTGGAAATTCCTCGGTGTCGAAGGGTGAAAATCTGAAGGACACCATTAAAATAGTCAGCAACTATGCGGACGTACTTGTTATGCGCCACAATCAGGAGGGCGCGGCGCGTGCTGCGGCTCTTTCAGCTGATTGCCCGGTCATCAACGCCGGCGACGGAGGTCATCTCCACCCGACCCAGACCCTCACGGATCTTCTGACCCTCAAAACCGAGCTGGGCCGCCTGGATAACCTGACTGTTGGTCTGTGCGGCGACCTTAAGTACGGCAGAACGGTGCACTCGATATTAAAGGCTCTTTCCTGCTACAAGAACAACAAGTTCATTCTTATTTCAACGCCCTCCCTGGCGCTTCCGCAGTACATCAAGGACGTGCTCCATGCCCGGGGCTGCGAGTTTAAGGAAGTTTCTACCATTGAGGAAACAATCGGCGAGTGCGACATGCTCTACATGACGCGTATCCAGCAGGAGCGCTTCGCGACCCGAGAGGAGTACGAGAAGCAGAAGGGCGTTTACATTCTGACACGCGAGAAAATGCAGCTCGCCAAAAAGAACATGATAGTAATGCACCCGCTTCCCAGGGTCAACGAGATAGAGGTGGAGATCGACGACGACCCGCGCGCGGCGTATTTCCGCCAGGCAAAGTGCGGAATGTACGTCAGAATGGCGCTGATACTCATGACGCTGAACAACACGATCACCGCAAATCCGCTGCTGACCGGTCAGGTCCATCACGAATGCCGCTGCACGAATCCGCGCTGCATTACCCAGACCGAGCATTATCTGCCGCACAGCTTCCGCAAGTACGGCGATATAATGATCTGCGAGTACTGCGACGAGCGAATCCTGTTAAAGTAAAAAAATGCGTGCCGCCCCGCAAAAAGGGCGGCTTTTGGCTATGGAGGTAAGATGGTAAAGGAAAGAACGGTTTTCGAAAAATACCGGAGCGAGAGAAGCACCGAGCTTGTGCTGGCGTGTCTGGCTTCGCGGCACTCCGTCAGCGCGGTGCTTTATGATACGGCGCTTGAAAGGCGGTTCGCCCGGGCGGTGACGTTCGGGGTGACTCTCACGAATGAGAATGCGGCCGAGATCATTTCGGCGCTGATAGTACGGCTGCTCCGCGAGGGCGCGGTTCCTGGAAATGCCGTTAAGCGACTGGGATTCGCGGCTCCCGCAGACATTACGATGGCTGTGGAGGAGCTGCTTTCTCCGTCGGATATTTTTCTGCCGCCGGACATCGAGATAACAATTCTGCCCATGCTTTCCGGCGGGGTAGGCGGGGATTTCACGGCGGTTCTGGCGGCGGCGCTCCAACAGGGCGGGAGCGTTATCGCGGCGGACGTGACTGGTTCGCTGAGAATAGCGGCGGTCTCCGGCGACAAGATGATGTTCGCGGAGATACCCTTGAAGGGCGGGCTTGACGGTACGGCTCTCGAAAGCGGAATGCCGCTGGAGTCCGGCGCGATCGAACTCCTCGACCGGGAGAAGGACGGAACCATCTGCTACAGCGTCGCGGGCGACGGCGACAGCATGGGTATCTCCGCGGCAGCGGCGGCGAATGCAGTGAGGGTAATGCTCGACGCCGGGACGCTCGACAGCGACGGCATCATGACCGACCGCGACCTGTTTTACATAGGCGAGGATTTCTACATCTCGCAGGCGGACGTCAGGGCGGTGCAGTCTGATAAGGCGTCCATGCGTGCGGGGCTGGAGCTTTTTGGCGAAACCGCTTCGGAGCTTGGTTCCTTCGGGCGCATGGTGGTTTCCGGAGAGGCGTTTGGCTCGGAACGCGGCGCGGCGGTTATGGCGGGTCTCGGAGCAGTTCCGAAGGGGCTTGCGGAGAAGTACGGCTGGTGCAGGCTCCCGGGAGAACAGGGCGTTATCGACTGCCTTGTTCAGCCGCAGCTCCTGGAGAGAGTACACGCACTGTGCGATTCCGCCGAGGACGTTTCACATCGGCTCTACGCGGAATTCGACGAACTATACATAAAAAACTTGGGATTTTAGGCAATTTTGTATGAAATGTTTGCGAAAAGGTCTTGATTTTTTTCTTTAAAGATGGTATAATATTAAAGCATTTAGTATCCGTTATTCTGCGTTTTTGTGGAATAATGTGTGTTAATGCGCGGCGTTAAGCCAAACATTAAAAACGGACAGTCCGCTGTTATCGGGGTTTCCCCGGCACTTTTGTGTACGAATAAGTCGTTATCAAGAATGTCCGAAAAATCAGGAGGAAAATTATGGACGCATTAAAACTCATTGAGCAGGGCAGCATGAAGGCTGAGGCTCCCAAGATCGAGATCGGTGACCTCGTAAAGGTTCACGTTAAGATCAAGGAAGGCGAGAAGTTCCGTATCCAGGTATTCGAGGGTACTGTTATCGCTAAGAAGCACGGCGGAATCAACGAGACTTTCACTGTTAGACGTGTAGCTCACGGCTGCGGTATCGAGAGAGTATTCCCGCTGCATTCTCCGATAGTTGAGAAGGTAGAGCTCGTTAGAAACGGTAAGGTTCGCAGAGCTAAGCTGTACTACCTCCGCGACAGAGTTGGTAAGGCTGCTAAGGTTAAGTCCAAGGTTTAATTCGTTAAACCCAATTCCCCATTCATGCAATGCTCCGCTTCGGCGGGGCTTAGCGTGGATATTGAGAAAGAGTATGTGCAATGTCTGATAACGAGAATCTGGAAGAAAAGTCCGGCGCTGAAGAGCCGAAGCAGAAACAGGCTGACCACCGTCCACTCATCGAAAAGGCGGCAGAGGCGGCTTCTGATATTGAAAAGGCTTCGTACAAGCCTTTCGCGGGTGCGCTTGACTGGGCTGGAAGCCTTGTTTACGCCGTGCTTGCAATGCTTCTGCTGAATCTGTTCGTGTTCAGGTCGATAACCGTTGACGGCGAGTCGATGATGAATACGCTGCAGAATAACGACAGAGTGCTCTCTACCAACTTCTTCTATACTCCCAGCAGGGGAGATATCGTTGTTCTCGAAGCTGACAGGATCCCGAACCAGGCGACAATGAACTACGGAGAGCCTATAATCAAGCGCGTTATCGCGCTGGAGGGCGATACCATCAAGTTTGACTTTGAGAACGGGCATGTGTTCCTCAAGAAGGCTGGCGAGACTGAGTTCGAGCTGCTTGACGAGGATTACATCGCGGCTCCGACAGTTGCCAAGCTCGACCGGCATTCCGGCGAGGAGCATGTTGTTCCGGAGCACTGTGTGTTCGTCATGGGCGATAACAGAAACCGCTCGCTTGACAGCCGCAGCCTTATGCTTGGAGACGTTGACACAGATTTGATCATGGGCAGAGCGTTTGTACGCCTGTTCCCGATAAAGAATTTTACATGGCTATGAATGATGTAGGAAATATCCAGTGGTTCCCGGGGCATATGACCAAAACGAAGCGGATTATCGAGGATGACCTCAAGATGGTCGACGCGGTTGTGGAGATCACGGACGCAAGAATCCCGGAAAGCAGCAGGAATCCTATACTGGACGATCTGGTCAAGGATAAGCCCCGCATTATTCTGATGAACAAGTGCGACTACGCAGACGAGAACGCTACCAGGCTCTGGAAGCAGTACTATGAGAAGCGCGGGATACGCGTGCTCACATGCGACTGCCGAAGCGGCAAGGGGCTGAATCGGTTCCTTCCGGAGGTCAAGACGCTGCTTGCCGACCTCATCGAGCGCCGTAAAAAGCGCGGAATGATCGGAAAAGCGCTCAGGCTGATGGTCGTGGGAATCCCGAATGTGGGAAAAAGCTCGTTCATCAACAGAATGGCGAAAACCAAGAAAACCAAGGTGGGCGACAAGCCCGGCGTAACCCGCGGCAAACAGTGGGTCTCCATCGACAAAGATGTTGAACTGCTGGACATGCCCGGTATACTCTGGCCGAAGTTTGACGATCAGACCGCGGCTCAGCGGCTTGCTTTCACCGGGGCGATAAAAGACGATGTTATGGACACGGAAGCGCTTGCAAGGGCGCTGGGGGAGGTTCTCAGGGAGAAATACCCGGAGCTTCTGAACGCGCGCTACAAGCTGTCCGGCGAGCCTGATATCCTGACGGATATCGCAAAGGCGCGCGGAATGCTCGTTTCCGGAGGTGTTCCGGATACCGAGAGGGCGGCGGCAACGTTTCTTGACGAATACAGAGGTGGACGAATTGGCAGGATCACCCTCGAACTTCCGGCAAAGTGAGCCGGAACAGCTTACACTGATGGACGCGGAAAGCGAGCCAGACCTGTTCGGCTTTGACAGCGCGATAAGGTCGGAATGCGGCGTTGTCTGCGGAATTGACGAAGCTGGGCGGGGTCCGCTTGCAGGCGATGTTTTCGCGGCGGCGGTGGTCTTTGACGAGGGCGTTTGTATCGAAGGCATAAACGACAGCAAGAAGCTGACTGAGAAAAAGCGCGAGGCGCTTTTCGGCGAGATAATCTCGAAGGCGCGCGCGTACTGCATAGCAAGCGCCAGCGTTGAGGAGATAGAACGTCTGAACATACTTCAGGCGGATTTCCTTGCGATGAATCGGGCTTACAGCGGTCTCGGGGTGAAAGCCGGGATCGTGCTTGTCGACGGGAATCAGCTTCCGGCGCTGGACGCGCAGATGCGCTACGTCATCAAGGGCGACGCGAAGTCTGCGAGTATCGCGGCGGCTTCCATTCTGGCGAAGGTGTCCAGGGACAGATACATGAAGCAGATGGCGGAAAAATATCCGCAGTACGGCTTTGAAAAGCACAAGGGCTATGGAACCAAGGCGCACTACGCTGCGGTCGACGAGTTCGGATTGTGCGAAATACACAGGAAGTCCTTCTTTAAGAAGTACTTCGAACAGCGTGAGAAACATGGATAAGCGCGGTAATCAGGCGAAGGGCATGCTCGGCGAGGACGCCGTGTGCAGTCTGCTTGAGCAGCGCGGTCATGAGATACTTGCGCGGAACTATCACAGGCGCTGCGGCGAGGTCGATGTGATCTCGAAATGCGGCGGATTCGTGGTTTTTACTGAGGTCAAGGCACGGAAGCGCGGGAGCATGGTCTCCGGGCTTGAGGCGGTGGACCGCCGCAAGCAGGTCAGGATCATTCTGACGGCGGATCTGTGGCTTACTGATAACGATACCGGACTTCAGCCGAGGTACGATATCGCCGAGGTCACGCTTGCGGGGGAGCCTCCCCGGGTGGTGGATATCCGTATCTACGAGGACGCGTTCACTACCGATGGCGTTTATACGGTCAACTAAGCAGAAAACAGTCTATGAAAGGACGATAACAATGAATTACAGAAGCACGAGAAACTCTGCCCTGAATGTGACTAGCGCGCACGCTATCACCAAAGGTCTCTCAGACGAGGGAGGTCTGTATGTTCCCGAGAGCATTCCTCAGCTCAGCAAGGACGAGATCCTTGCAATGTGCGACATGAGCTATGCCGACAGGGCTTTCGAGGTTTTCAGCCGTCTGCTGACAGACTTCACCGCTGACGAGATCCGTCACTGCGTGGATTCTGCGTACAACGACAAGAACTTCGATTCCAACAACATCGCTGAGCTTGCAAAGCTCATTCCCGGCACATATGTGCTCGAGCTGTGGCATGGCCCGACCTGCGCGTTCAAGGATATGGCGCTCCAGATCCTGCCGTACCTGCTGACTACTTCTGCAAAGAAGACCGTTGACGGAAAGCAAATCGCTATTCTCGTTGCGACCTCCGGCGATACCGGCAAGGCTGCTCTCGAGGGCTTCAAGGACGTTGACGGTACAAGCATTTCCGTGTTCTACCCTGAGGACGGCGTAAGCAAGATGCAGAAGCGCCAGATGACCACTCAGGAAGGCAAGAACGTAAACGTTTGCGCTGTAAAGGGCAACTTCGACGACTGCCAGAACGGCGTTAAGGCTATTTTCACCGATAAGGCCATCGCCGACAGACTTGCAAAGAACAATATCCTGCTGTCCAGCGCTAACTCCATCAACTGGGGCAGACTGGCTCCGCAGATCGTTTACTACGTTTCTACATACGCAGAGCTGCTCAAGAACAAGGAGATCGAATACGGCGAGAAGATCAACGTAGTCGTTCCTACCGGCAACTTCGGCAATATCCTTGCGGCTTACTATGCAAAGCTGATGGGTATTCCGGTAAACAAGCTTATCTGCGCTTCCAACAGCAACAACGTGCTGACTGATTTCATCAATACAGGCGTTTACGACAGAAACAGAAAGTTCTACACAACTGTTTCTCCGTCTATGGATATCCTGATCTCCTCCAACCTGGAGCGTCTGCTGTATCACCTCTCCGGCGACAACGACGCTGTTATCAACGATTGGTTCGGCAAGCTCAAGACCGATGGCAGATACGAGATCTCCGCTGATGTAAAGGCGAAGATCGGCGAGCTGTTCTGGGCTGGCTGCTGCTCCGACGCTGAGACCAAGGCAGAGATCAAGTCCACATTTGAGAATTACAACTACCTGCTCGACACACATACCGCTGTCGCTGTCAAGGTTTATGAGGACTATAAGAAGGCTACCGGCGATGAGACTAAGACCGTTATCGCTTCCACCGCTAACCCCTATAAGTTCAGCGGCGCAGTTTACGAAGCAATCGGCGGCACTCCCGTTGAGGACGAGTGGAAGAACATCGCTGAGCTTGAGGCAAAGACCGGCACAAAGATGCCTGCGCCCCTTGCAGCCACCAAGAACAAGGAGATCCGCTTCACAGGCTCCGTTGAAAAGCAGGAGATGCCTGAAGTGGTTTGCAGCTTCCTGAAGTCCTGATGGTTCAGAACGGAGGCTGACATTGCTTTACACAATAGGCGACCTTCACTTATCGCTCGGCACTGACAAGCCGATGGATATTTTTCCCGGTTGGGGAAATCACGTTGAAAAGATCGAAGCCAACTGGAACAGCAAGATCACCGATGAAGATACGGTCGTCCTGCTGGGCGACCACTCCTGGGCGCTGAAGCTGGAAGAGAGCTACAAGGATCTCGAGTTTATCCACTCGAAGCTGCGGGGTCAGAAGATTTTCGTCAAAGGCAACCACGATTTGTGGTGGTCCACGATGAACAAGATCACAAAGTTTGTGAGCGACAACGGATTCAGCTCGATAAAGTTCCTTTTTAACAATGCGTATCTGGTCGAGGGAGTGTCCATCTGCGGCACCAGAGGCTGGATAAGCGAAAACGGCGAGAAGCCGGATATGAAGGTGCTGCTTCGTGAGGCGGGTCGGCTGGAGGCTTCCCTGAAGGAAGGCGTCAAGCTCGGCGGCGAGCTTATTGCTTTCATACATTATCCGCCGATTTACCGCGCGGAAGAAAACGTTTATCTGACCGATGTCCTTCAGCGCTACGGCGTGAAGAGGTGCTACTACGCACATCTCCACGGCTCGAGCATTAAAGGCTCCATCAACGGCGTCAGAAACGGAATAGATTACCGTCTGGTCTCAGCCGACGGTGTGGGTTTCGACCCGGTTTTAATTGAACGCAGATAATACTGCGGATCTGAAAATACGTCCACTTGGACAAGGAAGGAATACAATACCATGGAAATCATTTCCCAGAACAACACAGCGACTAATACTACAGCTATCGAGTTCTCTTTCACCGCAGAGGAGTTTGAGAACGCGATCTCCGCAGCTTACAACAAGAGAAAGAAGAGCATCACCGTTCCCGGCTTCCGCAAGGGCAAGGCTCCCCGCAAGGTTATCGAGGCTCAGTACGGCGAGAGCGTTTTCTATGATGACGCAGTAAACAGCCTGTACAACCAGAATATCGTTGCAGTTATCGACAAGACCGGTCTCGACGTTGTTGACGTTGAGAACACCGAGGTAGTCGAGGTAAGCAAGGAGAACGGTGTTAAGTTCAAGGCTGACATCATCACTAAGCCGGTAGTAGAAATTTCTGACTACAAGGGATTAGAAGTTAAGAAAACAACCAAGAATGTAGATGACGCTGCTGTTGACGCTGAGATCGAGAAGGTTCGCAACAGAAATGCAAGAAGCATCTCCGTTGAGGACAGAGCAGCTCAGATCGGCGATACCGCTGTTATCGACTTCGAGGGCTTCCTCGATGGCGTAGCTTTCGAGGGCGGCAAGGGCGAGAAGTTCCCGCTGGAGCTTGGTTCCGGTTCCTTTATCCCCGGCTTCGAGGAGCAGGTTGCTGGTAAGAACATCGGCGAGGATTTCGATGTTAACGTAACATTCCCTGAGCACTATCAGGCTGAGAACCTCGCTGGCAAGTCCGCTGTATTCAAGTGCAAACTGCACGAGATCAAGGGCAAGGAGCTTCCGAACGTTGACGACGAGTTCGTTAAGGACGTAAGCGAGTTCGACACCCTCGACGAATACAAGGCTGACATCAAATCCAAGCTTGAGAAGGCAGCCGCTGACGAGGCTTCCACAAACCTCGACAACGCGCTTGTTGACGCGATCATCGGCAAGATGAAGGCTGAGGTTCCGCAGGTTATGTATCAGCGCCGTATCGACGAGATCGTCCGCGAGTGGAGCGCAAGAAACCGCATCAGCGTTGAGGATTACCTCAAGTACACTGGCGTTACCATGGATCAGTTCAGAGCTAACTTCACCGAGGTTGCTAAGCGCCAGGTTGACCTCCGCCTTGCACTCGAGAAGATCGCTGAGCTTGAGAACATCACCGTTTCCGATGAGGACGTTGAGAAGGAATACGCTGATATGGCTGAGCAGTACAAGATGGAAGCTGACAAGATCAAGGCAGCAGTTCCTGCTGACGCTATCAAGAACGACCTTAAGATCGAGAAGGCTCTCGACCTCGTTCGTGATTCCGCTAAGATCGAGGAAGTTACCGAGTAATCACAGCAGCATTACAACGGCTGTCTGGGCGGCTCCGCACAGACAGCTTGCGTATCTTTATGGAAAACGGCACAGGCAGCCGCGCAAGCGGGGAAAGGAGCTTTATGGCTTATATTCCTTATGTAGTAGAGCAGAGCAACCACGGAGAGCGTTCATACGATATTTTCTCCAGGCTTCTTAACGACCGTATCATTCTTCTGCATGATCAGGTCAATTCGGCGACAGCAAGCGTTGTAGTCGCACAGCTCCTCTATCTCGAGGGGCAGGATCCTGACAAGGATATCTACCTGTATATCAACAGCCCCGGAGGGTCTGTTTCTGACGGTATGGCAATCTACGACACCATGCAGTACATTAAGTGCGATGTATCGACCATCTGCACCGGTATGGCTGCTTCAATGGGTGCTTTCCTGCTTTCTTCCGGCGCTAAGGGTAAGCGTATCGCACTTCCCAACAGTGAAATTATGATCCACCAGCCGCTTATTTCCGGCAGCGGTCTTTCCGGTCAGGTAACTGACATCATGATCCACTCCAACTACCTTCAGAGGACTAAGGAACGTCTGAACCGCATTCTCAGCGAGAACACCGGCAAGGACTACGAGACCATCTGCCGCGACACCGAGCGTGACAACTTCATGTCCGCGGACGAGGCTCTGGAATACGGTCTGATCGACAAGGTTTACAGAAACAGAGCGGATATCAAGTAATTTAACACAGAACGCCCCGGAGGGCTGCCGCTTTCCGGGCGCTTCGCTATTTGAGAGGAATACAGATATTATGATGGTTTGCTCCTTTTGCGGAAAGAGCGAGGATAAAGTACGCCGTATCCTCTACGGAGGTCTTGGCGAAAAATCCGTGATCTGCAACGAGTGCGTGCTCGCTTCCTACAATATGCTTGTGGAAAGCGGCGACATCAAGCCCGGTCGTGCTCCCTCGGCTGTGTCCGACAGCAAGTCCGAGTTCATCTCCAACGGCAGCGAGCTTATGAAGCCCGAGGAGATCAAGGCTTATCTCGATCAGTACATCATCGGACAGGACGAGGCAAAGAAGATCCTCAGCGTGTCCGTTTACAACCACTACAAGAGAACCTTCCTCAACGACGAGGAAGCCGACGACGAAGTAGAGCTTCAGAAGTCCAACGTGCTGCTGCTCGGTCCTACCGGCGTCGGAAAGACCATGCTGGCGCAGTCCCTGGCGAAGCTGCTGAATGTTCCGTTCGCGATCGCGGACGCAACAACGCTGACCCAGGCGGGATATGTCGGTGAGGACGTTGAGAACGTTCTGCTGAGACTCATTCAGGCTGCCGATTACGATATCGAAGCGGCTGAGCGCGGCATAATCTACATCGACGAGATCGACAAGATCTCCAGACGCAGCGAGAATACCTCCATCACCCGTGATGTAAGCGGCGAGGGCGTTCAGCAGGCGCTTTTGAAGATCGTCGAGGGTACCATCTCCAACGTACCTCCCCAGGGCGGCAGAAAGCACCCCCACCAGGAGTTTATTCAAATCAACACCAAGAACATACTGTTCATTTGCGGCGGTGCGTTCGAAGGTCTTGAGAAGATGATCGCTTCCAGGGTTTCAAGCTCTGCGATGGGCTTCGGAGCCGAGGTCGCTTCCAAGAAGGAGAAGGAGAGCTACAAGATACTCCACCAGGTAAGCCAGGAGGATCTCGTGAAGTTCGGAATTATCCCCGAGCTTATCGGTCGTCTGCCGGTCGTTACCGTGCTTGACGCCCTGGACGAGGACGCTCTGGTGCGTATACTTGACGAGCCGAAGAACGCGCTCATTAAGCAGTACAAGTACCTGTTCAACGCTGACAACATCGACCTTGAGTTCGATCAGGACGCGCTCCGCGCTATCGCGAAGAAGTCCATCGAGCGCAACACAGGTGCGAGAGGTCTGCGCTCCATCGTTGAGGCTACTCTGCGCGACATCATGTTCACCGCGCCCAGCGACGAAACGATAAGCAAGATCACGATCACCGCCGACTGTGTAAACGGCACCGGCGAGCCTGTCATCGAGCATGACAGAAAGAAAAAGCCTGCAAAGAAAGCGGCAAAGAACTGATAGGTAACGGCAGGCAGTGATGTCTGCCGTTTTGTTTTCGGGAGGGAACATGTCGGAAAAAACGGTTTTTGAGCGTATTTATGACGTTGTGCGGAGGATCCCCAGCGGGAAGGTCGCAACCTACGGTCAGATAGCCATGCTCGCCGGGAATCCGCGCTGGGCTAGGGCGGTCGGCTATGCGCTTCATGCGAATCCGGAGCCGGGAGTTATTCCGTGCCACCGCGTGCTGAACAGATTCGGAAAAACAGCTCCGGCGTTCGCTTTTGGCGGCGCTGACCGTCAGGCTGAGCTTCTAAGGGCGGAGGGAGTCGAGGTTTCGGAGGACGGATTCGTTGATCTGGATAGATTCCTCTGGGATGGTTTGTGATTTTTACGGGGGTGACTATATGGTAAAGGAAATTTTCAGGCTGATTTCAAGCGTTGCGCTGCTCGCGGCGGTGATCATCGGCGTCAGGGCTGCGGATAAGCTCGTCAAGCAGTTCAAAAATGAAAGCGACGAGGATATAATAGATATCTAAGCTAATTTATTCTTTACAAATAAGTGCAGATATGCTATAATCAAAGAAATCACAGGTGTAATTTCCGGAGGTGTCTATGGCAGTATCTGATCCACATGTTATCGCTGAGTTCATGAACAGCCTTGAAAAAAAGATGGATATCCTGCGGGGAAGCTATGCGGAAAACGGCGGTTTTGAGAAGCTCTCGGAGGAGTCCGCGGAAGCCATGAACGGCGGGAAGTACGCCGCGTTCATATCGGTGTGCGATATCAATACGCGCGCTTCCGTGCTCCGTGGAGCCGGGGAGTCTCCGGAAACCGCCTGGGACAGCGCCTGCTGGAATGCGCGGGAGTACGTCAGGAAAAACGGGCTGAATCCTGCCTGGGTGAAGTCGGACATCACGGTCAGGAGTGAAAAGGTTCCGTTTACAAAGCTTGAGGAACTCATCGCAAAAAGCCGCAATGAGTTCTTCCGGCGCGGTATTTCATTCGACGAGGGTATGCAGACTGCGCTCATTGAAGGCGAGATAAACGGCTCCCGGGTCATCACTTACAAAGAGCACAAAATCGAACTTGTCAGGGTCAACAAGCGGCTTTCGGAATGCGGTCTGAAAACGCTCGGCGGCTTTCCGGAGGAAGTACGGCTGTTTGACTGCCGCAGCTTCTTCACAGCGGGAGACGCCGTATATCCGCTCTACGAAAGCGGGAACAACTGCGGCAGGCGCATTATAGAGAAGTTCGACGACAAGACCGCGCTTGATGTCATCAGAACGGCGTCTCAGTACCTTGAAAATATGGTCGGGCTGGACGGAAAGTTTGAATATGGATACTACCCGATATTTCACAAGGAAATTCCCGGGTACAATATCCTGCGTCATTCTTCGTCTATCTGGAGCCTTATCTGCTCCTACAGGCTCACGAAGGATAAATTCACGCTGAATCAGATCCAGAAGGCGATAGGGTACATGGTAGCGAACACGTTCAAGAAGTATCCCGACCGCCCCGGCGTTACAAACACGGTCTACCTTGCGGAGAAGTCCAAGGGCGAGGTCAAGGTGGGCGGAAACGCCATCGCGGTGATAATGCTGACGGAATTCATGGACGTCGCAGGAACCGACAAATACAGAACGCTATGCGAGGAGCTTGGAAACGGCATAATGGAGCTGTTCGACAAGCGCGACGGCAGCTTTTTCCACGTGCTGAATTTCCCCACGCTGTCGCCAAAGGATAAGTTCCGCACCGTGTACTACGACGGCGAGGCTACGTTCGCGCTTGCCCGGCTGTACGGGCTTACCGGCGACAAAAAGTGGCTGGACGCCGCGGCGCTCTCCGCTGACCGTTTTATCCGCGAGGGCTACGAAAAGTACCGCGACCACTGGGTCGCATACGCGATGAACGAGCTTACAAAGTACCTCCCCGAGGATAAGTACCTGAGCTTCGGGCTGAAGAACGCAAACGTGAACCTCGACCGTATCTACAATCAGGACACCACCTACCACACCTATCTCGAGCTGCTGTGCGTTACGTTCGAGATGTATTCCCGCATTCTTGAACAGGGGTTGGAGTGCAGCTACCTTGAAAAGTTCAGGGCTGAGAAGTTCGTGGAAACTATATACCACCGCGCTGACTACATGCTCAACGGCTACGGCTATCCGGAGTTCGTCATGTATCTGAAGTTCCCGGCGTGCGATATGGGCGGGTTCTTTGTGCGGCACGACGGCTTCCGAATGAGGATTGACGATATCCAGCATTTCTGCGGGGCGTACTATTCGTTCTACCGCAATTACGGCAGGCTCGAGGAGCTCAGGAATTCATTCAACAAAGCAGAACACGAGGGTTGACAAATGGCACAGGTTTTAAAGGCACCGCAGAATTTCAGGATAACCGGCAGGGACAGGTCTGCCCAGCTCACCTGGGACGAGGTTAAGGGCGCAGCCGGATACCGCATGTTCTTCTACGACGGAAGCGAGCCGGATAAGGTGTTCAAGACGCGCTACGCGCAGGGCTGCTCCAGGGTGATACTTGGCTTCACCAACGGCAAGGAGTACTTTGCGGAGGTCTGCGCTTATTCGGTGAAGGACGGCAGGGAGATACTCGGTGAGCGTTCGCAGAAGGTCAGATTCGTTCCGATCTCGCTCAAGCTCACCGCGCAGAAGGTGGTATGTCTTGACCTCGGCGAGACCGCTCAGCTTTTCTGGGAGGAGGCTAACCGCGTCCCGCAGGCTTCGTTTTCTTCGGACGCTCCGGAGATAGTTCCTGTGGATACGCTCGGGCAGATCACCGGAAAGGCAGAGGGTACGGCGCATATTACGATAACCTCCGAGAACCGCCAGACCTTCGTCACCCGCGTGGAGGTAGGGCGCGACCTTTCCGTGCGCCGCGAGAAGGCTGTCATGATGTTCACCGGGGATATCATGTGCGCGGTCAAGCACCAGCGGCTTGCCTCCGGGCACCAGCATGACTACTTCGATTCGTTCAGGCGGGTCAGGGATATCCTCTCCGGGGCGGACTTCACCGCCGGAGTGCTTGAGACCACCAGTATCGACCGCGCTCCGTTCGAGTTTGAGCAGCTCCGGCTGCTGACCGGCGCGCCTAACTGCAATTCGCCGTCTACTTTTATTTCTGCGGTCGCTGCCGCCGGATTCAACGCGGTCGTCACCGCGAACAACCACAACTCCGACTGCGGCGTTGAGGGACTGAAGGCGGTCGACTCCGAGATAAGGCGCTGCGGTATGCTCAATATCGGCAGCATGGGGCATTCCCTGGTCATGACGGACGTAAAGGGGATAAAGGTCGCGGTCATCGCAACGACCATGATAACCAACAACACCGGCTGGGACCTCTCAAAGAGCGGTCTCGTCAACCCCGCCGGATTTTACAGCCGCGACTACTTCACCGAGCTTGTGAACAGCGCACGCAGCATGGGCGCTGAATTCATAGTTGCATATCAGCACTGGGGGAGCATGAACTCCCCGCGGATAAGGAAGGATCAGGCCGAGGAGGCTCAATTCATGGCGGACGCCGGGGCAGACCTCATCGTAGGCTCCCACCCGCATATGGTCCAGCGATTCAGTTATATCGGCGCGGCGGACGGCAGGCTGGTTCCCTGCGCGTATTCGCTCGGGAATTTCCTCACCACAATGTCGGAGCTCAGCGGAAACCGCGACAGCGCAATACTCCGCGTGGAACTCACCCGCGGTGCTGACGGGATCTCTGCAAAATACTCCTACATTCCGTGCATGACGGAGGACAGGGACTGGGGCGCTGAGATAGTTCCGGTCAGCCCGCCGCACAGCGCGGAGAGCCGTGCTTCCTTACAGCGCACCAAGGAGGTCATCGGTAAGCGAATCAACTGCTATGCCTACCGCCCGAAGGTGTTCCTGAGCGGTTCGCCTATGCTGGGAAGAATTTTCACGCAGGGTACGGAATTCCGGCTGGACAAATCCGGGCTGCGGCTCTCGCAGATCTCTCTCGGCTGCGCAAAGGCTGCGCCGGAGGGAGCGCTTCCGGATAACGCCGACGAGCGGCTTCGGCTGGATATGAACAAGGATATTGCGGCGGCTGTGAGGGAATCCGCGCCGGATTTCTGCGCGGTGGACTTCTTCGCGGCGGCTTCTATCGCCGTATGGAAAACCAACGGTGCGCCCGGGGAGGAGTTCTGCTGCTTCACGGACAACAAAGCGTTCAGGCAGCTTGCGTACTTCACCGTGAACCGCGAGGATTTCACGAAGGTCAATCCGCCGTTCGGCGAAAACATCTGGAAGCCGCTCGTTAAGCGCTATGCGGAGCAGCTCATTTCAGCGATACCGAAGGACAGGATAATCCTGTTCCGGCACAGGCTCAGCAGCCGCGCTTCGGAACACTCCGAGCTGCGCAACGTCACGCTCCGCAGCAACATCAACAGAACCATGCGCGCTATGGAGGACTACTTCATCACCCTGACCTCCCCGATGACGGTCGACCTTTCCGGCGGCTATTTCATGGCGGGCGGCGACGGCAAGGATTTCGAGCGTGACTACTATCTCGACTGCTACCGCGCTGCAAGGAAGCTCTGCGCCGGCGACGGCAGAACCAGCGTTTACATTCCCGATGAGCAGATATGGTTCGAGCGCGTTATGAAGTACTACCGGAATATGACCGCGCGCTCCTACCAGAACTGGCTGCTGGATATGAACTGCGCCGCCGACCTCCTGATAGCGTACACCTCCGTGGAGTTCGCCGCGAGGAACGGAAGCCGTATCATGCAGCTGAAGCGCGCGGGGAGTACCGAGCTTTCCTCCGTCAGGGAGTTCTTTGCGAGCGACCCCGGCGCCGACGAGGTGGTCAGGGCGGCGGAGATAATCAACGCTCTGCTTGGCGGACACCTTGACAGATCCTACGAGTTTTTCGAGCCTGCGTTCCGCGGAAAGTTCAACATCATCAAGAAGATGGTGCGCCTGCTTTCGGCGGATATCGGTGCTTCGGTCAACGAGGAGAGCGCGGAGCTTGCGTTCCTGCTGCGCGGCAAGCCGCAGATAAAGCGCTACGTCGCTTCGCTCAACCGCATGACCCTGGACATCTGGGGAAGCTGCGTTTCAAGGGAATCCGCAAACCGCAGCAAGGACGCGCACATCGGCACGTACATTTTCAAGCAGGCTCCGATACTGGCGTTTGAGCCGCCGGTAAAGGCGGAGCTTCCCGACGGCGCGGAGGCGTTCTGCGGAAACAAGTGGCGCAGGCGTACATTGCAGGATTCCTTCCTGAGAAGCGGCGACGCGGACATCAAGGGAAGCGAATCACGGTGGATACTCGTGGATATGTACGACCTTATCTGCCGCATGTCGGACTACAAGGGCGGTCTGTTCGAGATAGACGATTTCATCTGCCGGACGGACTTTTACAAGAGCATTCAGAAGGACTGCCAGGAGTGCTACCTCTTTGAAAAGCGCGACATGAAGTACTGCTTCGACAATATGACCCGCTTCGCAAAGATGATACTTGAAAAGTACGGCGAGAACATAATCCTTCTCAAGACCGAGCCGAAGGACAGCTATATCGACCTCGACAACAGGCTCAGGCGTCTTGAGGACGACGGCATGTACGAAATAAAGAAGAAGTTCATCTCGCTGTGCGAGGAACGCTTCGCGAGCGTTACCGGGTGCTATGTCATCGACATTTCGAAGAATTTCTATGCTTCCGACAGCTTCCCGCTGGGCGGAGCCCACATCGTTCACTACGAGGAGGAGTTCTACCGCCAGGCGGGGGAGTATATCAATGAAATAATCAGCGGCAGCAGCCGCCATGTGTTCAGCACGGTGGACGACAACTACCTTCTGCTCAGGAATCTCAGACTCAATAGATAAAAATTTTCCGCTGAAAGGAGGTGGGGTCTGTGGATAAAAAGTTAAAATTTACCGCCGCGCTGCTTGCACTTGTATTACTAAGCGGCTGCAGCGCTGACAACAAGCCGGTACAGTCCGGGCCGCAGACCTCCGCTTCCTCGGCGAGCGTTTCTGCGGTTTCGCGGGGCGCTGAGCCGGAAGTCACCATGCAGGAGACCTCCGGCGCCGCTGGAACTTCCGATACGTCGGAGGCGGCGTCAGCGGAGGAAAGCTCTGCGGAGGTTGGCTCTTTGGAGAGCGGCTCCGGGCAGGCTTCGGCGGAAATCGAGCATGAAACGGCGCAGGTCAGTGATGAACCGGCTGAAACTGTTTCCGCTGTAAGCTCGGTTCCGGCGGTCACGACTTCGCAGACTCCGGCTCAGACCGCTCCGCCAGTCGTTGTTACCACTACGACTGCGGCAACGGAGCCTCTCAAGCCGGTAAAGGTGGTAATACCCGAGGTGAGGGTTCCTCTTTCGCCGGGTAAGGATACCGCTTCCAACGACAAGGTGCTGGTGGATTACAGCAACTGCTCCGAGGGCTACATCTCGGTATGCTGGAAGGGATCCGGCAAGCGGGTCAAGCTGCGAATGATATGCGGCGACAAGACCTACGACCACGACGTCGCAGGCGGTGGAGCTACGGAGTACTTCCCGATAAGCTGCGGCAGCGGTACTTACAAGGTCCAGATTTACGAGCAGACCGAGGGCGACAAGTACGCAAAATCGCTCGAAACTGAGTTTTCAGTGAAGCTGCGCAGCGAAACTTCGCCATTTTTGTATCCGAATAAGTACGTGAATTTCTCGCAGAGCTCCTCGGCGGTGAAAAAAGCTGCGGAGGTCTGCGCGGGGAAATCCGATGAGATAGAGAAGCTGGCGGCTATTTTCGTGTGGGTGACTGACAACGTGACCTACGACACGCAGCTCGCGGCGACGGTAAAGAGCGGCTACGTTCCCGACCCGGACAGCGTTCTTGTCAAGAGATCGGGGATATGCTACGATTACGCTTCGCTGATGGCGGCTATGGTCAGGTCGCAGGGGATCCCCGCGCGGCTGGCAGTGGGCTACGCGGCGGATAACATCTACCACGCATGGAACGAGGTCTGGACGGACGAAACCGGCTGGATAACCCCGGAGCTGCTGCTTTCCAAAAAAGGCTACAACATCGTTGACACGACATTTTACGCGGGTTCTTCAAACAAGGAGAAGATCGCCGATTACATACAGAACAGCGGGAACTACGCCGCGCTGTACTACTATTGAGACCGGAGGAAATTTGAATGAGGGCGAAAAGACTTACATACTCGCAGGTGGAATTCCTGTGCGAGCAGCTTGCGATGATACTCGGCTCGGGAATGAGCGTTTCCGAGGGTCTGGGGCTGCTGTGCGCCGATTCTGACGACAGAGTGCTCGTCAGCGCGTGCAATGAGATCTCCTCCGAGGTCGACAGGGGGGAGCCGCTCTCGCAGGCTATGCGAAGCAGCGGGCGATTCCCGGAGTACGCGGTGGATATGGTCGCGCTGGGCGAGATGAGCGGCAAGCTCGAGGACGTCCTCAGGGGACTTGCCGAATACTATGAGGAGCGCGACGAGATACGCAGAATGCTGCGCTCCGCGGTGCTTCACCCGATGGTGCTTCTGCTGATGATGACGGTGGTCATCATCGTGCTTGTTGTGATGGTGATTCCCATGTTCGGGGATATTTTCTCGCAGTTTGACAGCTCCGTCAGCGCCACGGTTCAGCATACGGTGGATATGGCTTACCAAGCGGGTCTCATAATTATGATAGTTCTGCTCGCCATCATCGCGGTTTCTGCGGTCACTGCCGTGCTTTCGGCGGTGAGAAAGTCCGGCGGAGGTATCCGCAGGCTGTTCAGCATTCTGCCGTTCACAAGGGGTATCTCTGAAAAGCTCGCGCTTGCAGACCTCACAAAGGCGGTCTGCGTGACCGTTTCGGCGGGCGTTTCCCCGGCGGAGATGATGCTGCATTCCGATGTCAAGAGCTTCATCACTGACGGCAGGATAAAGAAAAAATACGAGGACTGCGAAAAGCGCGTCATCGAGGGCGAGAGCTTCCCGGACGCGATAATCAGCAGCGGATTCCTTCCGCCGCTCTATGCGCGCTCGCTGAAGCTGGGATACAGCTCCGGCAGCTTTGAGGGCGTGTGGAGGCGTATCAGCGACGCTTACAGCGAGGCGGCTTCCCGCAGCCTTATGAACATCACAGCGGTCATCGAGCCGGCTATTATAATCATTCTGGGGCTTATCATCGGCGCGATACTGCTCATGCTGATGATACCGCTGATGAACATTATGTCAGTGCTTGGCTGAGCGAACGGAGGAACTTCTATGAAACGTTTTGCCGGACTGCGTGCGGCTCTGCCCTGGATACTGGGGCTGGTGCTGTTCGCCGGAATGATCGTCTGGCTGGTGATGGGGCTTTCCAACGCTTCCAGCGCCTCCGAGGAGGAACGGCTGGCTCAGGTGAGGCAGTCGGTGGAAAACGGCGTGACATTATGCTACGCCGTCGAGGGAGCGTACCCCGAGAGCCTGGAATACCTCACGGAAAGCTACGGCGTGGTATTCGACGAGGACAAATACCTGGTGCATTACGAGTGCTTCGCGGCGAATGTCCGCCCGACTGTCACGGTTATCCGGAGGGAGAATTGATATGAAGGATCACAGGGCAAGGAGCATGGGAGATACCGCTTCCGCGGTCGGGAGCATGCTGCTGTTCGTGCTGTTCGCGGTTTGTATGCTGATGGCGGTCGCCGTCGCTGCGGATACCTACAGCCGGATAAAGACCGGATATCAGCAGTCCTTCGGAACGGCGGCTTCCATAAAATACATATCGAATAAGCTCAGGGCGGCTGAAAACGTCACACTGCTTGAGGACGGCAGCGCGGCTGCGATCGAGAGCGCCGGGACGGTCAGCGTGATCTACTGCGGCGACGGCGGCCTTTATGAGAAAAACACGGTTCCCGGCGGGGAGCTTACAGCCGACGGCGGGGAGCTCATTTCGGCGGCTTCCTCGCTGGAGTTCAGCGAGCACGACGGGCTTTATGAAATTACAGTCGACAGCGGCGTCAGCAGCTCTGTCATACTGGTTCGGAAAGGGTGATAAGACTGAAGGTCAACAGAAGATCAAATGTTCTGCTTTATGCGGAGATGATCATTGCGCTGCTGTTCTTCGTCATCTCCTTTGCGGTAATTATCCGCGTTTTCGCTTCGGCGGACAGCCTTGAGCGCAGGAGCCGCCAGCGGCAGAGCGCGGCGCTGTGCGCGCAGTCCATCGCGGAGGCTTACTCGGTCAGCGGGGACGTTCAGAAGGCGGTCAGTCTGGCTCTGGGCGCAGATCTGCGCGACTTCACCGGAAGCGCTGAGATAGGTCTGGACAGCGGGTTTTACCCGGCGGATTCCTCCGACGTGATCCTGCGGCTGGACGAACAGAAGCAGGATACCGCCGCGGGTATTTACTCCGAGCTGGTGGTGGAGTTCTTCGATAACTCCGGCGATGACGAGGAATTGATCTATTCGCTGAAATGCGGCGCGTATGTTCCGGGAGGTGCAGCGGTTGGATAATACGGAGAAAAAGGGAAGATCCGGCGGTACTGTCGGCGTGGGGTACATCTCGATAATGCTGATATTCACTGTGATCTGCCTTACGATATTTGCGGTGCTGAGCTTCCAGGCGGTGTATTCCAGCGACAAGATGACCAGCCGCAGCGACGGATTCACTCAGCAGTACTACACGGCTGACATGGAGGCTAAGAAAACGCTCTCCAAGCTCGACGGGCTGGCGGCGGAGGCGCTTGACGGATTCTCTTTCGAAGATGGGTTCATCGAGGCGGTATCCGGTGTTGAGGGAGTTTCCGCGGCGAGGATCGCCGGGGGAGTCCGGGTGGAATTCTCGCAGGCGATAAACGAGCGGCAGACCCTGGCGGTCAGCGTTGTGTTCTTCAGCGCGCCTTCCGGGGAGCGGTTCAGGATTGAAAAGTGGAACAGCACGGAGAAGGAGATCTCCGGTGAAAGTCACCCGTCGGTATGGGACGGCGGGGATCTGGTATAGGTAAACAGGTTTGAAAAGGAGCGTTGTATGGATATTCTGGATATACTGAAAAAGGCAGCAGAGAATCAGGCCGCGGATATTTTTATCGTCTGCGGCGCGGTTCTGAGCTTCAAGGCGAACGGCAGAATGTACGAGATGGACGGCGACGCGCTGTCCCCGGAGGACACCAAGAATCTGGTGCTTCAGATATTCCACCTTGCAAAGAGGGATATCACCGAGGAGCAGCTCCCTGAGCGTGAGGAGGATTTTTCGCTTTCCGTTGCCGGGGTGGGACGATTCCGTGTTAACATCTACAAGCAGAGAGGGTCGTTTTCGGCTGTGCTGAGGTATGTTCCGTTCGACCTTCCCGACCCGGCGAAGCTCGGTATTCCGGAGCAGGTCATGCAGCTCAGCGAATGCAAGAGCGGCATAGTTCTCATAACCGGTGTGGCAAGCAGCGGCAAGTCCACTACGCTTTCGTGCATTCTCGACCGTATCAACCAAAGCCGCAGCGGGCATATAATAACGATAGAGGATCCTATCGAGTTCCTTCACAAGCACAATCGCTGCATTGTCAGCCAGCGCGAGATAAATATTGATACAGACAGCTACATCGACGCGCTCCGTGCGGCGCTCAGGCAGTCCCCGGACGTTATCCTGCTCGGAGAAATGCGCGACTATGAGACCATCAGCGTTGCTATGACCGCCGCTGAGACCGGTCAGCTCGTGCTTTCGACTCTGCATACGCTCGGCGCCGCGAATACGATTGACCGCATAATCGACGTGTTCCCGATAAATCAGCAGCACCAGATACGCGTGCAGCTCTCGATGGTGCTTAACGCCGTGGTTTGTCAGCAGTTACTGCCTTCTGTGGACGGCGGTCTCATTCCGGCGTTTGAGATAATGACCACAAACAGCGCGGTCCGCACCCTCATCAGGGACGAAAAGACGCACCAGATCGACACGATACTCCAGTCCGCAGGCGGCATGCAGACTATGGATAGCTGTATTATCAAGCTTTTCCGCGAGGGCAGGATCAGCGCTAAGACCGCTGTAGACTATGCTTACAACCCGGATATCATGGCAAAACGTATTATGTAAATTACTGATATAGTAATGTAAATCAGGAATGATTATGTAAATTCGTGTAACTCCACTCGCCGAGCGGTTTCGGAAGTTAGCTCAAATGCGGCTTTTCCCTTTGAAGAACTTGACATTCCGCTTGAAATCGTGTATAATTATCATATACTAATAGGGATAGCTATACCCATTTATTGTCAGGAGACATGCGGTGCGCTTCCCATGAGACCAGCTTAAGGAGGTTGATCTTAAATGAGCGAAAACAAACGCAAATCCGGAAAAAAGACTACGGCTTTCCTTGCGCTTGCAGCAGCACTGCTTGCGTCCAACGCTGTTTCTGTCATGGCGGCGGCTGAGGAGACTTCCGGCAGCGATTTCGTTCAGAACCCGGATCTTACCGATGTAAAGTACACCGGAGGTACCCCGGCTTATACCAAAATCAACGATAACGTCTTTGTGGCTACACGCCAGGCAAAGGCGCTCAAGGAGTACTATGACGCGCTCAACGAAGTCAAGGACTTCGGTCTGTACGCCAGAACCGCTTCTATCAACCACATCGAGGGCAACGCATGCTTCGGCTCTACCGGCGCGATCAACCAGGATTACAATCGCGTACATAGCATGCAGACGATAAAAAGCGGAAGATACGTAGTTTATCTCGACAGCGCCGAGGATCTTGGCGATACTGTCATCAAGATGTCCAACCTCCCGTCAGGCACTAAGTATGAGCTGGTGCTCGGTTTTGACTATACTCCGATTACTGTTAACAACAACGTCGGATTCGAGGTAGGCGGAAAGAGATACTACATCGAGGGCTCCGAGCATAAAAAGGCTGATTTCACACTGCGCCGCGCGCAGGATAATGAGACCTCCTTCGATATCTCGGCTAATCTCGATAAGCTGGGCACTACCGGCGTAAAGCTGATGGATTCCGTGGGAATGGTCGAGAACGGGGACGTTGTTTCCACGTTCAGGGACGCTTCTGAGGCTATAAGAACCGGTAAGGTCAGCGCAGGCGAGACGATGATCCTCAATATCGACGCCAGTGAATTCGACTACAATCAGAATGAGCTTCCAAGGGCGGTTACTGAGCTGCTGAGCCTTAATTCCGGCGTTGATGTTGTAATTAACGTTGATACAAGCAGCTACAGCGGGTCAAAACTCCAGATCAGGAATATAAACAACGAGCAGTTCAAGACCGGCTCTAATGTCGTTTGGAATTTCGGCGATTATGCAGGTGAGCTGTCGGCTCCTGCCGGAGGAATCGTTGTGGCTCCGTTTGCTCACGTTTCCACTGATACCGGTAACGCTAACGGCGCGGTTATCTGCGATAATTTTACTCAGCAGGGTGAGATCCACCAGTCCACTCGCGGTGAGTATAAGTTTGATGTAGATGATGAAGATGACGATGATCAGGATCCTGTAACTCCGCCTGATGAAGGCGATGATGATCAGGAGTCTGATACAGACACGGACACTGATACTGACACCGATACGGATACCGATACTGACACGGATACTGATACTGATACGGACACCGATACCGACACGGATACAGATACAGATACGGACACCGACACGGACACGGATACAGATACTGACACAGATACAGATACAGATACGGACACTGACACCGATACGGATACTGATACAGACACGGATACTGATACTGATACTGACACTGATACTGATACGGACACGGATACTGATACAGACACGGATACTGATACTGACACTGATACTGATACGGACACGGATACAGACACGGACACGGATACCGACACTGACACTGATACGGATACTGACACCGACACAGATACAGATACTGATACAGATACAGATACGGACACTGACACAGATACGGACACTGACACAGATACCGACACTGACACCGATACGGATACAGATACCGACACTGACACTGACACCGATACGGATACAGACACTGACACTGACACAGATACGGACACTGACACCGATACAGATACAGATACTGATACGGATACTGACACAGATACTGACACTGATACTGACACTGATACAGATACTGATACGGACACTGACACCGATACCGACACGGATACCGATACGGATACGGACACAGATACCGACACCGATACTGATACCGATACCGACACGGATACAGATACCGATACGGATACAGACACTGATACCGATACGGATACAGACACTGATACCGATACTGATACTGACACGGACACGGATACTGATACTGATACGGACACAGATACCGATACTGACACGGATACCGATACCGATACCGATACCGATACGGATACCGATACGGACACTGACACTGACACTGACACAGATACAGATACAGACACGGATACAGATACAGATACGGACACTGACACTGACACAGATACAGATACAGATACGGACACTGACACTGACACAGATACAGATACAGATACAGACACGGATACAGATACAGATACGGACACCGATACCGACACGGATACCGATACCGACACGGATACCGATACCGACACTGACACCGATACCGACACGGATACAGATACCGACACCGACACTGACACCGATACGGATACAGATACCGACACTGACACCGATACCGACACGGATACAGATACCGACACCGACACTGACACCGATACGGATACAGATACCGACACTGACACTGACACTGATACCGATACTGATACCGATACGGATACAGGTACTGATACGGACACCGATACGGATACAGATACCGATACCGATACCGATACCGATACGGATACGGATACAGATACGGATACCGACACGGACACCGATACAGATACCGATACGGACACGGATACAGATACTGATACGGACACGGATACAGATACAGATACGGACACGGATACAGATACAGATACAGATACGGACACGGATACAGATACGGACATGGATACTGACACTGACACTGATACGGATACTGACACCGACACAGATACAGATACTGATACGGATTCCGACACGGACACCGATACGGATACAGATACAGACACGGATACTGATACGGACACGGATACAGATACGGACACGGATACTGATACCGACACTGATACAGATACCGATACTGATACAGATACCGATACTGATACAGATACCGATACCGATACGGACACAGATACCGATACGGACACAGATACTGATACCGACACTGACACTGATACAGATACCGATACTGATACAGATACCGATACTGATACAGATACCGATACCGATACGGACACAGATACCGATACGGACACAGATACCGACACGGACACAGATACCGACACCGATACGGATACTGATACCGATGATGTCCCCGATGACTCTGACGGGGAGATAATTGATATTCCTCCGGAAGATGTTCCTATGGGATTTGTTCCTGATGATTATTCTCCGGATAACCCCACTGATTCTGTAACGTTCGACGATGGCACTATCCCGCTTGGGCAGAATCCTAAGATGGGCGTCGAGGCTCCGGTTGGAGCTGGAATCGCCGCTGCTGGTGCAGTCGCCGCTCTTGGAGCTGCTGCGGCTCTCAAGAAGCGCAAGAAGTAATTGTTATGCCCTCTCCTGGCGAGAGGGCATTTCCTTTTTAGTGCATAGAAAAAGACCGCTGAATTTCCGTTCAGCGGTCTCGTATTTATTCGTTACTTTTTCCAGGTCGCCGGGGTGAATAAAAGCAGCATCGGGAACAACTCAAGTCTGCCGGCCAGCATGTCAAATATCAGCACGATTTTCGACTGCATGGTGAAGAATCCAAAATTTGACGTAGGTCCAACCAGGTCAAGACCGGGACCAATATTGTTTATTGTTGCAGTTACTGCTGTGAAACTCGTTATCAGATCGTGATTATCAAACGATATCAGTACCAGGGATATCGCAAATATCATCAGATATGCAACCATATAGACGTTTACCGAACGCACCGTCTCGTGATCAATAAGCCTGGAATCCATCTTGATCTTCTTGATCTGACGCGGCTGCACCATCGTCTGGAGCTCCTTAGACATGCCCTTGAACAGAATTATTATTCGCGATACTTTAATACCGCCGCCGGTACTTCCTGCGCAGGCTCCGATGAACATTATGATTACCAGCAGAGTTCGCGACAGCTCCGGCCACTGGTTGAAGTCCACCGTTGAAAAGCCTGTGGACGAAATCAGCGAAGCTACTGTAAACGCTGAATGACGAAGCGCTTCCCCAACACTTGAGAACATACCATGTATGTTTATAGTTATGACGGTTATCGCCGATGCTATGATTATCAGGAACGTTCGGAGTTCAAGGTTGAATGCTTCACGGAGTTTACCGCACAAAAGCAGGTAGTAGCAGTTGAAGTTTATCGCAAACAGTATCATGAAAACCGTAATGACTATCTGCAAGTACGGTGAGAAGCTTCCCATGCTGGAATTGTAGAACCCGAATCCGCCGGTTCCCGCTGTTGCAAACGCGGTGTTCAGCGCTTCAAATACCGTCATTCCTCCGAAAAGGAGCATTATGAATTCAATAAGCGTCAGCGCGAAATAAATCGAATAGAGTATCAGCGCGGTGGTTTTAACTCGCGGAACCAGCTTGCTGACGGACGGCCCTGGAGATTCCGCCTTCATAATGTGCATGTTCTGGGCGCCTGACAGCGGTATAAACGCCATTATAAACACCAGTACGCCCATGCCTCCGACCCAGTGAGTGAAGCTCCGCCACATAAGCGACGCATGCGAGAGTTTTTCAACATCTGATAGTATGCTTGCTCCGGTCGTTGTGAATCCGGATACGGTTTCAAAGAGCGCGTCGATAAACGTCGGGATCTCCCGGGTCATCAGAAAGGGGAGCGCTCCGAACGCACTGAGTACTATCCAACTCAGTGCAACTATCACGCAGCCTTCGCGGGCAAATAGCTGCTTCTTTTTCGGCTTTTTGAATACCAGCAGTCCCCCTATAAGAAAGCAAATTCCCATCGCGATAAGGTAGCTTGACAGCACGGACTCGCCGTATACTATGGCGGTCAGCATCGGAACCGACAGGAACAGCCCTTCAAATATCAGTATCCAGCCGAGGATATAGGAGATCATTCTGTAGTTCATAACGACCTCCGGTTACTTTCTTATGTCGGTGATGTTTCGCAGGCCTATCTGACGTGAAACGATTATCACCGCGTCGCCTATTTGCAGGCTGTCGTGTCCGCGGGGGATCATCACCTTTTTGTCGCGGAGTATCGCGGCTACCAGCACATCGGGCTTCAGGTCGAGCTCCATCAGCGGAACGTCAACCACCGGCGAATCTTCCTTGATGATGAATTCTGCGGCTTCTACCTTGCCCTTTATCACATTGTACAGCGTTTCCATGTTGCTGCCGCGGGAACTGTTCATCGCGCGTACATATCTTACGATTGTATCCGATGTAATGCTCTTGGGATTGATTATCGTGTCGAGGTCGAGCTTGCTTATTACGTTGTCGAACCCGATTCGGTTGATCTTGGTTACGCATTTGCAGTCGCAGACGCTTTTCGCGAACAGCGACAGCAGTATGTTTTCCTCGTCAAGGTTGGTCAGCGCTACGAATGCGCCGGTCTGCTCCAGTCCGGATTCAACCAGGATATTCTGGTCGCTCGCGTCGCCGTTGATGACCGATACTCCGTCGTCGAGCGTGGCGCACAGGGTCTCGCAGCGTGCGGGGTCCTTCTCAATGAGCTTTACGGACATTCCCGAGCGTATGAGCTGCTCGCACAGGTAGTGCCCTATCTCGCCGCCGCCTACTACCATTACGTCCTTTACTGAGTTCATCTTGTATTTTATTTTGCGGAAGAATTCTCCCGCCTTGCGTGTAGCCGCCACTATCGAAATGACGTCCTTTTCTTCAAACACGAATTCGCCGTTTGCAATGTGGACTTCGTCGCCGCGCTCAACCGTGCATACCAGCACGTCGCAGTGCAGCTTGGTTACTATCTCCTTGACGGCGCAGCCTGCAAGCGGGCTGTTTTCCGGCAGGCGGAATTTCAGAAGCTCCACCCTGCCTCTGCCGAATACGTCGATTTTTATTGCGGAAGGGAACCGCAGCACCCTTGCTATCTCGCTTGCCGCTGCGAATTCCGGGTTTATCACCATTGCAAGACCCAGCTCGTCTTTCAGAAACTGGCTCTCGCTGTAGTATTCGGGGTTCCTTACTCTGGCTATGGTGTGGCAGTTGCCTGCCTTTTTCGCAATGAGGCAGCACAGCAGATTCAGCTCGTCTGAGCCTGTGACCGCTATCAGCAGGTTGGCAGTGTCTATTCCTGCGTCCCGCTGCACCGAGTGGGTCGCGCCGTTTCCTATAACGCCCATTACGTCGCAGCGGCTGGATACGTCGTTCACCTTTTCGGCTACCTTGTCTATTACCGTTATATCGTTTCCTTCGTCATTGAGCTGCTCTACAAGCGCCTGTCCGACCTTGCCGCAGCCTACGATGATTATGTTCACTGTGTTCTCCTTTTTCAGCGGCTGTCTCCGCTATTCGTCTTATATCATTACCTATATAATATACACCTTTTCGCGGGAAAAGTCAATGCTGAAAACTTAAAGTTCGTGGAACATATCGAGAGTTAACTTACGTTTCGAGTGCGGATACTTCTCAGGATCGCACTGGCGTTTTTGTGCTTGGAATATCGAGGTTTCTGAACATTGTTTTTGATTCTTGGCGTATTTTTTGAAAAGCCCTTGTAAAAATCGCCGATTTGTGGTACGATTATTAGCGGAGAGATCAAATCACAAAGGAGTTACCGTATCATGGAGAAAAAAATACTTGCCGCTATCGAGGACGCGGTACATAACGGCGACACAGCCGGTGCAAACGTCCTGGTTATCAAGGACGGCAAAGAAGCGGCGTACTGCGGCTATGGAATGCGCGACATCGAAAACCGTCTTCCCATCGAGCGCGACACGATTTTCCGGCTGTATTCCCAGACCAAGCCGATAACCGCCGCCGCTGCGGTGTCGCTCATGGAAAAGGGGAAGCTCGACGCTGGAGCCTGGCTTTCGGATTACCTGCCCGAATATGCCGTATCGTACGTGCGGCGCAACGGGGAGCGCGTCCAGGCGCAGAAGCATATCACGGTCGGCGACCTGCTGAACATGACCTCGGGTATCCCGTATCCCTGCGAGGACAGCGAGGGCGGAAAGCACAGCGGCGCGGTTTTCTGGGAGATCGAGCAGAAGCTGTATTCCGATTCGCCGGTCACAACGGCTGAATTCGCGCGGAAGATGTCCGAGGGCGAGCTTTGCTTTGAGCCTGGCGAAAGGTTCATGTACGGCGCTTCCGCTGACGTCCTGGGCGCGGTGATCGAGAAAGTCAGCGGAATGAGCTTCCGTGACTACCTCATCTCTGAGTTTTTCCAGCCGCTGGGTATGAAGGATACCGACTTCTGGGTGCCTGCGGAAAAGTCCAGGCGGCTGGCTAAGGTGTACGACTATTCCGAAAACGGGCTGTACGAGCTTCGCACGAATCACCTCGGGCTGGCTTACGACCGTGATATTATCCCGGCGTTTCAGTCCGGAGGCGCGGGGCTTTGCTCCACGCTGGACGACTACGCGAAATTCGCCGGTATGCTGATGAACAAAGGCAGCTTCAACGGCAGGCAGATATTAAAGCCGGAGTCCGTGAGGTTCCTGACCCACGGAGGTCTCAAGCCGAACCAGAAACAGCAGCTTGAGGACGGCTGGGGCTGGATGCGCGGCTACACCTACGGCAACCTTATGCGCGTGTGCGACGACGAGAGCATGACTACGCTGTTTGCGTCCAGGGGAGAGTACGGCTGGGACGGCTGGCTCGGTACGTTCTTCTCGAATGAGCCCGCCCACGGTATCACACTGCTTTTCGGTACGCAGCAGGCGGGCGTTGGCAGAACCGGCGGCCTCGTCAGACGGATAAAGAACATCGTGATGAGCGAGCTTGCATGATTCCTGGCAGAATATGCTGAAAGATCCCTCTCCGGGCTGGAGAGGGATCGCGTTTTATAAGAGTTTCTTGAGGTACGCGCCGGTGTAGCTTACCGGGTTTGCCGCGACCTCCTCGGGGGTTCCGGACGCAATGACGGTTCCGCCGCCGCTGCCGCCTTCGGGTCCCATGTCGATGAGGTAATCCGCGGTCTTTATCACGTCGAGGTTGTGCTCGATAACCAGCACGGTGTTTCCGCCGTCGGTCAGCTTCTGGAGTATCTCGATGAGCTTGCGGACGTCGGCGGTGTGAAGTCCCGTGGTCGGCTCGTCAAGAATATATATCGTCTTTCCGGTGGATCGCTTTGCAAGCTCCGTCGCGAGCTTTATTCGCTGAGCTTCGCCGCCGGAAAGCGTCGTGCTGCTCTGACCTATCTTGATATATCCCAGTCCGACTTCCTCGAGGGTCTTGAGCTTGTTGTATATCTTCGGAATGTTCGCGAAGAACTCCACGCCCTCGGAGACGGTCATGTCGAGAACCTCGAAGATGTTCTTTCCCTTGTAGCGGACCTCCAGGGTCTCGCGGTTGTAGCGGTGCCCCTTGCAGACCTCGCAGGGTACGAATACGTCCGGCAGGAAGTGCATTTCTATCTTGATGATGCCGTCGCCTTCGCACGCCTCGCAGCGGCCGCCCTTGATGTTGAACGAGAATCTCCCCGGGCCGTAGCCCTTCGCCTTCGCTTCGTTGGTCTGGGAGAACAGGTCGCGGATATCGTTGAACACGCCGGTGTAGGTCGCGGGATTGCTCCGAGGGGTTCGCCCTATCGGAGACTGGTCTATCATTATCACCTTGTCAAGGTGTTCAGAGCCGGTCATATCGGTGAACTTGCCCGGGCGGGTACGCGCGCGGTTAAGCTTTGCAACGAGGTGCTTGTAAATTATCTCGTTGACGAGGGAGCTTTTGCCGCTTCCGGAAACTCCGGTAACGCAGGTGAATATACCGAGCGGCACGTCTACGTTGATATTGCGGAGGTTGTTTTCAGCCGCTCCGATAACGTGCAGCCACTTATCCGACGGCTGACGGCGCTTTTCCGGCACCGGAATCTTCAGCTTTCCGGAAAGGTACTGCCCGGTGATGGAATCCTTGCATTTCAGCAGCCCGCTGACTTCGCCGCTGTAGATGACCTCGCCGCCGTGGACTCCCGCGCCGGGGCCGATGTCGACTATCCAGTCGGCGGCGCGCATGGTGTCCTCGTCGTGCTCGACTACTATCAGCGTGTTTCCGAGGTCGCGGAGCCTTCTCAGCGTTGCTATCAGCTTATCGTTGTCGCGCTGGTGAAGTCCGATGGACGGCTCGTCCAGGATATAAAGCACGCCGGTGAGGGAACTTCCTATCTGCGTTGCAAGGCGGATACGCTGGCTCTCGCCGCCGGAGAGGGTCCCCGCCGAACGGGCAAGCGTCAGGTATTCCAGACCTACGCTCTGGAGGAAGCCCAGGCGCGATTTTATTTCCTTGAGTATCTGCTTGGCTATCATCGCTTCGCGCGGAGTAAGCTCCAGACTGTTCACGAAATCCAGCGCTTCGGTGACGGACATGCGGCAGAACTCCATGATGTTCCTGCCGCCGACAGTTACCGACAGAGCCGCTTTGTTAAGACGCTCGCCGTGGCATTCCGGGCACTCTACCTCGCTCATGAATTCCTCGATGGTGTCACGGGAATACTGACTGTTCGTTTCGGCGTAGCGGCGCTCCAGGTTGGTCGCGATACCCTCGAAATCGGTGTAGAACTGACCGCCGCCCTGCTGTTTCGGGCGCTTTATCAGTATCTTCTCGCCGTGGGTGCCGTACATTATCTCGTTTATCGCTTCATCTGACAGCTCGGACACCGGCTGATCGACTGAGAATCCGTGCTTTTCGGCGAGGGCGTCGATATACATTGCGGCTATGGTGCCTTCCGCGTAATTCCAGCCGGAAGCCTTTATGGCGCCGTTCCTGATGGTAAGTCCGGCGTTGGGCATGATGAGGTCAGGGTCTACCCGCAGGGAGCTTCCTATGCCGGTGCATTTCGGGCAGGCTCCGTAGGGGTTGTTGAACGAGAACATTCTCGGGGAAAGGTCCTCGATGGATACGCCGTGCTCCGGGCAGGCGTAGCTCTGGGAGAAGTGCAGCTCCTCGCCGTCGATGACGTCGATGTAAACTAACCCGCCGGTGAGGGTGCCGGCTGTTTCGATACTCTCGGTGAGGCGGGATTTTATGCCGTCCTTCATTACAAGGCGGTCCACGACTATCTCAATGGAGTGCTTCTTGTTTTTTTCAAGCGTGATCTTCTCGTTTAGGTCGTAGGCGATGCCGTCTACGCGTACTCTTGAAAATCCGGATTTACGCGCGGCTTCGAACTCCTTCTGATGCTCACCCTTGCGTCCGCGGACAACCGGGGCAAGCACCTGGAATTTGGTGCGCTCGGGAAGCTCCAGCACCTTATCGACGATCTCGTCGACGGTCTGCTGCTTTATCTCCCTGCCGCAGACGGGGCAGTGCGGAACGCCTATCCGGGCGTACATCAGTCGCAGGTAGTCGTATATCTCGGTGACGGTGCCCACTGTAGAGCGCGGGTTCTTCGAGGTGGTCTTCTGGTCAATGGATATCGCCGGGGAAAGTCCCTCGATACTGTCTACATCGGGCTTTTCCATCTGCCCGAGGAACATTCTCGCGTAGGAGGAAAGGCTCTCCATATACCGCCGCTGACCGTCCGCGAAAATCGTGTCGAACGCCAGCGAGCTTTTACCGCTGCCGGAAAGTCCGGTCATTACCACCAGGGAATCCCTCGGGATAGTGAGGTCTATATTTTTCAGGTTGTGCTCGCGGGCACCCCGGATTATTATTTTATCGTTCTTTGCCATTGTCGCTACTCTTTTGTTCCTTTCTGCTTATTGCAGTTCCTTTATCTTATCGCGCAGGAATGCCGCATGCTCGAAGTCCAGCATTTTCGCCGCCTTTTTCATTTCGGCGGTGTACCGCGCTATCAGCGCCTCGCGTTCGCGCTTTGTGAGCTGCTTTGCCGGCTTTCCGTGCTTCGATGTGCCATCGGATTTCTTCGTTATCTCGAGCACGTCGCGGATATCCTTGATTATCGTTTTCGGGGTTATTCCGTGCTCCGCGTTGTACCTCTGCTGTATCTCGCGGCGGCGCTGGGTCTCGGTTATCGCGCGCTCCATGGATTCGGTCACGCTGTCGGCGTACATTATTACCACGCCCTCGGCGTTTCGCGCGGCTCTGCCTATCGTCTGCACGAGGGAGATCTCGCTTCTCAGGAAGCCTTCCTTGTCCGCGTCGAGTATCGCCACGAGGGATACCTCGGGTATGTCAAGACCCTCGCGCAGCAGGTTTATTCCGACAAGCACGTCGAATTCCCCGGTGCGAAGGTCGCGGATAAGCTCCATTCGCTCTATCGTGTCGACGTCGTGGTGCATGTAGCGCACCCTGATATCCAGCTTGGTGAAGTAGTCGGTGAGATCCTCCGCCATCTTCTTCGTGAGCGTGGTTACAAGCACGCGCTGCTTCTTCGCGACGCGGGTGTTTATCTCGGAGATCAGATCCTCGATCTGACCCTCGGTCGGTTTTACAATTACCTCCGGATCAAGCAGTCCGGTGGGTCTGATGACCTGCTCCACTATCTGGGTGGAATGCTCCTTCTCGAAGTCGCCCGGGGTCGCGGAAACGAACACCGCCTGTCCCACCTTTGAGTAGAACTCGTCGAAATTCATCGGGCGGTTGTCGTACGCGGAAGGAAGCCGAAAGCCATAATCCACCAGGTTTTTCTTGCGGGCGAAGTCTCCGCCGTACATTCCGCGAACCTGCGGGAGGGTAACGTGGCTCTCGTCCACGAACAGCAGGAAATCCTTCGGGAAGTGGTCGATGAGCGTTATCGGCGTGGAGCCGGGGGCGCGTCCTGCGAGTATACGGGAGTAGTTCTCAACGCCCTTGCAGGTGCCTATTTCTCCGAGCATTTCCATGTCGTAGCGGGTGCGCTGTTCGATACGCTGAGCTTCGATGAGCTTGTTGTTTTCCGTGAAGTACTTCACGCGCTCCTCCATCTCGCGAGTTATCTCCTGGAGCGCGTCGTGTAGCCGCTCGTGGCCTACGATGTAATGCGAAGCCGGGAATATCATAACGTGCTTGAGCGTGGAGCGCACCTGTCCGGTCAGCGCGTCAAACTCGCTGATACGGTCGATCTCATCGCCGAAGAACTCCACGCGTACCGCGGTCTCGTTGGTTCCGCCGGCGGGGAATATCTCGAGCGTGTCGCCTTTGGCGCGGAACTTGTTTCGCGTGAACGAAAGCTCGTTGCGCTCGTACTGTATCTCGACAAGGCGCTTTATAACGTCCTCGCGGCTTATCTCCTGACCCTCGCGGAGTGACAGCGTATTGCTGCGGTAGTCCTCTGGGCTGCCCAGGGAATATATACACGAAACGGAAGCCACAATGATAACGTCCCGCCGCTCGGCAAGCGCCATGGTCGCGGAGTGCCGCAGGCGGTCTATCTCGTCGTTTATCGCGCTGTCCTTTTCAATGTATGCGTCGGTGGAGGGAATGTACGCCTCCGGCTGGTAGTAGTCGTAATATGACACGAAGTACTCCACGGCGTTGTTCGGGAAGAACTCGCGGAACTCGGAACAGAGCTGCGCCGCGAGCGTCTTGTTGTGCGCCAGGACCAGCGTCGGGCGGTTGCAGTTCGCGATGATGTTCGCCATCGTGAAGGTCTTGCCGGAGCCGGTAACGCCGAGCAGGGTCTGCTCCTTGTCGCCACGGAGTATGCCGTCGGTCAGCTCCTTTATCGCCTGGGGCTGGTCGCCGGTGGGGGAGTAGTTCGAGTGTAATTCAAAATGATCCATAAAAACACCTGCTATTCAAGGTCAGAACCAGATGTCGGGCAGCATTCCCGCGGTTCGCATGGAGTAGCTGTCCTCCTCGTTCACGATGATGTGGTCTATCAGCTCGATGCCTATGCTGTTCAGCGCGGAGGCGGCACGGCGGGTCGACGCTATGTCAGCCGACGACGGCAGAAGAACTCCGTGCGGGTGGCTGTGCGTGAGGATTATCTTAGTGCATGAGGTACGCACCGATTTTATTACGATATCGTGCAGGTCGAGGTCCACCGAATTCGGGCTGCCCTGGGATATCTGGGATTCACCGACAAAATTGAGGTTCTGGTCAAGGAAGAGCACGTGCGCTTCCTCAGTGGTGCTGTCCTTGAGGAGTTCGTAGCAGAATTTCCGCACGCTCTCGGAGCTGGAGAGCTTCATTCCTGCCAGCTGAGTGCGGTTGTATTTCCGCGCGAAGTCCTTCATAAAGCTGATCAGCGCCGCCGCGGTAACTCCTACGTTCTTTTCCTCGACTATCTCGTCGTAGCCTGCGTTCAGCACGCCCTCCAGTGAACCGAAGCGGTTGATGAGCTGGTGGCTTATGTCGTTTGTGTTCCTGCGGGAATATGCGGTAAAGAGAAATATCTCCAGTATCTCATGATCCTCGAAGCAGTCTATGCCATGTTCCAGGTACTTTTTCAGCATACGCTGGCGGTGCCCGGAATGTATGTTTTTTTCCTCAGCCATTTCAGTTCCTCTTTCACGTTTTCTTCGCCTGGTGAACGATACACAATACATTATAATGCAAAGTCCGCCTTTTGTCAAGAGTTATTTCTATTGTTCACTGAAAAACTGAAGAAATACGAAAAGGTCCGCCGGTTAAGGCAGACCTTCTGTAATTTATGCAGTTTAAACCGCCGCAGATTCCCGCGCGGCAGCCGCCATGTCCAGAAAATAGCTGTGTACCGATGTGTCCTCGGTAAGCTCCGGGTGGAACGCTGTGACCAGCATATTCCCCTGACGCGCAGCAACGGCTTTTCCGCCGACCTCCGCGAGTATCTCGGCGCCCTGCGTGCTGCTGATGTACGGAGCGCGGATAAACGTCATCGGGACGCTGCCTATCCCCTTGAATACGCCGTTTGCAGCGAAGCTTCCGAGCTGCCTGCCGTAGGCGTTGCGCTTTGCGGTTATGTCCATCACCGCGAGATGAGGAGCCTCTCCGCCGTCTATCGACTTTGCGAGCAGGATAAGTCCCGCGCATGTCCCGAATACCGGGAGTCCGCCGCTGATAAGCCCGCGCAGCGGCTCCATGAGTCCAAGCTCACGAAGCAGCTTTCCCTGTACGGTGCTCTCTCCGCCGGGGATTATGAGACCGTCCATCGGCTGGTCGATGTCTTTGAGCTGGCGTATCTCGAAGCTCTCGGCACCCAGGCTGGCGAGCATTTTCTCGTGCTCGATGAATGCGCCCTGAAGCGCTAATACTCCTATTTTCATCATTTGCCGCGCTCCGCCATCAGGAGTGCGATCTCCTGCTCGTTGATGCCTACCATTGCTTCGCCGAGGTCCTCGGAAAGCTCTGCGAGCAGCTTCGCGTCGGTGAAGTTGGTTACTGCCTTTACGATCGCCGCAGCGCGCTTCTCCGGGTTTCCGGACTTGAATATGCCGGAGCCTACGAATACGCCCTCAGCGCCGAGCTGCATCATCAGCGCAGCGTCCGCCGGGGTCGCAACTCCGCCTGCCGCGAAGTTTACTACTGGCAGCTTCTTGTTATCGTGAACGTACTTCACAAGCTCGAACGGCACTGCGAGGCTCTTTGCGGTCTCGTACAGCTCGTCCTCAGCCATTGAGCCTATCCTGCGGATCTCGCTCTGCATCATGCGCATGTGGCGTACTGCCTGCACTACGTCTCCGGTGCCCGGCTCGCCCTTCGTGCGTATCATGGAGGCGCCCTCGTTTATGCGGCGGAGCGCTTCGCCGAGATCCTTCGCTCCGCATACGAACGGAACGTCGAACTTCGTCTTGTCTATGTGGTACTTGTCGTCAGCAGGGGAAAGAACTTCGCTCTCGTCGATGTAGTCTATCTCGATCGCCTGGAGTATCTGCGCCTCTGCAAAATGGCCGATTCGGCATTTCGCCATTACAGGTATCGACACGACTTCCTGAATGCCCTTGATCATCTTCGGGTCGCTCATTCTTGATACGCCGCCGGCTGCGCGGATATCCGCCGGAATGCGCTCCAGCGCCATGACTGCGCAGGCTCCCGCGGCTTCCGCGATACGCGCCTGCTCCGGGGTGGTTACGTCCATTATTACGCCGCCCTTCAGCATCTGGGCGAGATTCTTATTAAGTTCAAGTCTGTCTGACATGGTTGTTGTCTCCTTCTGGTATTGTTGTTCTGAGCGCTCTCTTGTATTTTATTATACCTAGAACTGGTTATCTTTCAATGCTCAGAATAATATTTTTTTATAATACCAGATTTCTCCGATGGGTTTTGTATGTTGAATCTTAATAAGAATATAACCAAAGATGTAAGTCACAAATGTGTATATTTCACATAGTTAAAGAAATCCTGGAGAATTGATTGACTTTTGCGGTTTGCTGTTATATAATAAATACAGATACAAAAATTGACGTTTTTCGAGTATTATTTTGGGCGGGAATGGAAACTAAGCTAAGGCTTATTTGGAACTGGAGATAATATGAAAAAGCAAGTGAGAAGGTTTGGTCTGGATTTCAGGATCACAGTAACATTGTTCGTGATTCAGCTGATTGTGTTTGCGGGTTTGTTCCTGCTGATAAATCACTCTATTTCAACGGCGTCTTATAACGATGTGGTCAACAATATGAAAACCGCCGCCAGGGACAGGGTGGAGCTTATCGAATCCTATATCGATTCGACTGAAGGCACTCTGACAGATTATCTGAAGGCTCAGCAGATCAAAGACATTCTTGAAAATCCTGACGACACTGCAGCGATTGCAGCAGCGCAGAAGTATACTGAGGACTACAGCAAGGATATAGACAGCCTTGAGGGAATTTACGTAAGTTCCTGGGATACGACCGTGCGCGCCCACACTTCGGCGCAGGTTGTAGGTAAGGTCACGCGTCCCGACAAGGATAAGTGTGATCAGCTTAATCAAGCGCTGCTTTCCGCTGACGGAGTGTACAATGCGGGTATAATCATCTCGCCGGCTTCAGGCAAACAGATCATTTCAATGTACCGGGCAGTCTTTGATGAAAATGGCAGCCCTATCGGTCTCGGCGGAATCGGGATTTATACGGATGGTCTTGCGTCAAAGCTAAATGAGCTTCCGATGAATGGATTTGAAAATTCGGATTATTATCTTGTAAATGTCGGCACCGGCGAGTACATCTTCCACCCGAATAAGGATAAGGTAGCCACCATTGCTGAAGAACAATACATCATTGATCTTATCGGCAGCCTGAAGAATTCCGGTGAGATGGTCACGGATTCGTTTACTTACAGCGACGGCGGAAACCGCGTTGCGGCTTACACATACATGAACGATTAGGACTGGGTGTTCATCATTTCCGACAGCTCATCTGAGGTTATGGATTCTGCGGTATCTATGAGAATTCAGCTTATTGTGGTCAGCATTATATGCATGGCGGTGCTTACCCTTTGGGTATATCTCGTGGTACATAACCTCATGCTCCCGCTCAAGCGCGTGGAGAAGGCGGCTCAGAAGCTGGAGAACATCGACCTCAAGTCAGCGGACGAGGTTCGCGACCTTATGAAAAGCCCCGACGAGGTCGGCACCATCGCTACTGCAATCGTGGATATGAGCGAGTCGCTCCGCAACGCCACCGCGGACGTAGGACGCATACTCAGCGAGCTTGCAAACGAGAACCTCGCGGTGGACGTTGATCAGAACAGCCAGTACTACACTGGTGATTTCTCGGAGCTTGCGGGAAGCCTTGCCACTATCAGGGACAAGCTTTCCGGTGTCATCTCCGATATCTACAAGTCGGCGGACGATGTAAGCTCCGGCTCGGAGCAGGTCGCGGCCGGCGCTCAGGTACTCTCGCAGGGCTCTGTTGAACAGAGCGCTTCCGTTGAGAAACTTGCGGAGAATATCTCCAACATAGAGAAGCAGGTTCAGCATAACTCCGAAAAGTGTGAGAACGCCCGGGAACTCATGGATAAAACCGCGCAGTTCCTTGACGGGGTAAATGTAAAGATGGCGTCGCTTACCGAAGCAATGAACAACATCAACGAGACCTCCGGAAAAATCAGCAACATCATCGGGGCAATCGAGGATATCGCTTTCCAGACGAATATTCTCGCGCTTAACGCGGCTATCGAGGCCGCCCGCGCCGGCGCGGCTGGAAAGGGCTTCGCGGTGGTTGCGGACGAAGTGCGCACGCTTGCTGGGAAGTCTGCGGAAGCAGTGGGCAATACTACCATGCTCATTGAAAGCTCCGTGAAGGCGGCAAACAACGGCGCAGAGATCACCGCGCAGACCGCAGAGGCAATAAAGACGCTCAACGAGTACACCGAATCGGTCAAGGAGATAGTTGGAAGCATCACCGAATCCTGCAGGAGCCAGAACGAAATGGTGGAGAATATTCACTCTGACATCGGGAAGATATCCGCTGTCGTTCAGTCGAATTCCGCTACAGCAGAGCAGAGCGCGGCTTCCTCCGAGGAGCTTTCGGGGCAGGCTGAAACGCTCAAGGAGCTTGTCAGCAGGTTCAGGCTCAGGTAATATAACGGCAAAGCTCCCGCACGGAAAATGTGCGGGAGCTTTTTTATGCGGCGGAACTTCTTAGCGTGAGATATCACGTCTGCATTATTTCCTGTGAGTGACGTTATTTATCCTTATAAATAGTTTATTCAGTTTAAGCCGGAATTTTTCCGGTTTTTTTGTTTTGCAGTAAATTGCAGTAACGCAGGGGGTATTATCATATTGCGGGAAGGAACAGGAAAAAAGACTGGAACTTCCGGTAAATACATATCAAGGAGGAATGTGATTTGGGCTTAAAGGACTGGCTGCTGCGCTCCGGCAGAAACAGCGGTTCGGCTGACATTGCGGGCTGCTACGCCGATATCCAGCGCTGGGAGGACATCTACAACGGCGGCGGCGACTGGCGCTGCGCCCGCAGGGGAGGAATTCAGGGCGGCACCAGAAAGCTAGCTTCACTGGGAGCGGCACGGGCGCTGTGCGGGGAACTCGCCAGGCTGTGTTTCACGGAGGGTACTTCAATGTGCTACTCCGACAGCGACACCGAGAGCTTCGTGAACAGAGTTCTCACTGAGAGCCGGTTTTCCGAGAGATTCCCGGTGTTTCTGGAGAAGGTCTTTGCGCTGGGCGGCGGTGTGATAAAGGTCTACTACGACGACAGTACGCCGGACGGAGTTCCCGGAGTGAGGGTCGACCTCGTTACCGCGGACTGCTTCCTGCCGACAGCGTGGAACTCCCGTGAAATCACTGGCGGAGCGTTCGCTTCAAGGATAGTTTCCGGCGGGAGAAACTACATTCTCGCTGAATCCCAGGAACTGAGCGGCGATCAGCTCACTATCGAGAATCGGCTGTTCCGTGAGGACGGCGGCAAGGCTGATATTAGCTCCGTGCTTCCCGGGCTGAGCGGTCAGAGCAGCGTTAAGGGGCTGACGGCTCCGCTGTTCGTTTACCTCAGCGCAGGCTCAAGACGGGCTGTAAGCTCCGGCGAATGTCCGCTGCTGGGAAGCTCGGTTTTCGACGGCGCGGAGGATACTCTGAAGAGCATCGACATCGTGTTCGACAGCCTTTCAAGGGAGTTCGTCCTCGGTAAGAAGCGTATCATCGTCCCGGCTTACGCGGTGCGCGGAGAATGGGACGCCGCCGGCAACAAGAAGCACTACTTCGATGTGAACGACGAGGTGTTCCAGGCAATGTCAACGTCTGACGCCGAGGAACTCAAGATCACCGACAACACCGGGGAACTCAGGGTAACGGAGCATGTGCAGGCGCTCGGTGAGCTTCTCGACCTGCTGTGTATGCAGGCGGGGCTTTCCGAGGGAGCGCTCTCGTTCAAGGACGGCACGATAAAGACCGCCGCCGAGGTAGTCAGCAGAAACAGCCGCACTTACCGCACTCAGGCGTTTTACCGACGCAGGATCGGCGACGCGCTCAGCAGAATGGTGGAGCTTATCTGCCGGCTTGGCAAGATGGCGGGGGAGCTTCCCGACAACGCCTGCGAGAGCGCTTCCGCGATATTCGCGGACGGTGCCGCAGAGGACGACGGCACAAGAACTGACAGGGCTGTGAAGCTTTACAGCGCGGGGCTTATTTCCAAGGCGCGTGCGCTTTCACAGATCTACGGAATATCGCTTGAGGAGGCTCAGGCGATGGAAAGGACGGACAACGATGGATAACGAGATCACTAATCAGGAGGAGCTTGAGAGCACAGCGGCGGAGATTCCCGCTGAAGCAGTGCAGGAGCCGGAGGAGTCTGAGGAGGCTCCTGTGGAGGACTCTCAGGCTGAGGAGCTTCACCAGCTTCGTGCAGAGATAATGGAACTCAGGCTGAAACTTGCGCTGCTGACCGGCGGCGCAGCTCCAGAGAGGCTCTGCGAGGGCGTTAAGCTTGCGGCGGGTATAATGTCTGCCGACGGCACGGAGCCTGACGACGCTGCGGCGGAGGTCCTGCGCGAGTATCCGCACCTCAGGCTTGTAAGGCGCAGCGTTCCCCAGTTCTCTGCGGAGAGCAGGGGCGCCAGCGATGGATTCGCGGCTATCAGGAGCATTTTCGCGCGAAAGTGACAGCCGCTGATTAAATACGAGCGGGTTCCGACAGCGCGTATCAAGCGGTCGGCAACGCTCGTAAATCAAGAGAATGCCGCAGCCGACGGAAAGCAGCGGGCTTACCGCAGTACACAGCCGGGCAGGCGCGGTCAACAGAACACAACAGCTTTGCGGTGCGGAAGGTCACGGACTTACCGGAATTCACAGCCGCAGGACGCAGGCTGGATCAAAACGCGGCGTAATGCCGAGGGTGGGACGGCGGGTTCACATATAATTTCAATCAGTTCTCCGGGGAAGGCCGCGCGGCGCAACCGAGGCGGTCAGCCGGGAAAATTACGGCGCGGCAGCGGGCTGGCTCCGCCGGGGACGGATCAACTACTTTTTTAGGAGGATTTACTATAATGGCAAACACAATTACTTATGCACAGGTTTTTCAGAAGGAGCTTGACAAGCAGGTGCTGGAGGGTTCTACTTCCGGTTGGATGGAGGAGAACGCCTCCCAGGTAATCTACAACGGCGGCAACGAGATCAAGATGCCCAAGATGTCTCTCCAGGGACTAGGCAGCTACGACCGCGACGCGGGTTACTCCGGCGGCGCTGTTACATATTCCTACGAGACCTTCGCGCTCACCCAGGACAGAGGCAGACGTTTCCGTATCGACGCGATCGACGTTGATGAGAGCGGATTCGGACTGGCGGCGGCAAATGTTGCGGCTGAGTTCCAGCGCACTCAGGTGATTCCCGAGATCGACGCTTACCGCTACTCAAAGCTGGCGGCTGCCGCTGGAATCAAGGATACCTACACTCCGGACAAGGCTACCGTGATGTCCTCTCTTCTGGCGCAGCTCGGCGAAGTACGCGATATCACCGGCGACGAGGGCGACGTCGTTATAGTAATGAGCCGCCCTGTTTACGACAAGCTCATGCTTTCCGGAGAGATCTCCTACGCTGTGGAAACTACTCAGTTCAAGCAGGGCGAACTTGAGTTCAGCGTTAAGTCTATCAACGGCGTTCCGGTGATCCCGGTGCCTTCGGCTCGAATGAAGTCTGAGTATGACTTCAAGACTGACTCCGCTGGTGGGTTCGCGGCGAAGAGTTCTGCTAAGGATATTAATTGGATCATCTGCCCCAAGTCAGCCCCCATCGCAGTCTCCAAGACGGACAACGTGAAGATCATAACCCCCGAGGCGAACCAGTTTGCCGACGCGTGGGATATCGACTACCGCAAGTATCACGATCTTTTCGTTCCCGAAAACAAGAAGGCTGTTATCGCAGTGTCACTCGGTGTGTGATGTGAGATCTACAGGGCGGCGGCAGGGGCTGCCGCCCTTTTCTGTGAAAGGAGGAACTATGCTTATTACAGCAAGTGAATACAGCAGCATGGGATTTCCGGCGGTCAGCGGCGGAGATGTCGAGAGCTGCATCAAGAGAAGCGACTACATTATCTCCGCGCTCACGGAGGGCAGGGCCGAAAAGTCGATAGAAGCAGGCGGGAAGCCCGCTGAGCTCGTCAAGCAGGCGGCTGGTTTTCAGACCTACATTCTGCTGAGGGAAAACGAGCGTTACGAGAAAAGTTCACGCTCAGGTTCGGAGAAGGTCTCTATCGGCGACTATTCCTACAGCACGCAGTCAAGCGAGAGCAGCGACAGCGGAAGTACGGCTTCGGACGATGAAAATAGCCTCAACGTGATCAGGCTGCTTCGCGCCGCCGGCTGCCTGTACGCCGGAGTGGAGGTGCTGGAATGAACGGAGTTAAGCCGATTCCCGCTGAGCTGCTCACTGACAGCGCTGTGCTGCTTACTCCGAATGGCTCAGGGTACTCGAGGGAGACACTGGACAGCGTGCGTATCGTAAGAGTGAGCGCGATCACCGACTACACCACCGGGCGCACGCGCGACTGCACCGAGCTTGTAATGTACTTCGACTGCGTGAATTCCTCGCCTTCGGGTACGGAATTCACAGCGGGTCAGTCGCTGGAATACTGCGGCGAGACCTTCGAGGTAGTTTCCGCGGAGCTTTTTGCCGGAGAGGATCCCCACCACTGGCGCGTAAAGGCGCGCAAGACCGGCGGGGAACATACCTGAAAGGAGGGGCAGTATGGCGGAGTCCACAACAAAGAAGAACTCAGCGCCCGACAGCTCGCGCGAGGAAAGCTACCGCATGGCGAAGCTGCTCAGGGCTGGAAACCGCGAGCTTGCGCGGCAGCTCAATCTCAAGAAGGCGCGCAGATAAAGCTAGGAGGTCAGATGACAGAATGACGATCTGGATAAACGACACCGGATTCAGCAGTGTGACGGAGCTTTCCGCCAAGCGGGAGCTTCGCCGCACCGATATCCGTTACAATACGCAGGGCGATATGCTGATAGACCTTGTGAACCGGAAATACAGGCTCACGGTGAGGTTCGGGCTGCTGACCTCCAAGGAGCTGGAGCAGCTCCGCAGCCTTACTAAGGAGATATTCGTGACCGTTAAGTTCCCCGCGCCTGAGGGAGAGTCAGCCGACGGCGGGCTTGTTACCGGGGAGTTCCACATTTCCGACGAGCCTGCACCGACTGTTACGACAGTAAACGGCGTGACGATGTACGGCGGCGTGGAGCTCGTCATGCTTCAGAAGTGAGGTGAGTACGCATGATCACGGTTTCTGAAAAGTTCAGGAAGCTGGCTCAGGATAACGGCCGCGAGGTCTGGTGCAGGATCACAGTCGGGGGCGAGGAGTTCCTCGACGACCGCATCACCGATATGACGTTCGACGATGTGATACACCCCGACTGGTTCACGGTAGGCACCACCTGCTCGAACCGCCTGCATTTTACCGCAAGATATTCCGGGGAGCTTTCCTCTGGCGCGGAGGTCAGGGCTTACATCAGCTTCGACGGCGAGGAGTGGTGCCCGCTTGGCGTGTTCTACATCAGCCGCAGGTACGTCCGCGGGAAATATGTCAGCGTGACCGCCTATGACAAGATGTACAGCCTCGATGTAAACTACGGCTGGAAGGGGGAGCTGCCGGTCACTTCCGACGTGCTTCTCCGGGATATATGCAGCAGCGTTGGCGTTGAATGCGCGGAAGCAGGTCAGCCGATAAAGCTTGAGAAGCTCCCTGAGAACAGCACGGCGCAGGACCTCATCGGCTACATCGCCGGAATAAACCGCGCCTGCGCCAAAATCGACCGCACCGGCAGGCTCACGCTGAAATATCATTCCCCGATAGATTTTGAGCTGCAGGACAAGAACTGCTGGGAGGTCCAGCGAAACATGGGAAGCTCGGTTGTGACCTGTGTAAAGGCGCACACCGGGGACGAGGATTTCACCGCGGGCGGCGGCGCGGATATCTCCACGATAGAGATCTACAACCCGCTCATGACGCAGAAGCTTACCGAGGATATGTACGTTATGTACAAGCCGTTTTCGTTCTACGGTGCGGAGCTTCGCATGCAGGGAATGCCGTTCCTGGAGTCCGGCGATTCGCTGTACTTCCTCGACCGCAGCTTGCTGTACCGTATCGTGATAAGCGAGATAGAATACACCTACGACGGCGGGCTGTCGGCGGTGCTTTATTCGAAGAACAAGGTCTACGAGGAGGAAAGCAGCGACCTTGAGAAGCTCCTGGAAGAACTGCTGCACAAGAAAAACGCGGTCTACTACAAGCGCGAGAATTCCGGGCAGATAAACGTTAAGCCGCTGGCGCAGATAATCGCGGATTTCGAGTTTGAATCCGAGGAGAACATGTTCGCGCAGCTCGACGTAAATTTCACTGTTAAGAACAGCACGGCGGATCAGCTTATCATCGGCGTGAACGTCAACGGGAAAGATATTACGCGCAGGATAGTACAGACGCTTTCCGGAACGGATTTCGAGCTGCTGCATGTGTACCATCTTGCGGAGAAGCTCCCGGCGGGGAAGAACCGCATTTACGTCACTGTGCAGACTAAATCCGGCGAAGCGTATATCCCCGCCGGAGATATGCTCGCAACGCTTGTGGGACACGGGATCTACGGTAACATGGGAAGCTCCAGGGATAAGATAACCCTTTACGAGAGGCTGCCGCACCTCAGCATGGTGGAGCCGAAACTGACGCTGAAGGAAATAGCGGCACAGATGGATAAGGAGGTCACATAATGGAAGGAAAGGCGACCCTGACCCTGACCGACGCAAAGAGCGGCAGGGTCGTGAAGAAGGTCACGGAGCACAATCTCGTCACCGACGCGGTAAAGAGGATACTCAACCCGCCGGTGTACGCAATGCTCTACAGTTTTAATTTTCCCAATTTTATAAATAACGTCATGCCGGCATCGAAGCTGTTTTCCGGAATAATGCTCCTGGGGAACACACTCAGCGAGAGCCGCGAAAACGTAATGCTCAGCGGAGACTGCATTCCCGTGGCGACCGCCGGGGGAGAATACGCCGGAGCCAACGTCCGCCGCGGAACGCTCAACACTAACGAGAGCTACGCGACGGCGGACGGATACCATTTCACGTGGGATTTCGGAACGGACAAGGCGAACGGAGTTATAAAGTCCGTGGCGCTTACAAGCCAGTATTTCGGCAACTCGGCGTTTGATAACATGGGCAACGAAGGTAAGCTGTTCGCGGATCCGTCGAATATTACGGCGCAGTTCAGCGAAACCACTCAGTTTTTCCACGCGAGGGGGCAGTATATCGGCACTTTTCAGGACAGGCTCCATTTGTATATCACATACAGCGGGAATACGGTCACGTTCCTGAAATACAGGTCGCCGAACCCAGCCGACCTTGGAATAAACGACCCGGGGAATCTCTCCGGCTGGCCTGCGGCTGAATCCTCGGTTTCAGTTGAGCTTCCCATCACGCTGAATTACATACTCAAGGCGTTCGTGGATACGTCGAAGAAGCTGATGTACTTCTTCACCAACACGCGCGTAGAGCAGGGAAGCGGCGACCGCCTTATCGACTACGCGGCGGTTGACCTCAATACGCTGACCGTCGTGAAAACCGGTACCCAGAACATAAAGGACTGCGCGACCGTGTATGCCTGCGCGGTCGTCGGCGACAGATTCTACGTGATGTGCTATACCAACATACAGGTGTTCACGCTCGGCGGCGGCTGGCTGAAAACCTACAACATTTACAGCCAGAATTCCAGCTTCTTTTCAATGTGGGAGAACATGCTTGTCGCTTCGGTAGGCGTGAGAAAGATAGCGGTTTTCGACAGCTCGGATAATATGTATGTGTACTACAATCCCGAGGACTACCTCCCGGCGTACTCCTGCGATATCAAGCCGCCGTTTTATTCTATGAGCTACTTCAACATGACAAATGCGGGCAACAACAGCAGCTCGTGGAATCCGTACCTCGGGCTTTCGATGGGCTATCTTGCGACGATAAACAACCTCAGCGAGCCGCTTGAAAAGACCTCGGAGCACAATCTCAAGATATCCTACGACATAACGAATCCATAAAAAACAGAGCCTCCAGAACAGCTTCGGAGGCTCTGTTTCTATTACGTCAGCCGATATGCCGGGTTCCGGCTTCCGCGCTGTTTCCGCAGGTCTGGATATCCGTTTTCTCGAAGTATCGGCACTCTGACCCGGCGGAGTTTGTCGGGCGGGTGAGGTCTTTCAGCGTACACATTCCGTCGCTCTGCCAGCGGCAGTTTTCGCTGCATGGAACTAGATTCATACTGCACCTCCGCAACTTGAATGAAAATAGATTGCGCAGGTCAGCCGGAAATATTCGCGGGCAGGAAGGACGACAGGTCGGTTTCGGAAAGCTGTTCCAGGGTCTCGCGCCTGCCAAGCTCTATGCGCACAGCGGCGTTCTCGCCGTCGAAATCCAGCGTACCCGGCGCTATCACGCTGTTTTCGCGTTTCCCGAGGAATATTTCGTCCGACGGGAACAGCTCGATGAATTCCGCACCCGGGAATTTCGAGAGGTCGGCGCCGCCGCTCCCGAGGTAGGAAACGATGAACCGCCGTATTCCGATATCGTAGAGCGGCTTCACCGGAGTGTTGTCGGAGATGCCGCCGTCGCGGTACTCGGTGCCGTCGATATCCACCGCCGGGAACACCGCAGGGAGCGCGCAGGAAGCCGCGAGGTACTGCGTTATTTTCCCGGCGGGGTAGGCGCTCAGGTCGAAATATTCCGGGTAGTTCCCATCGGTGTTGTGGCAGCATGCGAAGCAGGGAGTACCGCAGCCGGAAACGCAGTCGTTCACGCCGTTTTCAGCTATCACGTTCACCAGGCCTTCCAGCGAGAATATCCCGCCCCTTGACAGCCTGTCGGGGTCTATCGTTATAGTGCGGTCGTCGGAGCCGAGGAAGTTCAGCACCGAGTTTATCACGCGGCCGGCGGTCTCGGCGGGGTCGGTGATGTCGCCGCGCTTCAGGGAGGTCCACACTCTTTCGGCGAGCGGAAGGTCCCCGCAGGCGAACAGCGCGGCGTTGAGCGCTCCCACCGAAGCTCCGGACACGGCGGCTGTGTACCTGTCAAGCCCGAGTTCCCTCAGCGCCTGCCAGACTCCTACCTGATACGCGCCTCTGCCGCCTCCGCCGCAGAAAACAAGCCCAGTCACGGGAAACATAAGCTGTCACCTCCAGAAAAACAGGGCGGAATGTCTGCCGCCCTGAATCATTATATGCGGAGCCTTGCCGCAGGTTACTCATTCTTGAACCGCTCCGGCAGGAAAACGTACACTGCCGCCGCGGCTATCGCGGCTCCAAGAAGCACGAACCTCACCGGCTCGGCGAGGAAGTACTTCCCGATGAGCGCGAACCGTTCCGTATCCCAGAACAGGACGATTCCGATGATGACCGCGAATATCGCGCAGACTAGCACGGCTCCGGCGGCGCAGTCCTTGCAGATTTTTATAAGCTCGTCCTTTTTGGGGCAGACCTTGTCGCAGAGGCGCTCCACAGCGGTGTTGAAAAGCTCCGCTGATATCACCGCCGCGAAGGTCAGAAACAGCACCGCCCATTCCGCCCGGGAAAGCTCGTAGAATTTCAATGCGAACCAGGTCACGAACAGCATGGCGCAAATATGCACCCGGAAATTCCGTTCATTGAATCCGTGGTAGATACCCGCTGCGGCGTACCCGAATCCCTTCAGAAATTTTATCATGACTCGCGGGTGATGCCGAGCTTGTCCAGCACCTTGTCCTGCTTGCCGAACATCTCCTTTTCCTCTTCCTCGCTGTTAACGTGGTCGTAGCCCAGCAGGTGGAACAGGGAATGCGTCAGCAGGAAGGCGACTTCGCGACGGTAGGAATGGCCGTACTCCTCCGCCTGCTGCTTCGCCTTCTCGAGGGATATAACGATGTCGCCGAGCATTATCGCGTCAGTGTCCGGGTCTACCTCGTAGCCGTTTTCGTCGTCGCCGAGGGGGAAGGACAGCACGTCGGTTTCGCGGTCGATGTCGCGGTGCTCCTTGTTCAGCTCACGGATACCCTCGTTGTCCACGAAGGTCACGGAGACCTCGGCGGAATCGTCGATGCCTTCTTCCTCAAGCGCTGCGGCGGTGCAGTCCTCTATGAGCTTTTCGATGTCCTCGGGGGGCGCGAGCTTATCCTGCTCGTCGCTTATAAATGTTACGATTTTCATGCGTTCCTCCTGCCGTTCTGATACGGCTTTTTAGTCTGCTCCGGCTTGTTCGCCTGATTGTACTTCTCGTACGCCCGTACGATGTCCTGGACCAGTCTGTGGCGCACGACGTCCTTTTCGCTGAATCGGTTCTGGGCGATGTTCTCAACGCCGTTCAGGACGCGCAGCGCTTCGATAAGTCCGGATTTCGAGGTCTCCGGGAGGTCTATCTGCGTGATGTCGCCGGTTATTACCATCTTGCTGTTGAAACCCAGTCGGGTCAGGAACATTTTCATCTGCTCCCGGGTGGTGTTCTGGGCTTCGTCGAGGATTATAAAGCTGTCGTCGAGGGTGCGTCCGCGCATGTACGCGAGCGGCGCGACCTCAATTACGCCGCGCTCCTGGAGCTTCGCGAACGCTTCCTGCCCGAACATCTCGAAAAGTGCGTCATAAAGCGGGCGCAGGTAGGGGTCGACCTTGTTCTGGAGGTCGCCGGGGAGGAATCCCAGCTTCTCGCCTGCCTCGACCGCTGGTCTGGTGAGGATTATCCTCTGCACCTCGTGCGCCTTGAACGCGCTAACTGCGAGGGCCACCGCGAGGTAGGTCTTGCCGGTGCCGGCGGGGCCTACTCCAAAGGTGATGGTGTTCTTGTGTATCATCTCGCAGTACTTCTTCTGACCGAGGGTCTTGGGACGTATCGGCTTGCCTGCATAGCTTACGCACACGCAGTCCGAGGAGATGGTGTCCGCCTGGGATTCCGTGCCGTCGTTCACGAGGGATATCACGTAGCGCACGTTCTGGTCGTTTATCGGGTCGCCCTTGAAGTACATCTTCGAGAGGGACTCCAGACAGCGCTTCGCGGCGTTCACGGAATTTTCGTCCGCACCGGTTATTTTCACGTCGCTTCCGCGGCTGAAAACCGTCACGCCGAACGCCTTCTGTATTGTATTCACATTGCAGTCAAGATCGCCGAACAGCGCGTGGAGCTGCTCAATGCTTTCCATTGTGAGTGATGCTTCTGACATATTGCGCCTTTCCTGAGTTGAGATTAGGCATAGTGCCTGAAACTATTATACACCTTTGCGGGCGGCTTGTCAATTACTTTCTCCAGGTTATACAGGTTATACGGTTTCTCCAAGAAGCCGCAGCGCATTTCGGCAAAGTATGTCCTCCTGCTCCTCAGAGGTAAGCGGGAGCTTCCGGAAGCGCTCCAGCTCGTCGTCCGCGCCCCACATGGGGTAGTCGGTGCCGAACATAACGCGCTTTGTGCCGATTTTCCTGATAAGCTCCGCCGCGTGCTCCGGGGCGAGGGCGTACAGGCTGCTGGAGAGGTCGGCGTAGATGACGCCCCCGGAGAACAGCTCGGCGGCTTCGTCCCATTTAGTCCAGCCGGCGAGGTGAGCGCCGATTATCGTGAGCTTCGGGAAGCGCTTCATGACGTTGTACAGCCGTTTCGGCGAGGAATAATCGTACCGCGCGTCCCCGCAGTGGAACAGTATCGGAAGCCTGCCCTCGGCGGCTTCGTAGATCGGGAACGCCTTCGGGTCGTCGATGTTGAACCGCTGGAAGTCGGAGTGCAGCTTTATTCCGCGCAGCCCGAGCGAGATTATACGCTCAGTCTCTCCGGCGATGTCGGGGAAATCCGGGTGGAGCGCTCCGAAGCCGATGAGCTGCTCCGGGTGGAGCCGTACCTGCTCCGAGATGAAATTGTTGATGTTGTGGACCTGCTCGGGTACGGTCGCCACCGACTGCACTATCGCCCTGTCGACGCCGGCTTTGCGGTTTATCTCGAGAAGCTGCCCGACCGAGCCGTCGAACCTCACCGGGATATCGTAGAAGCTGCTGATGCCGTCGGCGGCGCGGGAAGCTATCTTGTCCGGGAATATGTGTGCGTGTGCGTCTATTATCATTTTGGTGTGCTCCTTACATTATGAACTTGCAGAACATATTATACCACCGGAAGTCCGAAAAGTCCAGACTTATGCTTGACAACTGCGGAAAAATGTGTTATATTAATGTTGATAACTTCCGCACCGGAAGCTGCTTTGCGCCTGACGGGACGGACAATGCTGACTTCTGCTGCCGAAACCCCGCAGGGCTTGAGGCAAAAGGCTGGATTCCCCGATTTCCGGGGGAGTTTTTCGTGCGCCTTTCCCGCAGAGGGAGAGGTCTTTTTTGTATGGAGGGATACTATGCAGGACGAAACGCGCGTGGCGGTGATCTCAATGATAATCGACAACGAGGAAAGCGCCGCGTCTATAAACGCGCTGCTCCACGACTGCCGGGAGTACATCATCGGCAGAATGGGAATCCCCTACCGAGAAAAGGGTCTGAATATAATCAACGTTGTCCTTGACGCCCCGATGGACGCCGTATCGGCGCTGTCCGGAAAGCTGGGAAGGCTCCCGGGAGTGACCGCAAAGGCGGTCTACTCGAAGCTCCCCGCCGCGGAAACAAAGAAAGGACATGAATCATGAGCATCACAAGAAAAATTAGGTCGGCGCTCGCCGCAGTCCTCTGCATGGGAATGCTGACCGCCTGCCAGGGCGCTCCCCAGGTCAGCGCGACTGAAAGCACTTCTTCCGCGGCGGAAAGCGCCTCTGCGGCTGACAGCTCCACCAGTGCGGAGCCTACCGCCCAGGCTGAGCCGACCGCCGAGCCTGAAAATCCCACAGCGCCATCCGCAGAGCCTGAGGAGGAAACTCCCGATGTAGTCCGCATTGCGGCGCTGAAGGGACCCACCGCGATGGGAATGATCAAGCTGATGGACGACGAGAGCGAAAACAGCGCCTACGAGTTCACCATCGCCGGGGCCGCAGACGAGCTTACTCCCGCAATAATACAGGGAAACGTTGACATCGCGTGCGTACCTGCGAACCTGGCTTCTGTGCTTTACAACAAGACGGAGGGCGGCGTGAAGGTGCTTGCGGTCAACACGCTGGGAGTGCTCTACATAGTTGAGAACGGCGAGCCGACCATCGCGGAAATCTCCGACCTGAAGGGCAGGACGATCTACGCAAGCGGCAAGGGAGCGACCCCAGAGTACGCGCTGAACTACCTGCTGACCCAGAACGGCATAGACCCGGAGAAGGACGTCACGATCGAGTGGAAAACCGAGCACGCCGAGTGCCTGACCGCGCTGATGAACGACCCGGGAAGCGCCGCAATGCTCCCGCAGCCGTTCGTTACCACCGCGCAGACCAAGAACGAAAACGTGAACGTAGTGGTCGACATGAACCAGGCGTGGGCGGAGCTTAACAACGGAAGCGCGCTTATAACCGGCGTAGTCATCGCGCGCAGCGAGTTCGCGGAGAAGTATCCCGGCGCTGTGGACGGATTTCTTGACGGCTATGGCGAGTCTGTGAAGTACGTCAATGCGAACGTTTCCGCCGCTGCGGAGCTTATCGGGAAGTACGACATAGTTCCTGCGGCGGTCGCTGAGAAGGCTCTGCCGAAGTGCAACATCGTGTTCATTACCGGCGGCGATATGAAGGAGAAGCTTTCAGGTTACCTCGGCGTGCTGTTTGACAGCGCTCCCGCAGCGGTCGGAGGCGCGCTCCCCGGGGACGATTTCTATTACGGCGCGTAAATAATTCTGAGCCTGCCGCACCCGACAGGCTCTTTTACTAAGGAGGGGACAGCATGAAAAAACGGCTTATCACTGCGGTTTGCGTGCTTTTCTGGCTTGCGGTCTGGCAGGTCGGCGCAATGCTTCTCGGGCAGGAGTTGCTTCTTGTGTCCCCGGTGCGCGCGGCGGGCAGGCTTCTGGAGCTTATCCCGACGGAGGGATTCCTGCGGAGCGTCGCGTTTTCCTCCGGGCGGATACTCGGCGGTTTTGGGCTGGGGCTGACCTGCGGCACTCTGCTGGCGCTCCTTGCGGGGAAATTCCGCTTTGTGCGGACGCTCCTAGCGCCGCTTGTCGCCGCCGTGAAGGCCGTTCCGGTGGCGAGTATCACGGTGCTTGCGCTGGTGTGGGTCAGCTCCCGGAATCTTTCGGTGCTGGTGACGTTCCTCATCGCGCTTCCGGTGGTGTATTCAAACATGCTGGAGAGCTTCGACAGCATGGATCCGAAACTCACCGAAATGGCGGAGCTATACCACATCTCCGGGTGGAAGCGGTTCGCCGGGGTGTACCTCTCGCAGCTCCTGCCGGGATTCCGCTCTGCGGCGAAGCTTGCTATAGGTCTGAGCTGGAAGAGCGGCGCGGCTGCGGAGGTCATCGGGATACCCTCCGGCTCCATCGGCGAGAAGCTCTACGAAGCAAAAGTGTACCTCGAGACCGCCGACCTATTCGCGTGGACCATCGCCGTGATACTCCTGAGCTGGCTCAGCGAGAAGCTGTTCCTGTTCCTTGTGGGGCTTGCGGTGCGGGCGGTTTCCGGGAAGAACGCGTTCCGCTGCAGCAAGCTGCGGGAGCCTGACAACTCCCCGGCGCGGCTCTGTGCGGAGGGCGTAACAAAGCGGTTCGGCGGGACTTCGGCGCTTGAAGGATTCAGCGCGGAATTCCAGCCGGGGAGGACCACGGCGGTGATGGGAGCCTCCGGCTGCGGAAAGACCACGCTGCTGCGGGTGATTTCCGGGCTGCTCCCGCCGGACTGCGGAACGGTGTACGGTCAGGAGGGAACGCGGTTCTCGGCGGTATTCCAGGAGGACAGGCTGTGCGGGAATCTCACCGCGGCGGCGAACGTACGGCTCGCCTGCGGGGAGTTCCGCAGCGCCGGGGAGATATCGGCGGCGTTCGCGGCGTTGGGGCTTTCCGGCTGCGAAAACAGGCTCGCAGGGGAGCTTTCCGGCGGAATGAAGCGTAGGGTCGCGCTGGTAAGGGCGCTGCTCGCGGAGGGCGGAGCGCTCCTGCTGGACGAGCCGTTCAAGGGGCTGGACGAAGCCACGAAGCGGCAGGTTATGGAGTTCAGCCGGGAAATGCTCCGCGGCAGGACGGCGGTGCTGGTGACTCATGACAGAGCCGAAGCGGAAGCGCTTGCAGATGAAGTGATCAAACTATAGAATAAACAGCCGGTCGGACGACCGGCTGTTCTGTTTTGTTATACGGGAACTGCGATATTGAGTGCTCCCGGAACTACTTCGATCTCAGCGGTGGTGTACTGACCGCCGTCCTCGCCGTCAAGCGTCCAGCGGAACGGCTTCTGGCAGGAGACCCTGAGCCGTGCGGATTTGAATGAAACTATCATGTCTGTATCGGTGTCGTGGGTCAGCATGAAGCGGTTCAGCTCGTCGAGGTCGGCGAGGTTCTTCGGAGATTTCACGAACATGCAGTCGAGCATGCCGTCCGTGAGGGAGGCTCCGTCCGGGACGAGGTTCTTCATGCCGCCGACGGAGTGAGTGTTCCCGATCATGCAGTAGATGAAATCGTCCTCGATAACGCCGTGCTCCCAGGTGATCCTGACCCTGCCGGAGTTCTCCTTGAGATAGCGCGGCTCGAAGGATCTCAGCCCCTGGAGGAAGTACGCGAACGAGCCGAGCACGTTCTTGGTTTTCTGCGGGGTCACGTAGCTTACGTCGGTGAACCACCCGAACGCGGAGATGTACGCGAAATAGCCGCCGTTGAAGCGCCCGAGGTCCACCGGCTGGAAATGCTCCTGCATTATCATGGCGGCGCATTTCTGCATGTCCTTCGGGATATTCAGCGAGGACGCGAAGTCGTTGACCGTTCCCGACGGTATGTAGCCGCAGGGGCAGTCGACCTTCCCGGCGGACATTCCGTAGGCAAGCTCGTGGAGCATTCCGTCGCCGCCGCTGCTTACGATAAGGTCGAAATCACGGCCGCGCTGGGATATGAAATCAATGGCGTCCCCGGCGCAGCAGGTCGGGTGCACCATGACATCGTAGCCGCCTGTGGTAAACGTGCTGATTATATCCGAAAGCGCCGCCTTTACCGCGCCTTTCCCCGAGTTGGGATTGTATGTGAAAAGTAGTTTCTTCATGTATGCTCCGCCTTTCGCGTGTGTTCCAGTATTTGTATTATAACAGATTCCCGGGTGTCTGTCAACAAATTTCCGAAAATCGCGGCGCAAATGGCTGCAACTTTATTAAAATACTACCTTGCAATTTGTGTTGCCTTGTGATAGAATAGTATAGTAAAAAACTGCGCCGTTCGGGCGCATGGGAACGGAGAACAACAATGGAACCACACGATTACAAAGTCACAAAGATAGAGGGCGAATACGCGACCCTCACCGACATAAACACCGGCGACGAGCTTTTCATCGCGCTCTTCCTGCTGCCCGACGGGGTGGATATCGGAACGCAGCTCCACTATGAGAACCTCTGCTATGAGATAACGGAGGGCTGACATGCTTCTTATGCTCGCCGTAGTCGCGTGCTACACGATATGCTCGCTGAGCGACAAGTACGCGGTCTCTAAGCTGAAAATGAACGGCAGTACGCTGACGTTCATAATGGCGGCTGCCACTGCGTTTTTCATGCTCGTGTATCTCCCGTTCGACAGCAGGCATTTTGACGGGAGCTTCACGGCGTACCTTGCGATACTGCTTATGGCGGCGTCGAAATTTCTGGAATTTCAGCTTGCGGCGGTGGTGCTGAAGGAAATGTCCGCGTTCGAGCTTAAAGCGTGGCTGGGGCTGACCGTGTTCCTTTCCTACGGAACCGACCTCCTGCTGGGCAGTGCGGCGCTCGGTGCAGTCACCGCCTGGAAGTTCGTGTTCATCGCTGTGACTGCGGCGGGACTGTTCATGATAGCCCGCTCCGACAAGTCCGGAGGGAAGATAAATTACGCGAAGATAGCGCTTCCGCTGGCGGGGTACCTGCTGTGCAAGTTCGGATACGGGCTGATAATCACGTTTACTAAGAACAGCATTTCGCCGAGCTTTTCGCTGTTTTTCGCGCTGGTTATCCTCGCCGTCGGGCTTGCTCCGGCGGTTCACCCGATACGCCTTTTCAGGGAGCAGCCGAAAGGCGTCCTCATCGTGGGGCTTACCAAAATTCCGAACGTGATAGGGCTGGTTCTGGAAAACATCGTAGCGCAGCAGAGCATGGCGAATTACTCGTTCATACAGCCGATGATACTTGCAGTGCTGTTCTTCATCGGCGTTATCAGGAAAGAGGACTGCACAAAGCTGAACATAATAGGCGGTATCATATGTATCGCCGGAGTGCTGGGATTCCAGCTAATAGGAAATATTATACAGACATAAAACAGGTGATAGAATGAAAGAACTTACTTCTGGAAAGCCTATAAAGCTGATAATCGGCTTTGCGCTTCCGGTGCTTCTGGGACTTGCGTTCCAGCAGGCGTACACGCTTACGGATACCATAATCATCGGCAGACAGCTCGGCAAGAACTCGCTTGCCGCCGTCGGCTCGACCGCCTCGGTGGTGTCGCTGATGTTCAACATTATTAACGGACTCGTTACCGGCTTCGCGATAGTCATTGCGAAGAATTTCGGCGCCGGAGACCACGACGAAATGCGCCGTTCCATCGCCAGAACGATCACATTCTCGGCGGCGGCGACTGCGCTCATAATCGCCGGGATCTCGATTTTTATTGACCCGCTCCTCCATGCGCTGGACACCCCGGCGGGTATTTTCGACGAAGCACGGACTTACCTCATGATAGTCTGCTTCGGGCTGGTCGCTACGCTGTTTTACAACCTTGAATCCGCGATACTCCGCGCAGTCGGCGACAGCGTTATCCCCCTTGTTATCCTGATCATTTCCACGATTCTCAACATCGCGCTGGATATCGTGATGGTAGTGGTGTTTCCGCTCGGAGTTGCCGGAGCGGCTCTCGCTACGGTCATCGCGCAGTTTATCTCCGCTGTCGTGTGCCTTATCTACCTGATAAAGAAGCGCACGTTCCTGGTGGTAAAGCCCCGGGACTTCAGATTCACGGCTTCCTCCACAGCGGAGCTTCTCAGCGCGGGCTGCGGCATGGCGCTGATGTACTCCATCGTGGACATCGGCTCTATCGTTCTCCAGAACGGCATAAACGGCTTCGGCGAGGACATTATCGCGGCTCACACGGCGGCGCGTAAGATATTCAGCCTGACTATCATGCCGTTCTCCGCGCTGAGCGCCACCCTCGTGACCTACGCCAGCCAGAACCGCGGCGCCGGGAAGTACTCCAGAATCGGCAAGGGCGTACGCGACGGTCTGCTGCTGGGATTCGCCTGCGCGGCGTTCGACGTGCTGCTCGTGTACACCCTCGGGCGCGCAATGGTGGGGATTATCCTGCCCGACGTAGCTTCCTACGTTGAGGATACGGCGGTGCTGTACCTCCGGGTGAACGTTCCGTTTTACTTCTTCCTGACCGTCCTGCTGGAGCTGCGGAGTACGCTCCAGGGGCTGGGACACAGCGTTATACCGATAGTCGCGAGCATCATCGAGCTTGTGTGGAAGATATGCACCGTAGCATTCATGATACCCTGGCTGGAATACATGGGCGTTATCGTATCCGAGCCTATAATCTGGACTTTATGCGCAATAGTGATAGGCACCATCGCGCTGATAACCCTGCGCCGCCTTCCGAAGGACGACGCCGTGCAAATGAAAGGAGCAGCAGATGATAAACGAGCTGGCTGACCGAATAGTCGACAATGTGTCCCTGGCGGTGAAGGGCAAGCGCCGGGAGCTGCGCGTGATATGCGCGGCAATGCTCGCGGGAGGCCACGTCCTGCTTGAGGACGTCCCCGGCACCGGAAAGACCCTGCTTGCAAGGACGCTTGCAAAGTCAGTCGACGCGGGATTCCGCAGGATACAGTTCACCCCCGACCTGCTGCCGTCCGACATCACCGGAATTAACTTTTTCAACATGAAGCAGCAGGAGTTCCAGCTTCGCAAGGGGCCAGTGTTCTCCAACATAATCCTGGCTGACGAGATAAACCGCGCAACTCCGCGTACGCAGTCCGCGATGCTGGAATGCATGGAGGAGCGCCAGACCACAATAGACGGCGAGACCTACCCGATGGAGTGTCCGTTTTTCGTTATCGCAACGCAGAATCCCGTGGAGATACAGGGAACCTACCCACTGCCGGAAGCGCAGCTAGACCGGTTCATGATACGCCTGGCGCTGGGCTATCCCGAACGCTCCGAGGAGATCGCGGTCATAGGCGGAGCGGCGGCGCAGGAGATAAGCGCAGTCTGCACGGCGGAGGACATCGTTAAGGCTCAGCAGGAGATAGACTCCTGCAAGGCGGGGGAGGCCGTCTGCACATACATCGCGGACATCGCCGCGGCGACCCGCAGGCACGGCAGCGTAAAGCTGGGGCTTTCCACCCGAGGAGCGGTCGCGCTGAGACGTATGGCGTGCGCGCTCGCGATGGCGTCCGGGCGTGACTACGCGATGCCGCAGGACGTTATCGAGGCGGCTCCGTACGTAGTCAAGCACCGCCTTATCTGCCGCGGATATTCCGGAGCGGCAGGCGGCGCCGAGTCCACCGCTGACGAGGTACTGCGCCAGGTTCTGGACAGCGTTCCTGTTCCCACCGAAGGCTGATGGAACTTGCTGCAATGGCGCTGATACTGACCGCCGTACTGGTGGGACAGTATTTCATTTACAAGCGCTTCGGACTTAAAGACCTCAGCTACAGCCTTACGATACGCCGCCGCAGCGACGGGAAATCCGACAGCGGCATTGTGGAAGCGTTTGAGGGCGAGGAGCTGGAGTTCATCGAGGAGATAGACAACGCGAAGCCGCTTCCGCTACCCTGGGTGCGCTCGGAAATAAGCTGCTCCAGGTGGCTCAGCTTCTACGGCGGGGACGCCGCTTCGAAGGACGGCGCACAGAAGGGGCTGATCTCCGGGATATTCACGCTGCGCGGGCGGCAGAAGTGCCGCAGGACGTGGCGGGTACGCTGCGAGAAGCGCGGAATGTTCACGGTGGAGGATATCTCGCTGACGGTCAGCGACCTTTTCGGGCTTGTGAGGTCGGCGAGGGTAATAAAGCTGAATCAGCAGGTGCGGGTGCTCCCCGTGCCTGCTGACATCGAAGCCGGGGGAATGTCCAGCGACGTTTTCATCGGCGATATCCCAGTGCGGAGGTTCGTCCTGCCTGACCCGTTCGTGATAAGCGGCGCGCGGGAGTACACCGGCAGGGAGCCGATGAACCGCATACACTGGGCGCAGAGCGCACGGACCGGTTCGCTGATGGTTTACAACAACGAGTACACCACCGAGCGGCGGGTGCTCATTCTGCTGAACGTCCAGCGGAGCTTCCACGGCGAGCGGCAGGAGATAAGCGTTCCCACGCTGGAGGCTCTGATAAAGGGCGCGGCGTTCATGCTCGACTGGTGCATGAAAACCCACACGCAGTGCGCGCTGGCGGTGAACTCGCCGCAGCCGCTGGAACCGGAATGCGGCGAGGGTTACGGTCATACGATAAAGCAGCTCCGCAGCCTTGCAGAGCTTGAGACCTCCTGCGGCGAACACATCGACGACTTCGTGACCGGACTGCGGTTCGATGGATATACGGACGTGGTGTTCATCAGCAGCTTCCTTGATGAAAAGTGCTATGAGACGCTTCATGCGCTGTCTGAAAACGGCAGGAGCGTTTCGATATTCTCAACTGACATTGAACAGACGGATCTGTGCGAAGTCTGGCATATCCCTAGACCGCACATCAGATAATGGACTAATGGGCGAAAGGCGGTGCGGCGTTGCATAAGAAGCTGCTTATGGTGCTGGCGGTTCTGTGCCAGTTCCTGGTGCTGTTCCCGTTCCTCGTGATGAGCGAGGGGATAGGCTTCGGCGAGTTCGTCTGGTGGCACTACGCCGTGATGTACGCCGCGGCGGCGGGATTCTGGGCGGTCGGGAGGCTGCTCCGCGGCTGGGCTTCCGGCGCCGGACTTTCCAAGCGCGGACGCGCCTGGGCGGTTTTCCTGTCGAGGGTCGGATTTGTCGCGCCGGGCGCGGCGTTCTGCGTAGTCTGCGGGCTGGCGGGGCTGCATTCCGGGCTTTATCTGTACCTACTCCCGGGCTGCATTGCCGCGTATTACGGCGGCTGCCTTTCGGTCGGCAGGGACTACAGCGAGGTGTTCTCCCGGGGGTGGTTCGGGGTGTATTTTGTCGCGGCTGTTATCGCGGCGGTGCTCCTGAGCTTCACGCATAACGACTTCATCTACTCGGCGGGAATGACCCAGCTCTGCGTTTCCTTCGGAGCGCTTATAATCAGCGCGGCGGTGCTGACCAACCAGACCAACATTGACGTCCAGACCCGTCAGCGTGCGGGCGGGCGCGCCGTCCTTCCGGCGGGAGTCCGCAGGAGCAACGCGCTGATGATAGCAGTGGTCGGCGCTGTGATACTTGCGCTGTTCCTGTTCGCGAAGCCGTTCGGGAACGCCCTCCTGGAGGGAATAAAGTCGGTGGTGAGGTTCCTGCTTTCTCTGCTGAACCGCGGCAGGGCGGACGTCGCCGACGACAACGAGCTTGCAGAGAACACGTCAGACGTGATAGACTACACCACCAACGAGAACCCCTACGCCGACTTGCTGATGTTCCTTCTGGCGGCGGGTATCGTGTTCCTTGTCGTGAAGTTCCGCAGGCAGATATGGGGCTTTATCCGGGAGATATTCGCGCCGCTGTTCAAGGAGCCGGTCAGGGAGGAATCCGCGCCGTTTTTCGATGAGGTGTCGTCCTCCGGGGACGCGAAGTACGCTTCCAGAAGCTCCGCCAGAACCGAGCGTGAGCTGCTGAAAAAATACCGCCGCGAAACCGACCCCGCGCTGAAGTACCGCGAGGGCTACGAGCTGTTTCTTATGCGGCTGGGAAGGTCGGCGTTCCCGCAGCTCCCGACGGACACGACCACGCTTCACACCGACAAGGGAGGGAAGGCGTTCGGCGGGCGGGTGCCAGAGGAGGAGATCTCCGGAATGGTGCGCACCTATGACCGCGTGAGGTACGGCGGGGAGATCCCCGGCAACAATGAGCTTGAGCAGCTCGACAGGCTGCTTGAAGATATACGCTGAAATAAAATACAGGAGATTTCAAAATGACATTCAGAGAACTTCTTTCAGGCGATGGACATATACTGCTGGACGGAGCGATGGGTTCCGTGCTTCAGCAGCATGGGCTGAAGCTGGGCGGGCTTCCCGAGGAACTCAACTTCACCGAGCCAGACCTTATCCGTTCGATACACCGTTCCTACATCGAAGCTGGTGCGCAGGGGATCTACGCGAACACCTTCGGAGCGAACCGCCACAAGCTTCAAAACAGCAAGTACACCGTCGAGCAGATAGTTAAGCAGGGAATAAAGCTGGCGCGGGAAGCCGCAGAGGGCACCGACGTGCTCGTCGGGCTTGATATAGGCTCGCTGGGAAGAATGCTCCGCCCGACCGGAGACATGCCGGTCGACGAAGCGTACGATATGTTCCGCGAGGTAGTGACGGCGGGCAGGAAAGCGGACTTCATCGCCATCGAAACCATGACCGACCTTATGGAGATAAAGACCGCGCTCCTCGCCGCGAAGGAAAACACCGACCTTCCGGTCATCTGCACCATGTCGTTTGAGCAGAACATGCGTACCTTCACCGGGTGCAGCGCGGCGGCAATGGCGCTGACCCTCTCCGGACTTGGCGCGGACGTCGTCGGCATGAACTGCTCCCTCGGTCCGAAGGACGCGCTCCCCATCGTTGACGAGATCCTGAAATGGAGCAGCGTTCCGGTGCTGATACGTCCGAACGCGGGACTCCCCGACCCGTCCACGAATCTGTACAACACCACGCCGGAGGAATACGCCGAGGTGATGGAGCAAATCGCGGCAAAGGGCGTAAAGGTGCTCGGCGGCTGCTGCGGAACCACCCCGGACTATATCCGTGAGGTAGCAAAGCGCGTCAAGGGTAAGGCGTGCACCATGCCGCAGCCGGAGATCCCCGCAGCGGTATGTAGCGCTTCCAGCGTTGTTACGATCGACACGGTGCGCATAATCGGCGAACGTATCAACCCCACCGGCAAGAAGCTTTTCAAGGAGGCGCTCAAGAAGCACGACCTTGACTACATCATGCGACAGGCTCTGGAGCAGACCGGCGCAGGCGCTGAGATACTCGACGTCAACGTAGGTCTGCCGGACATCGACGAGAAGGAAATGATGCTCGCCGCGGTCAACGCGATACAGTCCGTGACGGACGCTCCCCTGCAAATCGACACCACGGAGCTTCCAGTGCTTGAAGCCGCGCTGCGTATCGTTTCCGGCAAGCCCATCGTGAACTCCGTCAACGGCGAGGACGAGAAGCTCGACACGGTGCTCCCGCTTGTAAAGAAGTACGGAGCCGCAGTGGTCGGTCTGACGCTTGATGAAAACGGCATTCCCAAGACCGCCGAGGAGCGCTTCGAGATAGCCGAGAAGATACTCCGCCGCGCGCAGGAGTACGGCATACCCAAGCGCGACGTCTACATCGACTGCCTGACCCTGACCGCCTCCGCAGAGCAGGACGGCGTAAAGGAAACCCTGAAGGCGCTCCGCATGGTAACTGAAAAGCTGGGACTTAAAACGGTGCTCGGCGTGTCGAATATATCGTTCGGTCTGCCGAACCGCGAGCTTGTGAACTCCACGTTTATTTCGCTCGCAATGCAGTGCGGACTTACCCTCCCGATAATGAACCCGAACATAGCTTCGATGACCGGCGCGGTAAGAGCCTTCCGTCTGCTGAGCGGCTACGACCGCCACGGCGCAGAGTTCATCGAGAGCTACGGTGCGGAGGTTAAGAAGCCCGCGGCGGCGGTCCCCACTGCGGAAATGGACATCTCAGACGCGGTTGCCGCGGGCCTCAAGGCTGAGTGCGCGGCGGCGGCAGACCGCATGCTGTCCTCCGGCACCGACCCGATGGAGATAATCAACGGCAAGCTGATACCGGCTCTGGACGCGGTAGGCTCCAAGTTTGAGAAGGGGACGATATTCCTGCCGCAGCTCATTCAGTCTGCGGGAGCGGCGCAGGCGGCGTTCGACGTCATCAAAAAGGCGATATCCGAGCGCGGCGGCAGCGGAGTATCCGCAGGCAGAGTGGTGCTCTGCACGGTAAAGGGCGATATCCACGACATCGGAAAGAATATCGTAAAGACCCTGCTCGAAAACTACGGCTTCGATGTTATCGACCTCGGAAAGGACGTTGACTACCAGGACGTTGTTGACGCCGCGATAAAGTACGATGTGCGCCTTGTAGGTCTGTCCGCGCTGATGACCACCACGCTCAAGAGCATGGAGAACACGATAAAGCTGCTGCACGAAAACAACGTGAACTGCAAGATAGTAGTCGGCGGCGCGGTGCTGACTCCGGATTACGCCGAGAAGATAGGCGCGGATTTCTACGCCCGCGACGCAAAGGAGACCGTAGATATTGCAAGAAAGGTCTACGGAGCGCAGGATTGATTCCTGAAATACAATAACCCCCGGACGGAACGTCCGGGGGTTCAGCTTGTCGAAAAAGTAGCTTTTGCCTGCGAAGCAGGCGTTTGTAATCCGTTTTTTGCCTCAGCTCTGCCGAGGCAAAAAACACTTCTATCCGCGCAAGTGTGCGGTTTGTCGGCTTTGCCGACAAACCGTGCGCGCGGCGCGGATGTTCGGCGGAAAAGTCCCAACGGGACTTTTTCGACGGTCTCAACCCCCGGACGGTGCGTCCGGGGGTTATTTGCATTATCAGTATCAGCCGAGGATATCTGCCGCCTTTGTGTTGTCGGCGGTCACAGCGTAGTAAACAGTGTTGCCGTCCTGCTTTACGAAGCAGTCGTCGAACTTGTACATTTCGTCGGGGGTGTAGTCCTGGTAAGTGGACTTCTGATTGTCAACGCGCTTTTCAAGGGCGGTCTTGATCTCGTCCGCCTTTTCTGCGGAGTCAGCGTTGAACACGCCGAACTCGTCAGGGTAAGCGCCGGAGCCGCAGATGTAAGCCGCGTAGTCGGAGATCCCGTCGGCGCTGAAGCCGAAACGAACGTCGATGGTGTCGGTGTCAACGGCTACCATCTCGCCGCTGAAGGTGATGTTTGCGAGAACCGCGTCCGCCTTTTCAGCGGCGGTCTTGAGCTCAGCCTCGGCGGTGGAGGCGCTTTCAGAAGCGCTGGAGCTGGACTGCTCAGAAGCGGAGCTGTTTCCGTTGGAGCAGCCGGTCAGGAGGAGCGCAGCCGCAAGAGCTGCAATTGCGATATTCTTTTTCATTGTGTTGTCCTTTCTATCAGATGATGTCCTCTATATATTTCAGAACGACTTTGTAAGTCGCACCCTTGAAGTGCAGACCGTCGTTTTCTGCGTATTCATGCAGGAAGTATCCGTTGTCGTCGGAAAGCAGCGCGTACAGGTCGATGTAGGTTACGCCCTTTTCAGAGGCGAGCTCCCTGAGATATTTGTTGAAGTCGCGTATCATTGAGTTGTCGATACCCGCGTTAGCGGCGGTGGAGCTGTCGGTTGTCACCGGAGTTACCGACATGATGTAAACGGTGCTGTCCGGGCAGTTTGCCTGGAGCTTCTCAACGAGAGTGCGGTAGCTGTCCTCCATTGAAGCAGCGGCGGTGATGCCGTTGGAGCCGAGCATAATGAAGATACGCTTGGGCTGCATTGACACTGCGTAGTTGTATGCGGTGTCGTTCACGCCGTTGCCGAGGTCGATGGCGTTGTTGAGCGCCTTGTAGGGGGTGTACCCGACTGCGGCGGCAACGTTCTTCGGATCAAGCACGCCGTAGAGAGAGAATCCGGTGGAGATACTGTCGCCGATGAACAGGTCGTCAGCAAAGAAGGACTTGTCGTAGTCCTCCGACAGGGAATTCGCGGACTCCGGCTCGGAATCGGCGGGGGCGGAGGACTCGTCAGGCGTGGAGTTTTCCTCGGGTGCAGACGTTTCCTCAGGTGCGGAGGCCGTGGTGACCGCCGGAGAGGAAACCGGAGCGTGCTTTGAGGAAGCCTCAGGCTCGGGAGTTTCCTGGATATAGCGCTGAGTGTAGCTCAGGATCATATCGTAGGTCGGAGCGGAGATGTGCATGCCGTCGTATTCGTTGTAGTCGGAGCGGAGCGCGCCTGTGTTATCTATCATCTTTGAGAAGATGTCAAGATATACAACGCCGAGTTCACTGCACATACCCCTGAGATACTCGTTGAAGGAGATAACGTTTGAATTGTCAACGCCAATGCTTGCCGCGGCTGAGCTGTTCGCGGTGAGCGGCGTGATGGAATAGAGATAGATCACGGCGTTCGGGCAGGCGGATTCCAGCTTCTCAACCAGGGTGCGGAAGCTTCCTTCCATTGCGATCGGGGAGTTCAGCCCGTTGAAGCCCATCATCAGGAATATGCGCTCCGGCTGCATTTTTTCAGCATAGGAAAGCGCGGAGCCGCTGCTTCCGTCAGCGAGGGCGATATCTTCCGCATGAGCCTTGTACGGCGTCATGTTTACGCTTGCCGCGACGTTCTCGGCGTTCAGCTTGGAATAATCGTTGAATCCGGTCGCGATACTGTCGCCGATGAAAAGGTCCTTCGCGAAGAACTCGCGGCTGTAATCGGAGGAGCCGAAATCAACATCGCTGACCTGCGGTTCCTCGGTGGGTTCTTCCGTAGGCTCTGGAGCCTGCGTTGTCACCGCCGGAGTGGTTTCCTCGGGCTTGCTTTCTTCGCCGCCGCGTACGTTCAGCAGGATAATAAGCGCCGTAACCACCGCAATAAGAGCCACGGAAAGCACGATCAGCATTATACCGCTGCGTGAGAGACCGCCTTTTTTCACGGGGCGGCCGGGAATTTTCTTGTTTTTCTGCATTTTATTTTCTCCAATTATTTTTTGGGACCCTCTAAAAACCGGTTTGAAAAGGGAAAATGGGTAGAGTGCGCCGAATGCGATGAAAGCCGACGAAGTAAGGCTGTATGCCTTACGAGGAGGTTTGAAGAAGCAGTCGGTGTGCTATACACATTTTCACTCAAACGAGGTTTTTAGAGGTGACCTTTTGTATTTATTCTGTAAGACCCGCCAGCAGGAAAACCGCCGGGGAGTTCCAGTATATCGTGACTTCGTTGAGGGAGTAGCACTCCATGTTGTCCGAGAAGCACTTCATCGGTGGAGTCCCCTTCGGAATGAGCGCCCGGGCGAATTTGTCGTCGAGGTGGCTGTTCGCGCCGCCGCTGACCAGTCCGGGAATGCACTCCTCTACCTTATCGGCGTGGGCGGGGCGGTGGTGTGGGTAGTTCACGCACAGGCTGCCAGTCCCGGTGATGTAGCTGTATCCGGTGGCGTTAACGCCGAGAATGTAATCGAGCTGCATTGCGGCGTACTTCCGGAAATGCGGGTCGCCGTTGATAGAGCGTTTTTCGAGGTAGTCCGCGATGAGGAACGTCATGCCGTTTGTGAGCACGCTCATGTTGCTTCCCCAGTTGTACTGGTCGGGTTTCAGCGAAACTCCCCAGCCGTTTGAGTCGCAGACCTTCGCCAGCTCCTCGGCTTTCGCAAGGAACGCGGATCTCAGCCTTGACAGCACCGCGGCGTTCCCTCGGTTGTGGAGCAGCAGAGCCAGCGAGCCGAATCCTCCGACCGAAGCGAATCCCAGCGAAGTCAGGCTGAAATTCTCGTTCAGCAGGTTCAGCAGTCTGGTGTAGTACATCTCGTTGTCGAAAATTGCGAACAGCTCCGCAGCCGCCCAGAAGCGGTTGTCGCGGTCGTTGCGCTCGCCGTAAACGCCGGTCTCGCACCCCTCGGGGTTGTCGAATCCGATGAATCCCGGGTACCTCTCAAGCCATTCATAGGCGGCGCAGGAGCTTTTCAGCAGCCTGCCGGAGAACGCCTTGTCGAACTCGCGGTACACTCCGGAAGCCAGCGCGGTGACAGCCGCAAAGTCAGCGGTAGCGCTGGAGGAGACCGGAAGCACGTACATTTGTTCGCGGTCGTCCTCGGGCATTACAAAGGCGGCGTGCTTCGCGGTGGTAGCCTTGTGCCAGACCGCGCCGTCGAATCGCTGCATTTTCAGGAGCCACTCAAGCTCCCAGCGGCATTCTATAAGTATATCAGGCATATTTGAGGGTTTGCCGGGAATATTCAGATCCTGTCTGCGGAACACCTCCGGGAACATCTTCCACGCATAGAGAAGGTGAGCCAGTGCGGCGGCGGCAGCGGTGACGTACTTTCCGTAGTCCCCGGCGTCGTGCCAGCCTCCGGTAACATCGAGCTTTACGGAGTGATCCTCCCAAAGCACCGCCGGCGCGGAGTGGCACTTTTCATGTGCCCACATTCCGGCGTATTTCTCCTCAAGGGCGCAGCCGCAGCGCTGGAAGTAGAACGCTTTCATGCAGTCGTCGAAGCAGTCCTTGTAGACGTCCGCGCCGATACGGAACACCGTCGAGGAATCCGCCCCGCTTGTAACGCGGTAAGTCCCCGGGGCGGTCAGGCGGCTGAAATCCGCCTTGAACAGCGTTTCGCCAGAGGCTTCGTCAGCACCCGCCGGGATAGGAACTCCCGAGAAGCAGATTCTCCCTTTTTCGTTGACCACCGAGAAATAACCCGCAGGGAATGTGAAAACCGCAGTCTTTTCCGCACCGGGAAGGTAGCCCGCCTGGTCGACGAATATCCGGAAGGAGGCTTCCAGCCTTTCGGGACGGGGGCTTTCTATGTCAGCATTGTTCATTTGCAATACCTCATGTGTTGTTTTTTTGCCCGGATCTGGGGTGATTTTCATGTACCGGGCGTATGTCAATACACGATTATTCTACCACAATGCCCGGAATAAGTCAATAGAAAATTACTTATTTATATATAAATTCTGGTATAGTCGCATTCCTGAAAAGACATAGCAAAAAGGGCTGCAACTTAATGCAGCCCTCAGTGAAATTGTAATGGCTCAAAGCTCAACGAAAGCAGCGGTGCAGCCGTCGACCTTAATGTTACCGCCGATGAGTTCAGCCTTGCCGTCGACTGTGTAAACCAGCTTTCCGGGAAGTCCGCCGACCTCAGCCTTTTCGGCGGAGGGGTTGATTATCACGGCGATCGTCTGGGAGCCGTCGGAGCGCTTGTAGACCATCGGGTAGCCGTCGGAGATGAACTCGATGGAGCTGCGGCTTTGCAGCGCGGGGTTAGCCTGGCGGAACGCAATGAGCTTCTTTACCTCGCTGCGCAGGGAAGCCGGGTCGCTGCTCTGGGTCTCGGCGTCGGGACGATCAGCGGCGGGATCCTGCGGAATGTACAGCATTTCAGCCGGAGCGGTGGAGAATCCTGCGTTCAGACCCTTGTTCCACTGCATGGGGGAGCGGGAGCCGGTTCTGCCGTAGCCGCCCTCAACGGAGGTCAGGTTCTCGACGTAGCGCATGCCGATCTCATCGCCGTAGTAGATAAACGGAGCGCCGGGCATAGAAAGCAGGAACGCGAACGCGACGCGGAGCTCGTCTACGTCGAGGGTGCGGGCAAGCCTGTCCATGTCGTGGTTGCCGGAGGGAATGCAGATCAGACCCTTGCCGTCGGTCTTGGCGTAGTTCGCCTTGTAAGCCTCGATGAACTCCTTGGCGGAACCCTTTGCGCGCTTGGAGAAATACGGCTCCTCGCAGCGGAACAGGTCGTTGTAGTGGGAGGGGCCGAAGTGCAGCAGGAAGTCCATGTGGAAGCCGCCGATGAGAGATTTGTCCGGTTCGCCCCATTCGCTGACCATAGCGGCGTCCGGGAACTCCTTGTTAAGGAACTCGCGGATATTCTGCCACAGCGCGATAGTGCCCTTGCCGTCCTCGTCGTGCTTTACAAGTGAGCCAGCCATGTCGACGCGGAATCCGTCGCAGCCCATCGCAAGCCAGAATCTCATGATGTCCTTGAGAGCCTCGCGGGTGGCTATCGGGCCGGGGGCGTCCATCGGCTGCTGCCAGTCGCGGTCGGGCTTGTAGAATCCGTAGTTCAGCGCGGGCTGGTGGGAGAAGAAGTTGACAGCGCAGGAGCCGTCGCGGTCGGAGATACCGCGGATACAGCCCATTCCCTCGGGGGATTCCCAGATGCTGTTAGTCCAGACGTAGCGGTCGGTGAATTCGCTGCGCTCTGCCTTCATGGATTCCTTGAACCACTTGTGGGTGACTGCGGTGTGACCCGGCACGAGGTCGAGCAGCACGTGCATTCCGCGTGCGTGCGCCTCGGAGAATACCCGGGCGAGATCTTCGTTCGTGCCGTAGCGCGGAGCGGCGGTGTAGTAGTCCTCCACGTCGTAGCCGGCGTCGCCGAAGGGCGACTTGAAGCAGGGATTGATCCAGATGGCGTTGCAGCCGAGCTCCCTGATGTAGTCCAGCTTTTCGATGATTCCGTTGAAATCGCCTATGCCGTCTGCGTTGGTGTCGTTGAAGGACTGGGGATATATTTCGTAAAATACTGCATTATTGAGCCATTCGGGCTGCTTTGTAATACTCATGATCGTTCTCCTTTGAATGTTTCGTTACGGTGAAACCGTTTACATCTATAGTATAACAGAAATTCCGAAAAAGTAAAGCGTCAAACCGTACAATAAAAAAGCGGGATTTTTGCGAAACTTCCGCCGAAATAATTAAAGATGATAGATTTGTACGATTTTCCGTGCTGTTTTTACTATCCGGCGCAAATCAGAACCCGCTCACCTTGAGTTTGTTTACGAGCTGCACGTAAAATTCCCGGACATCGAACCCCGGTATGTTCTCGCGGTTGAGGTCGATCACGTCCGCGTGGGTGATACCGCGCTTTCCTGTGGGGTGGAGCACCGTGAAATCCTCGCCCCAGGGCGCGGATGTCAGCGCTACCAGACCATCATTGTCGCCGTCGTATTTCTTCACGATGGGGTAGGAGAGGTTCAGCGGAAACCGCCCGCTCTTTGAGCAGCGCGCATGGGAGCCTACGCTCTGGTACATCACGCCGGGAGCGTCCGGGGTGTCCTGGTCGAACTGCTCGCAGCGGCTGTTCGTGAGGTCGGTGACTGCCGCGAGGAAGTCCGGATCGGGGTCGCCGAGGCGCTTGAACGCGGAGTTGTAGATCTTCTCAACGCTTTTAACGAATTTCTCCGGCGCGGTGTTCAGGAGGTACTCCGCGAAAATGCAGCCGTGGTGCGGAGTGTTTATCGTGGTCAGGGAAGCGACGTATTTATCCGAGCCGAGCTTCGAAATAGCGTATCTTGAGTCCAGCCCGCCCTTCGAGTGCGCGATGATGTTCACCTTGCCGCAGCCGGTTTTTTGCACGAGCTGCTCGATACGCGCGGCGAGTTCAGCGGCGCTGTCTTCCACGGAAGCCGCTGACTGCTGTTCGCCGTAGAAAATTTCGGCTCCGTTTGCCTCGAGCTCCGCCGGGATACGCCCCCAGTAGTTCATCAGCTTGCTGTCCCGGAAGAACACCCCATGCACGAGCAGCAGCGGGTATTTTGTGTGGCATAGCTGATCGTCGCGGCGGGATTTGTTGAGCAGCGCCTTTTCGGTCTCGAATGCGCATTCCCGGCGGGTTATGCGGTATATCAGCGCGAGCATTACAAGGTCGGCGGGCACCACCATGCCAAGCACGATACCCCACACGCGGTATTTCAGCCCGAGCTGTACAGACGTGCAGTAGACCTTTATTATACCGTTCCAGAAAATCACGAGTTCGGCGCAGAACAGCACGATACCCTCCGAGACCGCCGTCAGCACAGGAATAACGTTGCAGACAGCCGCCCAAATCGTGTACGCGGCGATACCCAGGCAGGCTATTCCGGTCACGAAAAACGCGAGTATCTGCTCGGTGCCGTCGGCGAGTATCCTGAGCCGGAAGGTGGGATATTTTTTCAGCTCCGGGAAAATGCAGTATACTATAAGATAGGTGAAAAACGCGGTGTAGACCAGAATGTACACCGGCAGCGGCGCTCCCGCAAAATACATCAGCAGAGGGCTTGAGATACCCGCGGTGATAAGCAGGAAATGAACTATCCTGACAACCATGTCTGTGTGACCTCCCAGTTTTGCACGCAGCCAGTCAGCGGCGGCTTCGGCTATGCGGTCGGAGTTTTCCGCCAGTGTTATGAGCCACGCGATAAATCTCATGCTTCCTCCTCCGGAATGCCGAAAACCGTTCGCAGCAGAGCCTTTCCGCTTTCCGTGCGGAATATCCTTTCGCAGGCGCTCCGTACTGCGTCCATCGAAGCGCCGTCCTCGAACAGGTTTACTACAAAATCGGCTTCAATGAGTATCTGGAGGTCCATACCGTCGATTCCGGAGTAGGTGTGGTGATGACCTACCATGTAGCAGATCCGTGCAATGTCGCCGGCGGGGAAGTACAGCTCTTTCAGCATTTTTTCCGCCTCCGGAGGCCCCAGCCGTTCCTGGAGCTTTCCGCCGCATTCCCCGAACTGGGCTTCCGCGGGCTTGATGCCGATATCGTGGACGAGCGCGGTGCATTCCAGCAGGAACTGTTCGTGCTCCGGAAGCTGTTCCCGCAGCCCGATGTACCGTGAGAACGCGTGGACCTTTATAAAGTGCTGAATGCGTTTTGGGTCGCCTGTGTAGTACTCTATCATTTTTTCGGTGAGCTTCTGTATCATATAATTACCTCACAATCTGAACTCGCAGCCTTATTCTTTTGACAGTATTGTACCATAAATCCCTGAATAAATCAACCATATAAGGATAAAATAACACGAGAAAACGGCAGAAAGGGGAATACAGATTTGTCTGAAAACGTACACACATCAATACCGTCGGACACTCCGCTTGCGAAATCGCTCGACCGCAATCTTGTGATGTTAAAGGGAATAACCGGCGGCTCGAGCGATGTGATAATAAAGACCGGTACGCTGTGCGGGGCGCGCATAGCAGTCGTGACCTGCGAGGGAATGGCCGACACGGACACGCTCGCGCAGCTCATCTACAAAAAGCTGAACGACGCCGGAAATTCCGAAAAGCTACCGCCGGAGGAGATAATGTCGCGGCTGTTCGACGACTGGCTGATAGCCGCAGAGCAGCTTGACGTACTGAACATCGGCGACCTGGTTCTGAAAATGCAGAGCGGCTTCGCGATAGTCCTTGTGGACGGCACTTCCCGGGGTATCGCCATCGGTATCCAGGGGTACCCCTCGCGCGGGGTGGACGAGCCTTCCGGGGAGCTGAACGTCCGGGGAAGCCGCGAGGGCTTCGTGGAGGTGATACGCCGCAACATGGCGCTGATACGCCGCCGCATAAAGTCCCCGACGCTGGTGTTCGAGATGATGGTGATAGGCGAGCGCAGCAACACGGATATCTGCCTGTGCTATCTCAGCGACAAGGTGTCGCCGAAGCTGCTCGAGGACGTAAAGAAGCGGCTCAAAACCGTGAAGCTCAACACGATACTCGAGAGCGGCTATTTGCAGCCATTTTTCGAGGGCAGCGGCGGCTGGTTTTTCTCGGAGTGCGGCACATGCGAGCGTCCGGACTCCTTCGCGGCGAAGCTCTACGAAGGGCGGGTCGGGATACTCGTGGACGGCACTCCGTTCGCGCTGACCGTTCCGTACCTTTTTATAGAGAATTTCCAGACCCTGGACGACTACACCCAGAAGCCGTTCTACGCGCTTTTCATCAGGATAGTGCGGCTGGCGGCGTACTTCATTACGCTGTTCCTTCCGGGAGCCTACGTTGCGATAGCATCTTACAGCCCGGAGCTGCTGCCGTCGTCGCTGCTGCTGAACCTCGCAGCCTCGGAGCAGGCGGCACCGTTCTCGCTTATGGCGGAATGCCTGCTTATCCACTTTATGTACGAGATACTCCGCGAGGCAGGAATACGGCTCCCGCGCCCGATAGGCCACGCGATAGGCGTTGTCGGCGGCATAGTTATCGGCGATATCACGGTCAACGCCGGACTGGTCGGCGCTCCGATGGTGCTTGTGGTGGCGCTGAGCGGACTTTGCAGCTTCGTTGTACCAGCGCTTTACGAGCGCACCGTTATCCTGAGGTTCATCTATATCCTTGCCGGCGGCATTTTCGGGCTTTTCGGACTGCTGCTCGCGGCGGGCGTAATTATAATCAAGATGTGTTCGCTGAACACCTACGGCGTGCCCTATATGGCGCCGATATCCCCGTTTAACCCGAGAAGCTCCCGGGACATGCTGTTCCGCGCGGGCTGGAAGCGCCTCCAGAAGGGCGACGTCACGGTACAGGGGCTTAACGGCAGCGAACTTAGCGGAGGTCAGAATGCCTGAGATAAGTGAAAATTCGCATAAGATAAGCGCGGCGCAGCTTTTCTGCATACTCCTGCTGATGAGGGTCTCCGCCGAGCTGGTGTACCCCTCAAAGGGCGGCTTCGGCGGGAGCGGTCTGGCGGCGGCTCTTACCGCCGAGGCGGTTCGCTTCCTGATAGCCCTGCCGGTGCTTATCTACGCCTGCAAGGGTGGTGGATTCTACGCGGCGGCATGGCGTAAAAACCGCTTCCTGGGCTGGGTCGCGGCGGTCGGAGCCGCGCTGCTCCTGGCGGGGTTCGTTGTGCGAACTGCGGTGTACGCTTCCGGGTTTGTGCGCAGAAATATGCTGCTGAAAACTCCGCAGCTCCTGATAGCCATGCTGATGGCGGCGTTTGCGGTGTACGCCGCGGTGAAGGGCGGCGAGGCTCTCGCCCGGGCGGGAGTGCTGTTCCTGTGGGCGGCGGGGATCGTGACTGTCCTGCTGATACTTGCGGATATCCCTTATATGGATTTCGGAAGGGAACTCCCGGAATGGAGCACGGCGCTGTTCCTGACCGATGTTATCGAGCGTTTCTGCCGCAGCGGGGAGTACCTCGTATTCGCGGCGCTGCTGCCGTATGTCCGCCGCCGCAGCAGCGCAGATCAGAAAAAGCTCGGAGCCGCGGGGTTCTGCTTTGCGGCGGCTGGGGCGGTCTGCTCCGCGCTGTTCTGCGTGTTCTTCGGGGCGGTGCTCGGCGAGTACTACAGCATGTCGGAGTACCCGATAGCCGCCGCCGGCTCGCTTGCGGACATCGTTCTGTTCAAGCGGCTTGACGGAGCTGCATGCGCGGTGTGGTCGCTGGCTTCGGCGTTCAGAATGGGAGTTATGCTGCTTGCGGCGTGGTCGGTGATAGGAGAGGTGCTGAAATGCTCCCGCGGGGCTTCACAGCCCGCGCCCGGAAAGGAGAGCTGCGCATGAGAAAATTCCTGCTGCTGTTTGCCGGAGCGCTCACGCTGCTGCTGAGCGGCTGTTCCACGTCAGAAATCGGGGAACGCGCGATAATCCAGGCAGCCGCCGTGGACTACGACGGTGAATATATCGTGAGCGCGCTGCTGTTCAGCTCCGGAGGCGGGAGCGGCGAGCTTGTGAACGCCGCCGACGAGAACGTAATTAAAGTCACCGGGCGGGGAAGCACGTTTTCGGAGGCGGTCGACGATATCTCGCTTGTGGACGGCAAGGAGATATTCATGAGCGAGAACCGCCTGCTGATACTCGGCGCGGGGTTCGTGGAAACCGACTTCACTCCGGCGCTGGAAACGCTCTCCCGGGACATGCGCTGTTCGCTGAACATGCTGGTGTGCACCGCCGACGATCCCGAGATACTGACCGACCTTCATTTCAAGGAGGGGCTGACCGCCGCCGAGAAACCGGTCAGCATGATAGAGAATGCGTACAGCTCCGGCTCGTCGCCGAGGGCGTACCTGCTCGACCTGCTGAACGACTCGGCGGCGGGTCGTGAGACTCTGCTCCCGAGGTTCCGCGAAACGCAGAACGGCTACGGCATGACCGACGGCGACAGCGGCGAGACCGCGGAGCTGTACGGTTCGAGGCTCCTGAGCGGCGGAAGGCTCTCGGCTCCGCTGGACCCGGAGGAGACCGCCGGAGCGCTCCTTGTGACCGGGGAAAGCGACCGCACTCTGCTGAATTTTTCGCATGCGGGCAGGGAGCTGGGCTGCGAGGCGTACTCTGTGAAGCTGACGGAGGAGGGCGGCGACTACGTGCTGTCCGCGAAGCTGCGCCGCCGTGACGGCTCCCGGCTTCCGGAGGAACTCAAGGAAGCCGCTATGTCGGAACTATATAGTATCGTACGGGCGGGGCTTGACGCGCTCGGGTGACTTTTCAGGCACGGCGGACTCCGCGAGGGGCTGCCGTGCTTTTTGCAGTGCGGGTTCGCAGAGCTCAATGTGCAAAATGCACAATTTGGACTTGAAAAATTATATGTTATTTGTTGAAAATTTTGCTGAAAAACCCTTGACTTTTTTGCGAATCCGTGTTAAATTATATTTAGCACTCAGAGAGCTAGAGTGCTAAAGACTTAGGAAGGTGGTCAGATTGGATACCAGATCAATGAAAATACTCGCGGCGATAGTCGATGAGTATATCAGAACAGGCGAGCCGGTAGGTTCAAAGGCGCTTGCCGAAAAACCGGACATCTCGGTCTCCTCTGCCACGATAAGAAATACGATGGCGGCACTCGAGCAGGAGGGTTATCTTGATCACCCTCACACATCTGCCGGAAGGGTCCCGACATACAAGGGCTACAGGTTCTACATCGACAACCTTATGGATCCGATACCGCTGGATCAGGCGGATAAGGAGCAGATCGACGGGCTGCTTGAAAAGGCGGTCCACGACAGCAGCTCCTCGCCGGAGGAAGCGATAGTTGAAAGCGCTTCCGCAGCGCTCGCCGAGATCACGAAATGCGCGACGTATTCAACGAATCATGTTTCGCAGTTCTCAGTGATAACAAAGGTGGACGTGATCCCGACAGGACGCCGCATGTACGTGCTGCTGATGATAACCAGCACCGGCGCGATAAAGAACCGCGTCTGCCGAATGCAGTTCGACCTGACGAACGAGCAGATGGAGTTCTTCACGAACTTCGTCAGCAAGAATCTCCAGGGCGTGAACCTCGCGGAAATGACCGACGAGTACATCGACAAGCTAACCCAGGCGCTCGGGGCGTACATGATAACGCTCTCGCCGCTGCTGACAGCGGTGTGCGAGCTTTCGAACGACCTCATGCAGGGCGACGTCGACGTCCAGGGACAGAGCAACCTGATAGAATGTCAGGAGTTCCCGGTGATGGACGTTATGAAGTTCCTGGAGAACAAGAAAGAGCTTTCAGCGCTGCTGGACAGCACGTTCTCGGGCATCAGCATAAAGTTCGGCGGCGAGGACAGCGCGGATACGTTCGCGATAAGCAATTCAAGCTTCGTCAGCGGAACGTATTACAAGGACGGCAAGCCCGCGGGAACTCTCGGAGTCATCGGTCCGATGAGACTGGACTACCGGAGGGTCATTCCGTACATCGAGTATTTCAGCAATAAAATTACAAGGCTGCTTTCTGAAGAAACGGATAAGCCGCCTCAGATAGAAAGTGAGGTCAAGGAAAATGGAGAATAGCGAAAGCAAGGATCTGGAGCAGAACGCACAGACCGAAGAACCCCCCGCAGAAGCAGAGGTGGTCGACGAACAGCCCGCAGATGACAAGCTCGCCGCAGAGCTGGCACAGGTAAAGGATCAGCTCCTCCGGACGATGGCTGAATACGACAACCACAGAAAGCGCACCGCAAAGGAAAAGCTGGAGCTTCGCGCGGACATCATCTCAAACGTTGTTTCAGACTTCCTGCCGGTTATGGACAATCTCGAAAGAGCGCTCCAGGCTGATTGCTCAGACGAGAAGTACAAGCAGGGCGTTCAGATGATCTACGACAGCTTCATGGAGACGCTCAAGAAGCTCGGCGTTACCGAGATCGAGAGCGACGGCGCGGATTTCGACCCGCAGCTTCACCAGGCTGTGCAGAGAGTCGACGAGGACGGCGTTGAGAGCGGCAAGGTTGCAAAGACCTTTGCAAAGGGCTACAAGATAAACGATAAGGTAATTCGTTTCGCAATGGTAGCCGTTGCAAACTGAACACAGTAAATCAAGTATATTTTCATAGCATGACATCATGCGAACAGAAGAATGGAGGAAATCATTATGGGAAAGATCATTGGTATTGACTTAGGTACAACAAATTCCTGCGTATCCGTTATCGAAGGCGGTGAGCCGGTAGTTATCACCAACTCCGAAGGCTCCAGAACAACACCTTCCGTTGTAGCGTTCACTAAGGACGGCGAGCGTCTGGTAGGTCAGCTTGCGAAGAACCAGGCTGTTACAAACCCTGAAAGGACCGTTATCTCCATCAAGAGACACATGGGCAGCGATTACAAGGTAGACATCGACGGCAAGAAGTACACTCCTCAGGAGATCTCCGCGATGATCCTTCAGAAGCTGAAGGGCGACGCTGAAGCATACCTCGGCGAGAAGGTTTCCGACGCTGTAATCACAGTTCCGGCATACTTCACCGACAGCCAGCGTCAGGCTACCAAGGACGCAGGTCAGATCGCAGGTCTGAAGGTACACAGAATCATCAACGAGCCGACGGCGGCAGCGCTCGCTTACGGCATTGATAAGGAAGAGGAGCAGAAGATCGTTGTATACGACCTCGGCGGCGGTACGTTCGATGTATCCGTAATTGAGATCGGCGACGGCGTTCAGGAGGTTCTTGCGACCGCTGGTAACAACCACCTCGGCGGCGACGACTTCGACCAGAGAGTAATTGATTACCTCAAGGGCGAGTTCAAGAAGTCCGACGGAATCGACCTCAGCAATGATAAGTTCGCAATGCAGAGACTGAAGGACGAGGCTGAGAAGGCAAAGATCGCGCTCTCCAACTCCACTTCCGTAAACGTAAATATCCCGTATATCACCGCGGACGCTACAGGTCCTAAGCACCTGAACGTAACCCTCACAAGAGCTAAGTTCAACGAACTGACCGCAGACCTCGTTGAGTCCACTATGGGTCCGCTGAAGCAGGCGATTTCCGATTCCGGCCTTGACAAGAACGAGATCGACAAGATCCTTCTGGTCGGCGGTTCCACAAGAATCCCCGCAGTTCAGGACGCAGTAAAGAACTTCCTCGGCAAGGAGCCGTTCAAGGGCATCAACCCTGATGAGTGCGTTGCTATCGGCGCTTCTATCCAGGGCGGCGTACTGAACAAGGAAGTTACCGGTCTGCTTCTGCTCGATGTAACTCCTCTGTCCCTTGGTATCGAGACCGCAGGCGGCGTTTGCACAAGAATGATCGAGCGCAACACCACCATTCCTACCAAGAAGAGCCAGATATTCTCCACCTACTCCGATAACCAGCCGAGCGTTGATATCAACGTCCTCCAGGGTGAGCGTGAGTTCGCAAAGGATAACAAGTCCATCGGTACCTTCCGTCTGGACGGCATCGCTCCGGCTCCCCGTGGAATCCCGCAGATCGAGGTTACCTTCGATATCGATGCCAACGGTATCGTTAACGTAACCGCAAAGGACCTCGGCACCGGCAAGGAGCAGCACATCTCCATCACCGCTTCCACCAACATGAGCAAGGACGATATCGACAAGGCTGTAAAGGAAGCTGAGCAGTTCGCAGCAGAGGATAAGAAGCGTAAGGAAGAGGTAGACGTACGCAACGAGGCAGACCAGATGGTTTACCAGATCGAGAAGTCCATGACAGACTTCGGCGACAAGGTAACAGAGGACGACAAGGCAAAGGTACAGCCCAAGCTCGACGCCCTTAAGGAAGCCCTCAAGGGTACTGACATCGAGGCTATCAAGACTGCCAAGGACGAACTCCAGAAGGAATTCTACGAGGTAGCAGGCAAGATCTACCAGGCTCAGGGCGCAGCTGCCGGTGCGGCTGAAGGCGCAGCTCCTCAGCAGGACAACGGCCCTGTTGACGGCGAAGTCATCGACGAATAATCATTAAGGTAGCACAGCGCCTTGAGGGTAATCCGCAGGGCGTTGTGTTTTCGTACCTTATACCAAATACAAACCTCATACAAAGGATTGATTACTTATGGATAAAAAAGACTATTACGAGGTGCTGGGCCTGAAAAAGGGCGCTACCGACGCTGAGATCAAGAAAGCGTACCGTCAGATGGCGAAGAAATACCACCCCGACCTTAATCCTGATGATCCCGAGGCAGAGGCTAAATTCAAGGAGGTCAACGAAGCTAACGATGTGCTTTCCGACCCTGAGAAGAAGGCCAGATACGACCAGTTCGGCTTCGCGGGAGTAGACCCGAGCTACGGCGCGGGTCAGGGCGCAGGCGGCGGTGGAGGATTCGGCGGTTTCGGCGGATTCACAGGCGGCTTCAGCAGCGGCGACGGCATAGACCTCGGCGATATATTCGACAACATTTTCGGCGGCGGCTTCAGCGGAGGTTCGCGTTCCAACCCGAACGCGCCGCGCAGAGGCTCTGATATCGTCGTATCGCTCAATATCAAGTTCATGGAGGCCTGCAAGGGCATAGTCCGCGACATCGAGATCAACCGCGTTGAGACCTGCCCGGACTGCAACGGCTCCGGCGCAAAGGCGGGCACCCAGGCAAAGACCTGCCCGGACTGCCACGGTTCCGGTAAGATAAACGTACGCCAGCAGACCATGTTCGGCACGATGCAGTCCACAAGGGTCTGCACGAAGTGCGGCGGCAAGGGCAAGGTCATCGACACTCCGTGCCCGACCTGCTCCGGCAACGGCGTAACACAGAAGAAGGTCAAGATCTCGGTAAATATCCCGGCTGGTATCGCAGACGGTCAGACCATCAGACTTACCGGCAAGGGCAACGCAGGCGCTAACGGCGGCCCCCGCGGCGACCTCAAGGTGCGCGTTTCCGTCCTTTCCGACAAGGTGTTCGAGCGTGACGGCGACAACATCATAATTGAAGTTCCGCTGACCTACACTCAGGCGACGCTCGGCGCAGAAATAGATATCCCGACCATCGACGGCCCGATGAAGTACACTATCCCGGCTGGAACTCAGCCAGGAAAGGTGTTCACGATAAAGGGCAAGGGCGTTCAGCACGTACAGCGCGGCGGCCGCGGAGACCAGCTCGTCAAGGTGTCCATCGAGGTCCCGACCAACCTCAGCAAGAAGCAGAAGGACGCTCTCCAGGCGTTCGAAAGCACCCTCGAGGACAAGAACTACTCAAGGCGCGCGAGCTTCTTCGACAAGCTGAAAGACCTGTTCAAGTAAATAATGGCTTTCAAGAGCCGCTCCGGACTACGGGGCGGTTCTTTTTTCTTCGTTTTTCTCAATTTTTCGCCGGAATGCGCAGATTTTTCGTCAGAATTATGGGGTTTACCTCTTGAAATGCGCGTGAGTTTGTGGTAAAATATAGTCTGAGTTATTATGTACAGGTAGTCTTGAGTAAACTGTACTCAGAAAGGACGCACTTTACTGTGCGCATGGTGGAAATTATGGCTAAAATGAAGATAGCAGTACTGTTCGGCGGAGCTTCAAGCGAGCACGAGGTCTCCCTGGTGTCGGCGTATTCCGTGCTGACGAATATTCCCAAAGATAAGTACGACGTGATGTGCATAGGCATCACGAAGAAGGGTCACTGGCTCTATTACCCCGGCGAATACGAGGACATCAAGACCGGCGAGTGGGAGAACAACCCCGATAACTGCACAGCAGTGATAAGCCCGGATACGGTCAGCAAGGGAGTTATCCTCCTCGGCGCGGACGACAAGTGCTACATACGCCGCCTTGACGCGGTGTTCCCGGTGCTGCACGGAAGATTCGGTGAGGACGGCACCGTGCAGGCTCTGTGCGCTCTCGCGGGGCTACCCTGCGTAGGCTGCGACATGACCAGCAGCGCTGACTGCATGGATAAGGCTATTACCCACACTATCCTCGACGCGGCGGGTATCCGCACCGCGCCCTACTGCTATATCACCCGGGATTCCCTGCATGATATCGACGGCGCATGCGATACTATAGAAAAGAAGCTCGGCGGCTATCCGATGTTCGTGAAGCCCGCCTGCGCAGGCTCCTCTGTTGGAGTAAGCCGCGCCGCTGACCGCGAAGCGCTTAAGAACGGCATCAAGATAGCGTTCGCCCACGGTGAAAAAGTGGTGATCGAGGCTGAGATAATCGGCAAGGAAGTCGAGTGTGCGGTACTCGGCAACGGGACCGACCTTATTGCGTCCATTCCGGGGCAGATAACCCCCGCCGAGGAGTTCTACGACTACGACGCAAAATACAAGCTGGGCACTTCCGTTCTGGATATTCCGGCGAAAATATCCCCGGAAATGACCGAGGAGCTCCGCGCGACCGCAAAGAAGGCGTTCATCGCGATGGGGTGCAGCGGATTTTCCCGCGTGGATTTCTTCGCGACAGAGAACGGTCTGGTGCTCAATGAGATAAACACTATCCCCGGATTCACGCCGATAAGCATGTACCCCAAGCTGATGGCGAACATGGGCATTGAATACGGAGACCTGCTCGACAGGCTCATTGAGCTTGCAGTGGAGAGAAATTCTGAAAACTAAGGCTGGAGTGATAAAATTGGCAGATAATGCAAAGATAAAGCTCATATTAAAGCAGACCGCGGACGGGAACACCGACAGCTCCGAGCTGTTCACAAAGGGTGAATTCCGGGAGCACGGCGGCAGCTTCTTCATCGACTACGACGAGAGTGAAGCCACCGGCTACGCAGGAAGCCACGTGCAGCTCCGTATAGGCCAGGAGGACGACACCGTCACCATGATCCGCACTGGCAAGGCGTTTTCGAGCCTTGTGTTTGAGAACGGAAAGCGCCATTTCTGCCAGTACGGCACGGAGTACGGCGACTGCATGATAGGCATTTCCACGGTAGATATGAGGAACGGCATGACCTCCGACGGCGGCGAGCTTTACGTCCGCTACACGATAGACGTCAACGCGGGACTTATGCTCGAAAATGAGATAACGATACACGTAAAACCCCACAACAACTAAGAGGAGAACAACAGAATGTACAACGCAGTAGAAGAAGCAAAGGCACAGGTCAAGGAAATAATCATGGGCGCGCTCGGCAGGCTCGTCGGCGAGGGAAAGCTCCCCGCAGAGCCGCTGCCGCCTTTTCAGGTGACTATCCCGGCTGACAACAGCCACGGCGATTTCTCCGCGAACACCGCGCTGGTGTCCGCGAAGGCGCTGAAAAGCAATCCCCGCGCTATCGCGCAGATGATCGTTGATGCCGCTGTGCTGGACGGCACCGATTTCAGCAAGATCGAGGTCGCAGGCCCCGGCTTCCTGAATTTCTTCATCGGCGGCAAGTGGTTCGCCGACGTAGTTAAGAACGCCGCTGCGCTCGGCGAGGATTACGGCAAGACTGACCTCGGCAAGGGCAAGCGCGTGCTGGTAGAGTTCGTTTCCGCGAACCCCACCGGTCCTATGCACATAGGCAATGCCCGCGGCGGCGCTATCGGCGACAGCCTTTCTTCGCTGCTCCAGGAGGCTGGCTACGAGGTCAGCCGCGAGTTCTACATCAACGACGCCGGAAACCAGGTCGCAAAGTTCGGAAAATCCCTCGATCTGCGCTACCTCCAGCTTTGCAGCGAGGCGGGTCAGAAGGTCATCGCGGAGTGCGGCTCCGACATGGAGAAGCTCACCAAGACCATCTACGACCAGACCTCCACGCCGGACGAAAACGGCAATATCCCCGAGGAGCAGAAGGATTTCCCGTTCACAATGCCCTCCGACGTATACCTCGGCATGGATATAATCGAGCATGCCAAGAATTACTATGACCTCCACGGCGGGAAGGAGCTTTCCGCAAAGTCCGAGGAGGAGCGCCGCAAGGCTCTGGTAGACTATGCTCTGCCGCTCAACGAGAAGCGCCTCGAGGAGGATCTGCTGAAGTACCGCATAAAGTACGACAACTGGTTCAAGGAGAGCACTCTGCACAACAACGGCGCTGTAAAGGCGGTAATCGAGAAGCTGAAAGAGGGCGGCCACACCTACGAGAAGGACGGCGCGCTCTGGCTGAAGGCTACCGATTTCGGCGGCGACCAGGACTTCGTGCTGGTGCGCTCCAACGGCTTCCCGACCTACATCGTGCCAGATATCGCGTATCACTACGACAAGCTCATCACCAGAGCCTACGATAAGGCGATAAACGTCCTCGGCGCAGACCACCACGGATATGTTCAGCGCATGCGTATCGCGCTTTCCGCGCTGGGTATCGACGACAAGCGCCTTGACGTAGTTATCATGCAGATGGTAATGCTTATCCGCGACGGCAAGCCCTGCAAGCTCAGCAAGCGCTCCGGCAAGGCAATAACGCTGACGACCCTGCTCGACGAAGTACCGATAGACGCAGCTAGATTCGTATTCAACCAGCGCAACGCCGACACTCACCTTGAGTTCGACCTCGACCTTGCGGTAGAGGAATCCAGCAAGAACCCGGTATTCTACGTTCAGTACGCGCATGCGCGCATTTGCAGCGTTATCCGCAAGCAGGCTGACGAGGGCGTGAAGTACGAGGGCGGCGCCGTATCCTACACCGAGCCGGCGGAGTTCGCTCTTATCCGCAAGATCGCTGAGATGCCCGAGATGATCAACACCGCCGCGAAGGACTACGACCCCTCCGCGCTGACCAGATACTCCTACGAGCTTGCGCAGGCGTTCCACAAGTTCTACGACAGCTGCCCGATAAAGGATGCTGACGCCGACGTCAAGCAGTCGCGCCTTGCGCTCTGCGAGGCTGCGCGCACCACGCTCAGGAACGTGCTTTCGCTGCTGAAGGTGGAAGCTCCGGAGAGAATGTAAAACTAACGGCGCCGCGCAGTGAACGGCTTTCGGCTCTGCGCGGGCGCTGCCATATAGAAACGGGAAAATATGTTCAGACAAGAAAAAAAGTATTACGCCAGGGCGTTCCTGTACGCGCTGGCGATGGCGGCGGTGCTTCTGGCGCCGTTCGTGCTGCTTGACGGCGGGTACTTCGTGTACTACGGCGACTACAACGCGCAGCAGATACCATTCTACAAGACCTGCATAGAGGCGGTGCAGAGCGGAAATCTGGGCTGGAACTGGCGTACCGACCTCGGCGCGAATTTCGTAGGCTCCTACAGCTTCTACACGCTTGGAAGCCCGTTCTTCTGGTTCGCGGCGCTGTTCCCGGTGGAGATATCGCAGTACCTGATGGCTCCGCTGCTGGCGCTGAAAATCGCATGCTCGTCGTTCTTCGCGTTCGTGTATATACGGCGGTTCGTGACGAATCCGCAGCACGCGCTCATCGGCGGACTGCTGTACGCGTTTTCCGGCTACTCGATGTACAACATATTCTTCAACCACTTCCACGAGGCGATAGTTTTCTTCCCGCTTCTGCTGATAGGGCTTGAGGAATCCGTTGTAAACAAGCGGCGGGGCGCGTTGGCGGTAGCAGTCGCGATAAACGCGTTTGTGAACTACTTCTTCTTCATCGGAGAGTGCGTGTTCCTGGTGCTGTATTTTGTGATACGCCTGATAGGCGACAGCCGCTTCCGCATTGGCGTGAGAGACTTTTTCTGCCTGGCGTTCGAGGCGGTCTGCGGCGTTCTCATCGCGGGAGTGCTTTTCGTTCCGTCGATATTCCAGGTGCTGGACGTTCCGCGTTCAACTTCGATGCTGAACGGCTGGGATTTCCTGTTCTACAATAAAAATCAGCGCTACGGTCTTATCCTTGAGGCTATGTTCTTCCCCGGGGAGGTCCCAGCGCGCACCATCATGTTCGAAAAAGCGGACTCCAAATGGAGCAGCGTGGCGCTGTTCCTGCCGCTGTTCTCGATGTCCGGCGTTATCGCGCTGGTCAAGGGCGCAGCCACGGAGGCTTCCCGCCGCATGAAGTGGCTGAGGATACTGCTTCCCGCCTGCCTTATCATTGCAATGGTTCCGGGACTTAATTCCTCCTTCGTGCTGTTCAACTACAGCTTCTACATGCGGTGGTTCTATATGCCGGAGCTTCTCTGCGCGATGGCGACGGTATACGTCCTTGAGCACGAGGAATTCGACCTGGGATTCGGCGCGAAGTTCAGCGCTGCCGCAGCGGGGCTGATGATAGTCCTGACTCTGCTGTTCCCGATAAAGTCGGATACCACCGACGAAGCCGGGGAGACCGTTTCCCGGACGCTCCCGAGGATATTCACCGGAATAAACCCAGGAATATTCGCGAATATCGCAGTGTGCCTGGCAACTCTGGTTGTGCTTTTCAACGTGCTCTACTGGCGCAGGCGCATGACCTCAGCGGCGTTCACAAAGCGCGTGACGGCGGTCACGATTGTATGCTGCATGCTGCTTGGATACTACTATGTAGGCTACGGAAGGATACTTGGGCCGTACATCGGGGAGTACAACAAGAAGGTATCGGCCCAGATACACATTGACGACCCCGAATTCTACCGCATGGAGTCCACCGACAGCCAGAACAACATAAACATGCTGTGGGGAATGAGCTCCCTGAAGAGCTTCACCAGCATAATCCCCAGCTCGACCTTTGAGCTTTACGACCTGCTGGACATCAAGCGCGACGTGAACTCCAAGCCGGAAACGGATCACTACGCGCTGCGTGCGCTCACACGCGTGAAGTACCTCATGATAAGCGACGGCACGTCCGAGGAGGACGTCGAAAAGACCCTCTCGGAGCTTCGCACGTTTGAGTACCGCGAAGATCAGGACGGCTGGAAAATTTACGAAAATACCGCCGCTCTGCCGATGGGCTACGCATACGACACGTATCTGTCAGTGGACGACGCAAAGGGCGGCAGCCACGTTGACAACCTTATGACCGGCAGCGTTATCCTCACCGACGAGCAGATCGGGAAGTATTCCGATATACTCACCGCCGGCGAAAATGAGGGTCTGACCGGAAGCAATCTGTATCAGAAGTTCCTCAGCGATGTCGAGGACAGAAAGTCGCTTGGCGCGAAGCAGTTCAGAGTGAACGGAAGCGGCTTCACAGCCGTGACCGACTACGACCGCGAGCGGCTGGTAGTGTTCAGCGTTCCCTACGACAGCGGCTGGAGCGGCACCGTTTCGGCGCAGGGCGGGGAGAGAGTCCCGCTGGAGATCGAGAAGGTCAACGGCGGATTCATCGGCGTGAAGGTTCCCGCCGGAGTTTGCGAGCTGAGCTTCACATACAAGACCCCCGGAACTTCCCTGGGAGTTATCTGCACCATCGTCGGGGTTGTGCTGTTCGGCGGATATATCCTGCTCTGCTACGTGATACTCAGGCGCAGACCGCGCCGGTATGTCCACCTTTACACACAGGATCAGGTGGACGGCGTGAAGGCGCATAAGTCCTACATCTCGCAGCTTTCGAAGCAGATATATGAGTCCCCGGAAAAGGGCGCTCTGAAGCTGGATTCCGAGGAAGAAAAGCTGTCCTGGCCGGACGTTGAGGAAAGCTTCATGGACAGGGAGATATACGATTTCAAGAACCGCGCTCCGAAGCCGCGCACCTCGCACATCACCGAGGACGACGAGGCGTATAATGTGCTCAAGGAGCTTGACGAGCAGAAGAACAACAGCGACGACATAGAGTAAAGGAGAAATCAATGGCACATCTTGAGGAAAAGACCATCTCCAGCGAGCAGAAGTTTGACGGCAGGATAGTGAAGCTTTACGTTGACAAGGCGGAGCTGGAGGACGGAAAGGTAGTCACCCGGGAGGTTATCCGCCACCCGGGCGGAGTATGCGTGCTTCCGCTGACCGAGAAGAACGAGGTCATGTTCGTGAAGCAGTTCCGCTACCCGCACCAGACCGTACTGCTGGAGATCCCGGCGGGCAAGCTGGAGTACGGCGAGAACCACAGCGAGTGCGGTCTGCGCGAGCTTAAGGAGGAGACCGGCTGCACCTGCGACGACTACACCTATCTCGGAAGCCTTATTCCGACCCCGGCGTACTGTGGCGAGGTTATCCATATGTACCTGGCGCGCGGACTTCATTCCGGCAGCCAGAAGCTCGACGAGGGAGAGTTCCTCGATGTTGTGAAGATACCCCTCGACGAGGCTGTATCAATGGTCATGCGCAATGAGATTCAGGATTCCAAGACCCAGATAGCGCTGCTCAAGACCAAGCTGCTGCTTGAAAAGAACGCTCACTGAATGTAGTCCCGGTAGGCTTGCAGAATGCGTTCCTCGAGGCTTTCGCGCGCAGAGGTCGAGATAGGGTGGATTATATCCCGGTAATCTCCGGTGGATTCACGGTGGCTCGGCATTGCCACGAACAGGCGTTCGTCCCCCTGGACTATTTTGATCTCATGGACTGCTATCGCGTTGTCGATGGTGATCGAGACCAGGGCGCGTAGCCTTCCCTCGTGCATGGTTTTTCTTATTTTGATGTCGCTTATTTCCATAACTGACCTCCATTGTTTTTGGTGTTATTGTGGGAATTTCTGCGCGGATTATTCATAAAATAATAGTATTATTGCTCTGGAAGGAGTCCTTGCTTTGGAAGATTTTCTCACTGGTAAGAAGCACATTCACTTTATAGGCATCGGCGGTTCGGGAATGTACCCGCTGGCTCAGATACTGCATTCCCAGGGTTATTACCTGACCGGCTCAGACAACAACGAAACGGCGACCCTGGACGCAGTTCGGAAAATGGGGATCCCGGTACACCTGGGGCATTCCCCGGCGAATATCGAGGGCGCAGACCTCATCGTGCACACCGCCGCGATAATGTCGGATAACCCCGAGCTGATTGCGGCGAAGAACAGCGGAGTTCTCACCGTAGAGCGCAGCGAGCTGCTCGGATTAGTCACGAGCTGGTACAGCAAGGCGTTCTGCGTGAGCGGCACCCACGGCAAGACCACCACTACCTCTATGCTGACGCATATCCTGCTTGCGGCGGGTATCGACCTTTCCGCGGTCATCGGCGGAAAACTGAAGGCGATAGGCGGCAGCGGCAGAGCAGGCAAGAGCGAGTATATGGTCTGCGAGGCGTGCGAGTTCGTGGATACGTTCCTGAAGCTGTTCCCAAATATTTCGATAGTGCTTAACATCGACCGCGACCACCTCGACTATTTCAAGACGATGGAGAATCTGAAGCTCAGCTTTTCGAAGTTCTGCAAAAAGACCACCGATATGGTTATCGCGAACGGCAGCGACGCCAACACGATGGAAGCGGTGAACGCAAGCGGCACGGCGGCTAAGGTTATTACCTTCGGCAAGACCTCCGACTGCGATTTCTACCCCGAAAACATCGACCACAAGGCGGATTTTCTGACGGAGTTCGACCTCATGCACCACGGCGAAAAGCTGGAGCACATCGCGATACACGTACCGGGACTGCACAATGTTTACAATGCGGTCGCGGCATGCGCGGCGGCATATTCTGCGGGAATCCCCGCGGAGGCGCTCCGGGAGGGCCTCGACAAGTTTGGCGGCGCAATGCGCAGATTCGAGCGGCTCGCTGAGATAAACGGCGTTACCATCGTTGACGACTACGCGCACCACCCGGCGGAGATAGCGGCAACGCTGAAAACCGCCAAGGAAATGAGCTTCAAGCGGGTATGGGCGGTACATCAGCCGTTTACCTATTCGAGAACTGCAATGCTGCTCGACGAGTTCGCGAAAGCGCTTTCCATCGCGGATAAGGTCGTGCTGACCGAGATAATGGGCAGCCGCGAGAAGAATACCTACAACATCTATTCCAGGGACCTCGCGGCGAAGATAGACGGCTGCGTGTGGTACACCGGCATGGAGGAGGTCGCGCAGTACGTTGCGGCGAACGTCCAGCCCGGCGACCTGGTGATAACACTGGGCTGCGGCGACATCTATAAGGCAGCCGACAGGATAATTGAAATTTTAAGGGATAAATAAGGAGCAGACATGTTTGAACTGAAAAAGACCGAGGGACGCGCGCGCCGGGGCGTATTCAACACCCCGCACGGCGCGATAGAAACGCCGTTCTTCATGAACGTAGGCACCGCCGCAGCGATAAAGGGCGGCATTTCCTCCATCGACCTGAAGGGGCTGAAAACCCAGGTGGAGCTGTGCAATACCTATCACCTCCACTTGCGCCCCGGCGATGACATAATCTACAAGCTGGGCGGACTCCACAAATTCATGAACTGGTACAAGCCTATACTTACCGACAGCGGCGGATTTCAGGTCTTTTCGCTGTCGAAGCTCCGCAAAATAAAGGAGGAGGGCGTGTATTTCGCCAGCCACATTGACGGAAAGCGTCTGTTCATCGGTCCGGAGGAGAGCATGCAGATACAGTCGCACCTTGCCTCCACCATTGCGATGGCGTTCGATGAGTGCATCGAGAATCCCGCTCCGAGGGACTACGTAAAGCGCTCCGTTGAGCGCACCACGAGATGGCTCCAGCGCTGCAAGGACGAAATGGCAAGGCTGAACTCCCTGCCGGAGACCATCAACAAGCAGCAGCTTCTGTTCGGCATCAATCAGGGCGGCACCTACGACGATATCCGCGTTGAGCACATGCAGACCATCTCCGAGATGGACATGGACGGCTACGCTATCGGCGGTCTCGCGGTCGGTGAGCCTACCGAGGAGATGTACCACATTCTGGACGTGGTTCTGCCGCACGCGCCGGTCAACAAGCCGCGATACCTGATGGGCGTGGGAACTCCGTCTAATATAATCGAAGGCGTTTACCGCGGCGTGGACATGTTCGACTGCGTAATGCCCAGCCGCAACGCGCGCCATGCGACTATCTTCACATGGGACGGCATAATGCACGCCACCAACAAGTGCTACGAGCTGGACGAGCGTCCCCTCGACCCGAAGTGCGACTGCCCGACCTGCCGCAATTTCAGCCGTGCGTATATCCGCCACCTTTTCAAGGCGGGGGAGCAGCTCGGTGGACGTCTGGCGGTGCAGCATAATCTCTACTTCTACAACACGCTGATGGAAAAGATCCGCGAAGCGCTCGACGAGGGCAGATTCGAGGAGTTCCGCAACGAATACTCGCAGAGGCTTGCAACTCTGGTCGACAAGGCAGACAAGGGGAAGTAACATGAAACTTATCAGCATAGGCTTCGGAAACTCGGTGAACGCCGACCGTATCGTCGCGGTGGTAAGCCCCGAAGCGGCTCCGGTCAAGCGCATAGTCCAGCTTGCGAAGGACAGCGGCACGGCTATCGACGCCACCTGCGGACGCCGCACGCGCTCCGTTATAATCTGCGACAGCGGGCATGTTGTCATGTCGGCGCAGACCCCGGAGACCCTCGCCGGAAAGACGGCTAAGCCCGGCGCGGACGAAGAACCGGAAGATTAAATCAACAGGAGATTTCAACATGGAAAAGGGATTGCTTTTTGTAGTATCAGCCCCGGCAGGCTGCGGTAAGGACACAATACTTGAACAGCTTTTCAAGGTCACGGAAAATGTCGGATATTCGGTATCCGCGACGAGCCGCGCTCCGAGAGAGGGCGAGGTGGACGGAGTTCACTACCACTTCCGCACCCGCGAACAGTTCGAGCAGATGATAAAGAACGAGGAGGTACTGGAGTACACCGAGTACTGCGGTAACTACTACGGAACTCCCCGAAAGGCTGTCGAGGACATGCTGAACGCCGGCAAGGACGTTATCCTCAAAATCGAGGTGGAGGGCGCAATGAACATCAAGCGCCTGTTCCCGGAGTGCTGCCTGGTGTTCATTCTGCCGCCCTCAATGCAGGAGCTTGAGCGCCGCCTCAGAAAGCGCGGCACCGAGACCGAGGAGAAGATAATCGAGCGCACCGCGCAGGCGCGCGAGGAGCTGAAGTTCGCTGAGAATTACGATTACCTCATCGTCAACGGAGCGCTCGAGAAGGCAGTTGACGACCTCAAGGCGGTCATCAGCGCGGAGAAGCTCCGCAAGGTGCGCCAGATGCCGCTGCTGAACCAGCTCCGCGCTGAATGACAGAGGCAGTCCAGGCGGCGGTCGAGGGAACCGCATACAGCTTTGATGCGCTGTTTACTTACCTCGTCCCCGAGGAGCTATGCGGAAGGATATCCGCAGGAATGCGCGTCGTCGTGCCGTTCGGAAGGGGCAACAGGAGCCGCATAGCGCTGGTTTTCGCCGTGGAGCCCGCCCCGGCTGACCGCTCGAAGCTGAAATACGTAAGCTCCATCGCGGATAGCGAGCCGGTTATTTCCTCGGAAATGGTGAGGCTCTGCAAATGGATACGCGACAACACGTTCTGCACGTATTTTGACGCGTTCCGTGCGATACTCCCGCCGGGGCTGAGCTACACGCTCCAGACCCGCTACGAGCCGGTGAACGGCTTTACGGGGTCGCTGACCTCCGGGGAGCAGTCGCTGCTGACCCGCATTTCGGAGCTTCGCGAGAAGTACAGCCCCCAGCCCGAGGACAAGCCGCTGCTGAAAGCGCTGAAAGACTCCGGCGCGATAAAGGAATCCGAGCTGCTGAAACGCAGGGTCGGCGACGAGACCACGCTGATGGTAAAGCTCGCGGAGCTTCCCGAAGGCTCGGAGCCGCCAAAGCTCACCCCGAAGCAGAAGCAGGTGCTGGAGTTCCTGGAGGAAAACAGCGCGGCTTCGGTGCACGAGGTGTGCTACGCGCTGAACATCACCGCCGCGGTAGTTAAGCGGCTGGTCGAGAAGGGGCTTCTTGAGGAGTACGAGTACCAGGTGTTCCGCCTGGAGAATACCGAGGGGAAGTCCGAGAACCCGTCTGATATCGTGTTTTCGCCGAAGCAGCAGGGTGTGTTCAATGGCCTGCTGAAGCTGATGAACGACGACGCGCCGAAATGCGCGCTCCTCCGGGGAGTTACCGGAAGCGGCAAAACCTCGGTGTTCATACGCCTGATAGACGAAGCCGTGAAGCAGGGAAAGACCGCGATAATGCTGGTTCCTGAGATATCCCTGACGCCTCAGATGGTGGGGAAGTTCCGGCGGCTGTTCGGCGACGACGTGGCGATACTCCACAGCAGCCTTTCGCTGGGCGAGCGCGCGGACGAATACACGCGCATAAAGACCGGCAGGGCACACATAGTGGTCGGGACCCGGAGCGCGGTTTTCGCCCCGGTGAAGAACCTCGGGATAATCGTCATCGACGAGGAGGGCGAGGGTACGTATAAATCCGAGAGCGCCCCGCGGTATCACGCCCGGGACGTCGCGAAGCAGAGGTGCTTTTACCATAACGCGTTCCTGCTTCTGGCTTCGGCAACGCCGTCGCTGGAGAGCTACTACAACGCAAAAATAGGGCGCTATAGCCTGTTCGAGCTGGACGAGCGCTACAACAACGCGGTCCTTCCGGACGTCTACATCGTTGACATGCGCGTCGAACAGCAGAACGGGAACCACTCTGCGTTCAGCATGCCGCTAATAGACGAAATGCGGAAGAACCTCGAAAACGGCGAACAGTCGATACTGCTGCTGAACCGCCGGGGATATCACACGAGCGTCCGCTGTGCGACCTGCGGCAAGGCGATAGAGTGCCCGAACTGTGCACTTCCGCTGACCTACCACAAGGCGAACGGCACGGTGGTATGCCACTACTGCGGGTACAGCCACACGCTGACGGCGGTCTGCCCGTCCTGCGGAGGGAAGTTCCTGACGATGAAGGGAACCGGAACACAGCGCATTGAGGACGAGATATCCGAGATATTCCCGAAGGCGCGGATACTCCGCATGGACGCGGACACAACCGCGGCAAAGAACGCATTCGAGAGCAAATTCAAGGCGTTCGCGGCGGGGGAGTACGACATAATCGTCGGAACGCAGATGATAGCAAAGGGGCTGGATTTCCCGAACGTAACGCTCGTCGGAGTGCTGAAAACGGATAACAGCCTGTACGCCGGGGATTTCCGCGCATACGAGCGGACATTCTCGCTGATAACCCAGGTAGTCGGCCGCGGAGGGCGCGGAGGCAAGCGGGGAAGGGCGCTGATACAGACCTTCACCCCGGATCACTACGTGCTGAACCTCGCGGCAAGCCAGAACTACCCGGATTTTTACAAGGAAGAAATAGAGCTGCGGGAGGCTATGCTCTACCCGCCGTTCTGCGATATAATCGTAGTGGGCTTCACGTCGCTCATCGACAAGGAATGCAACGTGGCGGCGCTGAAGTTCCGCGACATGCTGGAAAAGCGCTACGAAGCGGAGTACACGGATATTCCGCTGCGAGTGCTGGGGCCGGCGAGGTACGTAATAAGCAAGGTGAACGGGCGGTTCCGGTGGCGGCTGATACTGAAATGCCGCAATTCGCCGCGGCTCCGGGAGCTTATGGAGCTTACACTGAAAGAAGCCGGCGCCGACAAGGCGTTCGGGAGAGTTACATTTTTCGCGGACATGAACGGTGATCCGTGACACGAAAGGACGAACAGAAATGGCATTAAGGCAGATCGTAAAATTCGGCGATGATATCCTGCGCAAAAAAAGCAGACCCGTGACAAGTTTTGACGAGCGTCTGTGGACGCTCCTCGACGACATGACGGAGACCATGCACTCAAAGGACGGCGCAGGACTTGCAGCCGTGCAGGTCGGGGTGCTCCGCAGAGTGGTCGTTATCGACGTGCACGACGAGCACGGGGTCATCGAGCTGATAAATCCCGAGATAGTTTCCACAGAGGGGACGCAGACCGGGAACGAGGGCTGCCTTTCCGCTCCGAACCTCTGGGAGGAGGTCGAGCGCCCGAACGTTGTCACCGTGAAGGCTCAGGACCGCAACGGCAAGGAGTTCACGATAACCGGAAGCGCTCTGCTTGCAAGGGCTTTCTGCCACGAAACGGATCACCTCGACGGGATCCTGTTCATCGACCACGTGAAGCAGGCTCCGGAGCATCGGGACGTCACAAGGAAGTAACAGGAGGTAAAAATGGCTGTTCTTGATATACTGCAATTCGGCGACGATATTCTCCGTGAGAAAAGCACGGAAGTCACTGATTTCAACGAGGAGCTGTGGGAGCTTCTGGACGACATGGCTGAAACGATGTACGAAGCCGGCGGAGTAGGCCTCGCGGCGCCGCAGGTGGGCGTATTGAAGCGCGTGGTGGTCATCGACACCGACGACGACCACGGCCTGCTGGAGCTTATAAATCCCGTGATAGTTGCGATAAAGGGAAAGCAGCGCGAGCTTGAAGGCTGCCTGTCCTACCCGGGCAAGAGCGGCTACGTGGAGCGCCCCGCAAAGGTGAAGATAAAGGCGCAGGACCGCTACGGCAGACGTAAGACCTATGTAGGCTCCGGGCTGCTGGCGCGGGCATTCTGCCACGAAACTGACCACCTCAACGGCATTCTGTATTCCGACAAGGTGGACGAATGGGAGGACGAAGAATGAAGCTGGTATTTATGGGAACCCCGGTCTACGCGCTTTCCTGCCTGGAGGCGCTCATCGGCGCAGGTCACGAGATCGCGGCGGTGTTCACACAGCCCGACAAGCCAAAGAACCGCGGCAAGCAGATACAGATGACCCCGGTGAAGGAACTCGCGCTGAAGCACGATATCCCGGTCTATCAGCCGCTGAGCCTCCGAAAGGGCGAGGACGCTGAAAAGTCCCTGGAGGTGCTCAAGGAAATCGCTCCGGAGTGCATAGTGGTCGTGGCATACGGTCAGATACTGCCGGAGAGCATACTGGAGCTTCCGAAGTACGGCTGCATAAACGTACACGCGTCGCTGCTGCCGATGTACCGCGGAGCGGCTCCGATACAGCGCTGCATTCAGTTCGGTGAGAAAAAATCCGGAGTTACCACGATGTACATGGCGAAGGGGCTTGACACCGGCGACATGATACTCAAGGACGAGGTAGAGATACCGGACACAATGACCGGTTCGGAGCTTCACGATAAGCTCGCCGAGATGGGCGGAAAGCTCATAGTGCGCACCCTAGAGGAGCTCCAGGCGGGTACGGCTCCGCGCATTCCGCAGGAGGGCGAGACCTGCTACGCCAGCATGATAAGCAAGGAGGAACTGAAGCTCGACTTCACCAAGTCCGCAGTCCAGGTGCGCGATTTTATCCGTGCGATGTCCGCGGCTCCCTGCGCCTACACGATGCTCGACGGAAAGCGGCTTAAGGTCTACAACGCGGTGCTTGCTGAGAAGAACGCTGCGGGGCAGCCCGGGGAAGTCACCGACCCGGATACCTTCACGGTAGCCTGCGGCGATGGCGCGGTGAGATTCACAGAGGTTCAGCCCGAGGGCGGCAAGCATATGGACGTCCAGGCGTTCCTGCGCGGCAAAAAGCCGGCAAAGGGAACTGTTCTGGGATAATTCCCGCCGCATTACACACCATAACCACACGACCTTTTATTCAAAGCAGGAGGTAAATTATGGTACAGTTATTGATAACAACAGCAGGGCACGCGTCCCGCGCGAACCTGTTCAGCATGAGCTACACAACGGCGTATCTGCTGTGTATCGCGGCGTTTATTTTCGCTGTGATATGCTCGATAAACGTCAAATCCACATTCAACAAATACGACCGCATTGCCAGCCGGAGAGGCATCACGGCGGCTCAGGCGGCGCGGCAGATACTCGACCGCAACGGACTTTACTACGTGCAGGTACAGCGTATCGCCGGAAATCTCACGGATAATTACAATCCGAAAACTAACATCGTTTCCCTGTCCGATAGCGTTTACGACAGCACCTCGCTTGCCGCCATCGGAGTCGCGGCGCATGAGTGCGGCCACGCAGTCCAGCATGCAACCGGGTATGTCCCGAATGAGATACGCTCGGCGGTGTTCCCGATCGCGCGGCTTGGTTCCACGATGTATTTCTACGTGTTCCTGCTGGGTATTATTTTCAGCTTCGAACCGCTTGTGGACATCGGTATAATCATGTTCGCGTTCGTTGTGCTGTTCCAGCTCGTTACGCTCCCGGTGGAGTTCAACGCAAGCCGCCGCGCAATACTGACGCTGAGCAGCGACGGTCTGCTTGAACAGGACGAGCTTTACGGTGCGCGCAGAACCCTTACTGCGGCAGCGATGACCTACGTAGCAAGCCTTGCCGTGTCGGTAACTCAGCTTCTGAGAATGCTGGCTTCGCGCAACAGGCGATAATCTGATTAAGGAGGGCTGGCTATGGCTGACCCACGGCTCACAGTCGTAAAAATGCTGATGAAGATGGACAGCAGCGAAGCGTATTCCAACCTGCTGCTGGATCACGTCTTTTCTGAAACCGACCTCAGCGAGAGGGACAAGGCGTTCGCGGCGGCGCTATTCTACGGCGTCCTGGAGCGGAGGCTCACACTGGACTACATCATTGAGAAAAACTCGAAGATCCCGTTTGCAAAGCTGGATCCGGCGGCGGTAGAGATACTCCGCACCGGGCTGTACCAGCTCCTTTACATGGATTCCGTGCCGGAGAGCGCCGCTGTAAACGAAAGCGTGAAGCTCTGCAAGAAGCTGAAATGCTTCTCGGCGCAGGGGTTCGTCAACGGAATGCTCCGCAGCTTCATACGCGGCGGGAAGAAGATAAGCTACCTCGGTCTGGAGCCGGAAAAGCGGCTGTCCGTTGAGTACTCCTGCCCGGAGTGGCTCACCGAAAAGCTGATACGCGAATACGGCACCGATTTCGCCGTGAAAGCGCTGAAAGCCTCGGTCGGAAGGCCGCCGGTGTACGCGAGGGTCAACACGCTGAAAACCACAACTGAAAAGCTTCTCGCGGAGCTTTCCAAGCACAGGATAAAAGCGGAGGCCTACCCCGGGCTGGAGAACTGCGTTCGCCTGGAGAAGCCCGGCGACATCGAGAAATGCGCGCCGTTCCGGCAGGGATTGTTCCATGTTCAGGATATCTCGTCGCAGCTCTGCTGCCTGACCCTCCGTCCGGTGGTCAACGAGACCGTGCTTGACGTCTGCGCGGCTCCCGGCGGGAAGAGTTTCACTCTCGCGGAGTTGATGGGCAACAACGGAAAGCTGTACAGCATGGATCTCCACGATATGCGCGTAGGCCTCATCGAGGACGGAGCGTCCCGGCTCGGGATCAGGATAATCACCGCAATGCAGAACGACGCGTCGAAGTTCAACGCGGAGCTTCCGCAGGCGGACAGGGTGCTTTGCGACGTGCCGTGCTCCGGGCTTGGAGTTATCCGCCGCAAGCCGGAGATCAAGTTCAAATCGCCTTCGGATTTCGACGGCCTGCCGGAGATACAGTACCAGATACTGGAGACGTCGGCGCGGTACGTCAAGCCGGGCGGAACGCTGGTGTATTCCACCTGTACGCTCTCCCAGGCGGAGAACGACGAGGTCGCAAAGCGCTTCGCGGCGGCTCACCAGGAATTCCTGCCGATAGTTCAGCCGGTGCCCTACGCCGGAGCGGCAGGTGAGCCGATGCGCACCTACTGCCCGGACGAAAACGGCGGCGACGGATTCTTCACAGCTTCCTTCCGCCGGGTGAAGTAACAGGTTTCAACAGAAAGGCTGAATAAATTGGAAGAGCTTGAAAAGATAGATATACTTTCACTGACTAAAGAGGAGCTCACCGAGCAGGTCACTGCCATGGGTGAGAAGGCGTTCCGCGCGAAGCAGATATATGACTGGCTGCATGTCAAGAAAGTCTCTGGTTTTTCGCAGATGAGCAATATTTCTGCACAATTCCGCGAGGAGTTATCAAGAAAATTTTGTCTAAAACACCTAATTATCAAAAAAAAGCTTGTATCTGCACTGGATAATACGGTAAAATATCTTTATGGGCTGCCCGACGGCGAGGCGGTCGAAACAGTACTTATGGAATACAAGCACGGCAACAGCCTGTGTATTTCCACGCAGGTCGGCTGCCGAATGGGCTGCCGCTTCTGCGCAAGCACCATCGCGGGATTCGTGAGACACCTGCTTCCGAGTGAAATGCTCCTCCAGGTCTACGAGACCGAGCGCGACAGCGGGCGCCATGTCGACAGCATAGTGCTGATGGGGATCGGCGAGCCGCTGGACAATTACGACAACGTTATGAGGTTCCTGACGCTGATGAACAGCGAGGGCGACGGAATGAGCCTGCGGCACATTTCGCTTTCGACCTGCGGCGTAGTCCCGAGGATATACGACCTCGCGGAGCTAAAGACCGGACTCACGCTGTCGATATCGCTTCATGCGGCGACTGATGAGCGCCGGAGCGAGATAATGCCGATCAACAGAAAATACCACCTCGACGAGCTGATGAAGGCGTGCCGCCACTACTTTGCGGTGACCGGCCGCCGTATAAGCTTCGAGTATTCGCTCATCGAGGGAGTTAACGATACCGAGCAGGCGGCGCAGGAGCTTATAAACCTCCTGGGCGGAATGACCTGCCATGTGAATCTGATACCGATAAACGAGATACGCGAGCGCGACTTCCGCAAGAGCCGCTCGGTGGAGCGCTTCCAGAAGCGGCTCTGCGACGCGGGGATAAACGCGACGGTGCGCCGCACCCTCGGCGCGGACATCAGCGCGGCGTGCGGTCAGCTCAGGCGCGACGGCGGAATGAACGGTCAGCCGGGCGTATCTCAGCAGGAAACAGGCGGTGAGACATGAAAATTTTCAGCAAGACAGACATAGGTCTGCTAAGGGACGAAAATCAGGACTGCGTGTGGAGCGCTTCGCTTTCTGACGGAGCCTGCGCCGCCGTGCTGTGCGATGGAATGGGCGGCGAGGCTCACGGAGGGCTCGCGAGCCGGATAGCCGTCGACGTAATCTCAAAGCGCATTCTCGGGACGTTCTCCGAGATGATGAACCGCAATTCTGTGCGGAATCTCCTGATAACCGCGGTCTCCGCGGCGAACAGCGCTGTGGTAGACGCGGCGCGCAGGGAGCCGGAGGGCGCCGTAATGGGCACGACCTGCGTAGCTGCGATAGTTTCCGGCGGCAGGGCGTACATCGTGAACGTCGGCGACAGCAGGGGATACCACCTGTTCACCAGCGATGACAGCGAGTGCATTCAGCAGGTGACGAAGGATCATTCCCACGTGCGCGACCTCATCGACCGCGGCGAGATCACCGAGGAGCAGGCGAAGCTCCACCCCGACCGCAACAAGATAACCCGCGCAATAGGCGCCGAGGAAATGGTCACTCCCGATTATTTCGAGCTTGACCTCGCGGGCGGCGACATGCTTCTGCTGTGTTCCGACGGGCTTTCGTCCTACGGCGACGACATGGATATTCTCGACATCTGCTTCGAGTATTCCACGGAGGAGATCTGCGATAAACTCGTTGATTACGCCAACGGGAACGGCGGCCATGATAATATTTCCGTTGCGCTCATCGCGGTGTGAATATTACAGTTTGATTACAAATTTTACAATCCGGTTGACATTTTCAGGGCTTATATGTTATTATATATAAGAACTGTTGAATAGTTATTTTCAGCGCCCGCCGCTTCCATACGGCGCGGGAGCTTTAAACATAATGTATGGAGAAATGGCGGAGCAAATATGGACAGTAATATCGGAAAGAAGCTCGACGGCAGATATGAGCTGCTGGAGCTTATCGGCGTCGGAGGAATGGCGGATATCTACCGCGCCCGCGACATTGTTGAGGACCGCATTGTTGCTGTAAAGATACTTAAAACCGAGTTCGCGGGCAGCGACGAGTTCCTGCGCCGCTTCCGGAACGAATCTAAGGCGATCGCGCTTCTCTCTCACCCGAACATCGTGAAAATTTACGACGTAGGCTTCACCGACAAGGTGCAGTTCATCGTCATGGAGTATGTCGACGGAATCACGCTCACCGACTACATCGAGCAGCAGGGCGTACTCAAATGGCGCGACGCGGTGCATTTCACCGTGCAGATACTTAAGGCGCTCCAGCACGCGCACGACCGCGGGATAGTACACCGCGACATAAAGTCCAGCAATGTGATGCTGCTCAGCGACGGCACTATCAAGGTCATGGATTTCGGCATTGCGAGATTCAACCGCGAGAACAACAAAACCGTATCTGAAAAGACCATCGGTTCGGTGCACTACATCAGCCCGGAGCAGGCGCGCGGCGACATCACCGACGAGCGCAGCGACATCTATTCCGTAGGCGTAGCGCTCTACGAAATGCTGACCGGCAGGAAGCCGTTCGACGGCGATACGCCGGTTTCCATCGCGCTCATGCACATGCAGAGCACTCCGAAGAAGCCCACCGAGATCAACAGCACTATACCGGAGGGTCTGGAGCAGATCGTGCTCCGTGCTATGCAGAAGGATCCCGCGCAGCGTTACCAGACCGCCGGCGAGATGATAAAGGATCTCGAGGAATTCAAGGCGAATCCGAGCATTATTTTCGAATACAAGTACAACTCCACGGACGGCACCACCAAGTATTTTGACCGCCCCATTCCGGCTGCCGAGCAGGAGCGCACCCGCCGCAAGCAGGCGGTACGCACCGAGCCGGAGGAGGACTACGAGGAGGACGACTACGACGATGATGACGACGAGGACGAGTACGAGGAGCGCCGCTCCCCGCTTATCCCGATACTCTTTGCAGTGGGAACTGCGTTCGTTATCGCGACAGTGTTCCTGGTAATGACCATCGTATTCAAGAACCTGAACGTAACTCCCGAGCAGGTCGGCTCTGTTGCAGGTATTTCCAGCGGCTCCACAGTGAGCGTGAACGACAGCAACGAGTACCTCATGCCGAACCTCATCGGAATGTCCTGGGACGAGGCTAAGTCCAAGTATTCCCAGTACATGACGCTGGTTCCCGAGCAGGAGTGGAGCGAGGTAACGAAGGATCAGATATTCGATCAGGAGTACCCCGAGGGACGTAAGGTCAAGATAGGCACCGAAGTCACCGTAAAAGTCAGCATGGGTATCCGCCAGATAGAGGTGCAGGATCTTGAGAACCTCAGCGCCGCTATCGCAGAGAGCAAGCTCCAGAAGGACGGATTCAAGGTCAAAAAGACCTTCGAGGAATCCGACGATATCGCGAAGGATTACGTTATCCGCACCGAGCCGGGCGCTCACGAGATGGCAGACCAGGGAAGCACCGTTGTGCTGGTTATCAGCATGGGGCCTGAGGACACCTCTGTAAACGTTCCGAAGTTCGTTAACCTGCCGCTTTCCGTTGCGCTTGAACGCGCGGCTGAGTACCACCTCGACCCGCAGGTGCGCTACGAGGACAGCGAGGACGTCGAGAAGGACGTTGTAATGGAGCAGAGCATTGATCCGGGAAGCATGGTAGACCGCGATACGCCTATCGAGCTTGTTGTAAGCACCGGCGAGATCAGCGAAAAGACCAGGAAGTTCACATATTCGCTGCCGAAGAAGGCTTCCGGCGAGTTCGAGTTCAGATACTACGTTGACGGCGTTCTTGACGAGGAATCCAAGGTAACGCTCGATATCGGCCTTGCGTCCAGCAAGTCGATGACCTACACCGTGACCGGTAAGGCAGGCGAGACCAGGACTGTGACCATCAAGGTAACGTCCCTTGACACCGGAAAGACGGGCAGCTACGGCGAGATAATCGTAAACTTCCCCGAGGACGGCAGCAAGGCAACGCTTGAGGACAGCTTCGACGGCTCCATTTTCGCAGAGCTCCAGAAGGCTGACGCCGGCTCCGAGCCTACGGTAGACACCACCGAGCCGGAGAACCCGGGCGACACATCGGACACCGGACACTCTGAGCCTGAGAATACGACTTCTTCATCTCACACGGAAACAACTCCGGTTGAGCCCGATCCCGGAATTTCAGTCGACTGATCAAGGGGGTAATGGTATTTCTGCTGAATATCATCACGGAATAATTACAAAAGCAGTCGGGGGCATCTATTATGTAGATGCCCTTTCGGGCTTTGAGAAAGACGGAAGGGGCGTCCCCGACGGGACGACCTTCAAATGTGCGGCAAGGGGTCTTTTCAGGAAGAACGAGATAAGCCCCAGCGCCGGAGATAACGTCATTGTGGAGTGCCAGGAGAATCACGAGCCGCTTATCTCAAAGATACTGGAGCGCCGGAATTACCTTGTGCGTCCGCCGCTCGCGAATCTGGACGGGATCGTGTTCGTGATAAGCTGCGCCGACCCGGCTCCGAACCGCTTTGTGCTGGACAAGCTCATCGCGATAGCCGACAGCAAGCAGATCGAGCCCATGATAGCGTTCACAAAGCCGGATCTTCAGCAGGCGGAGGAGCTTGCCGGGATCTACCGCGCTATAGGCATCAGGGTCTGCATGGTGAATAATCTGACTGGCGAGGGCGCAGAGCCAGTCCGGGAGTTCATAAATGGCAGAGTGACCGCGTTTATCGGCAATTCCGGCGTGGGGAAGTCCAGCCTGATGAATTCGCTGTTCCCGCAGCTTGGGCTGGAGACTGGGATAATCAGCAAGAAACTCGGAAGGGGAAAGCACACCACCCGCCAGGCGCAGCTATACCGCCTGGCCGAGCTTGACCCCTCCATGACCGGCTACGCCGCTGATACTCCGGGATTTTCCACGGTGGATACGGAGCGCTACTGCCGGATTCCCGCCGGGGAGCTTGACAACAGCTTCCGCGAGTTCGCGAAGTTTGCCGAGAAATGCCGCTTTGCCGACTGCGCCCACATCAAGGAGAAGGACTGCGCAGTCCGAGCCGCCGCCGAGAGCGGGGAGATTGCAAAGTCGCGCTATGAGAGCTACCTCAGAATGCACGAGGAAGCAAGCAAGATAAACGACTGGGAGTGACAACATGTCAAAGATATGCTCAATAATCTGCGGAGCGCCGGACGGGAGTCTTCCCGAGAAGCCGGAGGGACTGGTAATCTGCGCCGACAAGGGGCTTGACCACGCGCTTGCCGCAGGAATAACCCCGGATATAATCGTAGGGGATTTCGACAGCGCAAGCAGCAAGCCGCCGGAGGGGATACGAGTAGTCCGCACGATACCCGAGAAGGACGATACCGACACGATACTCGCCTGCGAGGTCGCGATAGAGGAAGGCTGCGATGAGATACGGCTGTACTGCGCGATTGGCGGCAGAACCGACCACACCATCGCAAATATCCAGACGATGGAGATGATGCGCCAGCGCGGCGTGAATGTCACAATAGTTGGAAACGGCGAGCGTATATATCTTGTCCATGAGCGCGAGGCTGAAATTCCGCGCTTCAGGGGCTACGTTTCGGTGTTTTCCTACGGCGAGACCTGCATTGTCAGCGAGTACGGAATGAAATACGGTCTGGTGCGCTACCGCCTGGACAACGCCTATCCGCTGGGCGTAAGCAACGAGGTCGCCGACGAGGTAGGAAAGGTTATCGTACATGGCGGAACGGCGCTTGTAATCGAACATCACGAATAAAAATTCCCCGGTACATCGTACCGGGGATTAGTTTTGTTACAAGTTGTTAAGCTACCGGCTCAGAGGTCGCTGAGATATCAGCGGGTCTGTCCGGGTGGGTGAAATCCTTGTTGCTGCCGAAGCCTGAATCGCTGTGCACCCACGAGCCGCCGTCCTGATTCCACGTGCCGGAGCCGCTTCCGGCGGCGCCGTCGCCGCTTACTCCGTCGGTCGCCGTGACGGTGGCGAGCAGAATGTCGTCGGCATAGATGGAGTAGCTCGAACCCGGGTGGAAATCCTTAGAGGAGAATATCAGGGATTCGCAGTCCTTAGGTGTGACCGTGCTGATTATGTCCGCGCCGTCCGCGTCGCGTACTTCAATGGTGCTTCCCGCGCCGACCTTGTTGTATACCGACAGGCAGGGCTGCGAGAGCGTACTCGGCGCCTGAGCCATTCCGCGTGAGCCGAGCGCGATGAGCGTTCCGCCGCACATTGCAAACGAGATATCGTAATCAAGCGCACCGTCGCGGTTGCTGGTGGGTCCGAACACAACAAGGGTTCCTCCACTAATCGAAACGGTACCGTTGGAGTCGATTCCGTCGCCGTCCGCGTTGGAGGTTATGCTGCCGTCGGAGATAGAAATATACGGAGTAGTTCCGGTGGTGGAGTTATCGCAGGCGTTTATGCCGTCGTCATATGCACGCAGGCTTATCACGCCGCCGTTTATCTCAACGCCGTTCGCCTCCAGACCCTCGACGCTTGTGGAAATGTTGATCTCGCCGTCGTTTATTGTCAGTATCATATCAGCGTGGATACCGTCGTCTCCGCTGGAGAGGTTAAAGGTTCCGCCGCCTATCGTGATGTTTCCGTTGGAGTGCACCGCGTCGTCGGCGCAGTCGGCGGTTATCCTGCCGTCGGTTATCGTGATGGCGTTTCCTGCCTTGAGCCCCTTCATGCTTTCAGCGGTATTTCCCTCGGAGTCAGTCATGCCACTGAAATCAAAGCCGCCGTTCCCGTTGTGTGAGAATCCTCCCCATCTGCCGCCGAACTGGTCGTCCGAGGTGTATTCCACTGTGGAGCTTCCGCCTCCGGTCTGTACGTTTATCGTGCCGCCGGAAATATTTAGGTTGGTTTCCGCCTGAATGCCGTCGCGGCCGCAGTTCAGCGTGTAGTTACCTCCGGTAATGCTGACGTAGCCCTTCTGCTGGTCGGTGGAGTTGGTGGATTTAAGCCCGTCGTAGCCGCTGTTGACTGTCACAGTGCCGGAAGCCCCGAGCAGGTAATCCTTGCCGATGATACCGTCCTCAGTGGCGTTCACGTTGATGATACCGCCGCAGAGCTTCAGACCGTCGCGGCTGTTTATGCCGTCCTTGTAGTTTCCGGTGACGTTCAGCGTGCCGCTTCCGTTTATTACGAGCGTTTCGCGGGAATAGAGCGCAGCCGCATTGTTCTCGGCGTTTTCAGCGGAATATCCAGTGCCGTCGGAGAGCGAGTTCACCGAATTCCCCGTGAGCGTCAGAGTGAGCTTGTCCGCCTTGTTGCAGAGTATCGCGGGGCCGTCCGAGCAGGAGAGGTCAACGCCGTTCATTATGAGGTACACCGCGTCGTCCTTGCCGCAGTCTATAACGAGCTGACCGTCCGGGCTGTTTCCCGAAACAGAGTAGTACCCCGCCCTGCTGATGGTGACGACCTTGCCGCTGACAGAAACTCCGCTTCCGTGGAGATCAGCGCCGACGTCGGTGAATGCAATGCTGCTTCCCGAGCCGGTAGCCGGGGTCAGATCCTTTTCGCTTACGGTGTGCATTTGTGAAACCGCCGAAGCGTCCGCAGTTTCCGCCCTGACGGCGGAGTCGTTTTCCTGTGTGACCTCGCTTGAGCGAAGCGGGTCGTTAGTGCAGCCCGTGTTGACAGATAAAGCTATAGAACAGAGCGCAGCCAGCGCTCTTAATCCTAATCTCATAGTGTGATGCTCCTTATAAATGCCTGAAAAATGCGTGGTGAATTCAAAGCTGTTCCGCCGATTCTGGCATGGCAGCGATGGAAATAGTCAGATTTCCGTTGCGTTCGCGAAGGCGGTCTATCATTTCCTTTTCGCGGGAGGGGTCTTTCTCGGTTATCTGGTAGCGCAGGTCGAAAAGCGTACCCATAGCGGTGGTCTTGACCTGCACAAGCTCGTGTTCCGAAAGATACTCGTCGAAGATATCGTCAAAAATTCCGGTGTAGTCGAGGTTCTCCGGAATAAGCACGCGCAGCAGCTTCCGGCGCGTAACATTCCGGAACCACGGCGTAGAGCTTACCGCAGCGAGCACCAGCCCGATCACTACAGCGATGACGACGGCGAACGCGATGTACCCCATTCCTGTCGCGAGACCTATGCAGACCGCGTAGAAAATAAAGCAGATATCACGTGAACTTCCGGGCGCCGAGCGGAACCTTACCAGGCTAAACGCGCCCATGACAGCAACTCCGGCTCCGATAGAGCCGTTGACCAGCATGATTACCGCCTGAACCAGCGCGGGAAGCACCAGAATGGTCACGAACATATTTCGCGAAGGCTGCCGCGTCCTGAGCCTGTAGACCGCCGCCGCGCCAAGTCCCAGAAGCAGGGAAGCCGCCGTGCAGATGAGCATTGAGGTTATCGTCAGACCCTCGGAACTAATTATTGTGTCGAAGAAATTATTCAAAACTGTCACTCCAGAGTAGAATTATGTGGTGCAAAGATCGTGGAAGCGCTGTTTGTAAACCGAGCCGTACTTTGAAAACGAGCCAGGGCGTATCCCAAGCTCGGAAAGAGTACCGGCGAGCCACAGCGGAATCGACGAAGCCGACTTGATCTCCATTATCCGGAACGGCTGCCCGGGGAGGGTATCGCCGTCGGTGCCGTGCCGTAGGTCGAGATCGCCGAGCCGGAACCTTATGTTTCCGTCGAGCGTGAGCCGTAGCTCCGGGTCGTCAGCGCCGTGGAAGGCTCTGCGGTCGTAGAATACGGCGGCTCTGGGTATCAGACCGTCGCGGCGTATCATGTGCGTCATTTCAGCAGTGACCTGCCGTGATACGTAGTCGCCGGATTCCGGCGCTATACCTTCCGTCAGGAACCGCATAGCCTGCGCAAAGTCCGTGGAAACACGCCGTTTGTAGACCACTCCGCTGTACTTCTTTTTTATCTCGAGAAATACCGGGGAGCCGTCCGTCGGAGTACCGTAGGCGCGCAGCCGGAGCTTTTCCTTGTAGACAGGCTTGTCAAGGGAGATCCGGGCGAGTATGTCGTCCGGAGAATCGCAGTAGAGCGAGCAGACGGTCTGGCAGGAGTATTCGTCCTCGATCATGAAGCCGGAAATTTTCTGAAGAACCGCCTCGGTCTGCTGACTGGTGAGCAGGTACTTTATCTCCATACGCTGAAACGTATTCGCATATGCCATACCGCTCACCCCGCTTTTCGTATACATGCATTATACATTATTTCTGTGACAGTTTTATGATAGATGGCGAATTATTTCCTGTGCCAGAGAGAAATATGTGTTAATAAATTGTGCAATTCGACCGAACGAATGATGTATTTCTCCTGAAATGGCAAAAAATAGCGCCCTCCGCAGCCGGAGAGCGCTGATTTGTAATTTACTTGATGTCGCCGATGTACATGGCGTCGCCGAACGAGAAGAACCTGTAGCGCTCCTTCACGGCGACCTCGTAGGCGTGGAGCGTCTTTTCGCGTCCGAGGAACGCGCTGACGAGCATTATGAGCGTGCTTTCAGGCAGGTGGAAGTTGGTTATCAGCCCGTCGATGACCTTGAATTCGTAGCCGGGGTAGATGAAGATTCCGGTGTCCTGTGTGAGTATCGGGGAGTTCGAACCGGTCAGCGGGGAGGTTCCCTTGTCGGCTTCGGTCGGGGTGAAAAGCTCCGGCTGAACGCCCGCGGCGGATTCCAGCGTGCGGCAGGAGGTAGTCCCGACGGATATCACGCGGCCGCCGTTTGCCTTGCAGCGGCGTATTTTTTCAGCGGTTATCTCCGGAACGGAGTAGTGCTCCACGTGCATTTTGTGGTCGAGAATGTTGTCCTCCTTCACCGGGCGGAATGTTCCAAGCCCAACGTGAAGCGTGACGTAGGCGGTGTCAACGCCCTTGTCCGCGAGCTTGCGGAACACGTTCTCCGTGAAGTGCAGACCTGCGGTGGGAGCGGCGGCGGAGCCGGTCTCGCGGCAGTAGATAGTGTTGTAGCGGTCCTTGTCCTGGAGCTTCTCGGTGATGTAGGGCGGAAGCGGCATCTGACCTATCCGGTCGAGGATATCAAAGAAATCCCCCTCGAACGAGAAGCGGACAAGGCGGTTTCCCTCGTTCACGATGTCGAGTATCTCAGCGGAAAGCCCCTCCGGGAAATCAACGATGGTGCCCGGCTTGAGACGCTTTCCGGGGTGTACCAGCGTCTCCCATTCAGTGAGGCTCAGGCGCTTCAGCAGGAGAAACTCAACGTGGGCGCCGGTGCCGCGCTTGGTGCCGTATATACGCGCCGGGAAAACCTTGCTGTCGTTCATCACGAGCAGGTCGCCGGGGTTCAGGTAATCCGCGATGTCGTAGAAGTGCCTGTGGCTTATCTCGCCGGTGGAGCGGTCGATTGCCATCAGCCGGGAGCTGTCCCGCGGCTCGACCGGAGTCTGCGCGATGAGTTCCTCGGGAAGATCATAGTTAAAATCGGATTTTAGCATCGTCATAATTTACATTCCTTTTTCATAGATTAGCGTATACTCTATTGTACCATAAACCGACGGATAAATCAATTTTTAATCGTTGTTGAAATTCAACAAAATCCTCGCCGTAATTGAAGAATATTTATACGAATGGGGGTTGACAACAATGCGGTTATGTGCTAAAATAATATGGTAATGAGTAATTGACTCATGGGGACTTATCGTCCCGCTGATAGAGGTGCGGAACAGATCAGTAGCGCGTCCATAGCGGTCTGCGGAGACCGGCTGCGCGAAAGGCTTACCGCCGAAGAATGCACGATCCGTGGTGTGCATATCTGGCTGCACGTTGAACAGGCGTACGGCTGTCATCGGTCTGATGGAGAGCTATCGCATACATATACGATACGATATCAAACCAGCCGATGAACTATACTCCATCGGCTTTATTTATTGCAAAAAGAGAAAGGAAACATTCCCATGAAAGAAAAGTACAATGTCGGTATAATCGGCGCAACAGGTATGGTAGGTCAGCGTTTTGCTACCCTGCTTGAAAACCACCCCTGGTTCCATGTAGTTGCACTCGCAGCTTCTCCCCGCTCCGCTGGCAAGACCTACAAAGAGGCCGTAGGCTCCCGCTGGCTGATGGACACTCCCATGCCCAAGAGCATGGAGGACATCGTTATCATGGACGCTACCGCAGATGTTGACAAGATCGCTTCCATGGTTGATTTCGTTTTCTGCGCTGTTGATATGAAGAAGGACGAGATCAAGGCTCTCGAGGAGAGATACGCAAAGGCAGAGTGCCCGGTAATGTCCAACAACTCCGCTAACCGCTTCACTCCCGACGTTCCGATGATCATTCCGGAGGTCAACGCAGACCACGCTGCCATCATCGACGCTCAGAAGAAGCGCCTCGGCACAAAGCGCGGCTTTATCTCCGTAAAGTCCAACTGCTCCATTCAGAGCTACGTTCCGGCTCTCTCCCCGCTGAGAAAGTTCGGCATCAAGAATATCCTCGCTTGCACATACCAGGCAATTTCCGGCGCCGGCAAGACCTTTGAGACCTGGCCTGAGATGGTAGATAACCTTATCCCGTACATCGGCGGCGAGGAAGAGAAGTCCGAGCAGGAGCCGCTGAAGGTATGGGGCCACATCGAGGGCAATGAGATCGTAAAGGCTCAGTCCCCGCTGATCACCACACAGTGCCTGAGAGTTCCGGTTTCCAACGGTCACTTCGCAGCCGTATTCGTAAACTTCGAGAACAAGCCCTCCATGGACGAGATCAAGAAGATCTGGGCTGAGTACGCAGGCGAGCCGCAGGCTCTGAAGCTGCCGTCTGCTCCGAAGCAGTTCATTCACTATTTCGAGGAGGACAACATGCCGCAGGCTAAGCTGCACCGCAACCTTGAGGGCGGTATGGCTGTATCCGTCGGCAGACTGCGCCCCGATACAATGTTCGATTACAAGTTCGTGTGCCTTTCTCACAACACCCTGAGAGGCGCCGCAGGCGGAGCCGTTGAAATGGCTGAGCTGCTTGCTGCAAAGGGCTACCTGGACTGATATCTCCGTGAAAGGATAACCCATGAAAAAGACTATATTTACCGGCGTAGGCACCGCCATCGCCACCCCGATGAACGCTGACGGCTCAATCAATTACGACGAGTTCGGCAAGCTCATCGAGTTCCAGATAGCCAACGGTGCAGACGCGCTCGTAGTATGCGGCACCACCGGCGAGGCTTCCACCATGCCCGACGAGGAGCACCTCGAGTGCATCGGCTACGCTGTTAAGAAGGTCGCTCACCGCGTTCCCGTAATTGCCGGAACCGGCGCGAACGATACGGCGCACGGCATCAGACTTTCCGTTGCCGCTGAAAAGCTCGGCGCGGACGCTCTGCTTCAGGTAACGCCCTATTACAACAAGGCTTCCCAGCGCGGACTGGTAAAGCACTTCACAGCTATTGCAAACAGCGTGAAGATTCCGATAATCCTTTACAACGTACCCAGCCGTACCGGCTGCAATATCTCCATTGACACCTACAAGGAGCTTGCAAAGGTTCCGAACATCGTTGCAACAAAGGAAGCAAGCGGCAATATGTCCCTCGCGGCTGAAATTGCAGCTTATACAGATCTCGACATCTATTCCGGCAACGACGACCAGGTAATGCCGATTCTTTCCCTCGGCGGAAAGGGCGTTATCTCCGTGACCTCCAACCTCATGCCGAAGGAGAAGCACGACGAAGTCGCTCTGTTCAACGCAGGCAAGCAGGCTGAGGCGCTCGCTATCCAGGCTAAGATACTGGCGTTCGAGAAGGCTCTGTTCATGGACGTCAACCCTATCCCTGTCAAGGAGGCTCTGAACATCATGGGCTTCAAGGCAGGCGAGTGCAGACTTCCGCTGTGTTCCATGTCCGACGAGCAGATTGCAAAGCTCAGAAGCACGATGGAGCCGCTCGGATTAGTCGGCGCAATAAAGTAAATAATGCGGGCGGAAGGCGGAATCAAATGCTTCCGCCCGATATGCTAACTGGCATTTCTGCAAAAATCTGAAAGGAATTACAAATGACTAGAATCGCAATAACAGGCGCATGCGGAAGAATGGGCAGAGTGATCGCGGGTCTCGTTAAGGACCGCGCGGACTGCACCATCATCGCCGGAATCGACAAGCTCGGCGATCAGTACGACGAATTCCCGGTGTACACCAAGGTGTTCGACATGCCCGAAAAGCCCGATGTTATCATCGACTTCTCACACCCCTCCGCGCTTCCTGACCTGCTCAGCTACGGCAAGATGAACAACGTTCCGCTGGTGCTCGCCACCACTGGCTACACCGACGAGGAGCGTGCGCAGATCACCGCGGCTTCCGCTCAGGTGCCGGTGTTCTTCACGTTCAACATGTCGCTGGGAATCAACCTGCTCGTGGAGCTTGCACGCAAGGCTACACAGATACTCGGCGGTCAGTTCGATATTGAGATCGTTGAGAAGCACCACAACCAGAAGAAGGACGCGCCCTCCGGCACTGCCATCATGATAGCGGAAGCCATCAACGAGGAGCTGGGCGGCAAGGATCATTTCGTATACGACCGCCACAGCGTTAGAAAGCCCCGCGACAAGGACGAGATAGGAATGCACGCTATCCGCGGCGGTACTATCGTCGGCGAGCACGACATTATTTTCGCCGGACACGACGAGGTCATCACGCTGTCGCATTCGGCGCAGTCGAGAGAGGTTTTCGCAAACGGAGCGGTCAACGCCGCAGTATTCCTTGCGGGCAAGCCTGCTGGAATGTATGCAATGTCTGATCTTATCAAGGAGGGCTGACAATGAATATCACAGTAACAGAAAACGTATCAGCAGTAACTTTCAACAACGTACCGCTGTACAAGACCATCATGGAGGACACCCTGACCGCAGTCGCAGAGGCAGGTATCAACATCGACATGATCTCCATGACCGCGCCGACATCTGAGCGTTTCGGCTTCGGATTTACGCTGGACGACGACGATATGCCGAAGCTCCTGACCGTGGTCAAGCACCTGAAGGAGAAGCACGACATCACTCCGATGATCAACAGCAGCAACCGCAAGATCGTTATTAAGACCGGCGAGATGGAAGCTCAGGCGGGATTTGCAGCGAAGGTGTTCAACCTGCTGAACAAGATAGACGCGATGATACTTCTGATAACCACTGGGGTTGACGAGATTTCCGTACTTATCCGCGAAAGCGACGGCGAGGCGGCTGAGGCAGGTCTGAGGGAGCTGTTCAAGTGAGCATGCTGAATTTGATTTCGACCGCTGCGGCAACTGCTGAAGCGACAACGCACGAAGCGACGATAAACGACGCAGTTCACGACCTCGTTGAACACCCGGAGGAAACGGTGAGCAAGCTCAGCGAGTTCTTCCAGAACATGTGGAACGCGATAGTGAACGCAGTTCCGACGATAATCCTTGCGATCATCGTGCTGATAGTCGGTCTGATAGTCTGCAAGCTGGTGCTGAAGCTCATCAGCAAGGGACTCGACCGCACGCGGCTCGACCTGACCGTCACTAACTTCACAAAGCAGTGCTGTAAGATCGTGCTGTACGTTCTGCTGATAACCGTGGTTCTGAGCACGCTGGGAATTCCCGCGACCTCGATCGTTACCGTTATCGGCACCGCCGGCGTTGCGATAGGCCTTGCATTGCAGAACAGCCTTTCGAATGTTGCAGGCGGAATAATGCTGATGATAAACAAGCCGTTCAAGATAGGCGACTACATCTCAGTTGCAGGCGTGAGCGGCACCGTAAAGCAGATCACGATACTGTACACCAGGCTGGATTCCGACTCCAACCAGGCGATATTCATACCCAACGGGCAGGTTTCCGGCGCGACCGTCACGAACAACAACGGCAACGGGATCCGCCGCGTGGATATGGTATTCTCGATAAGCTACGACGACGATTTCGAGAAGGCGCAGAGGGTCATCAACGAGGTACTCAGCCGCAACGAGCTGATACTCAGGGATCCCGCGCCGACAGTAAGAATGCTGGAGCATGCGGCAAGCTCGATAAACATTGCGGTGCGTCCGTGGTGCGAGTGCGCCGATTACTGGAGCGTGTACTTCCAGACGATGGAGGATATCCGCGCAGCGTTTACAGCGGCGGGGATATCAATTCCGTTCGACCAGCTCGACGTACACGTTGTCAAGGAATGATCACAGGGGAGCAGATGGTATACGTCTGCTCCTTTTTGTATATTTTTTGACTGTTGCTGCAAATAGTCTGTATAATTATTCAAAAAGCACTTGAACAAATCTTAAAAGTGTGGTATACTAAAATAGATTAAATATGTTCGCCTGAAACTCAGGAGGTAAGTATGGATAAGAAATCAAACAAGCCGGTCGGCACCATCAAGGTGTCCGAGAGCGTTATAGTCAAGATGGCAGAACTTGCGGCTGCCGAGATCGACGGAGTTTACTGCCGCGGTCAGGCTCCCGCTCCGTCAAATACCAAGTCAAAGGTGCTGGGTCCTGTTCGTGCAAGGCTGGGCGAGGATACCGCGGAGATACGCGTTGATATCGTCGTGATGGAGGGCTTCAATGCGGTGAATGTCGCGGAAGCAGTCCAGAAGAGCATAAAGTCAGCGATACAGAGCATGACGAACTTCACAGTTACAAAGGTAGACGTTAACGTTGCCGGAATAAAATTCAAGGAGAGCGCGGAATAAGCGCAACAACGAAAATGGAAGAAAAACTTAGCAGAAGAGAAGTGCGCGAGGGCGCATTCATAATACTTTATCAGACCCTTTTCGGTCAGACCCCTCAGGAGATAACCGAGGCTGACGAGGAGGCGTTCGGTCTTGCGCGCAACCACGAGACCGACCTCATCGTAAACGGAGTCCTCGCCCACGACGAGGAGATCACCGGGATAATCGCGAAGTACAGCACCACCAGGTCGGTAGCACGTATTTCAAAGGTGAACCTCATTATCATGAAGATCGCGATCTATGAGATCAAGTACGACGACAAGGTGCCAGGAGCCGCCGCCATCAACGAGGCGGTCGAGCTTGGCAAGAAGTACGCGTACAAGCAGGACTGCAGCTTTATAAACGGCGTTCTGAACTCATATCTTGAGGAATTCGAGAATGCCAGGGATTGATTTCGGCCTTGACAGGTTCGGAAGGCGCGACCCTGACCCGGTGATGACTGTAACTCAGCTCACCGCCGCGGTGAAGTCGGCGATAACCTCCATGCCGGAGCTGTCGCACGTTGCGGTCGCGGGCGAGATATCGTCCTGCATGCGCTCGGCGAAGGGGCACATCTACATAACCCTCAAGGACGGCGCAAGCGTTGTGAGCGCGGTGGTCTTTGCAGGCTCTGCACGAACTCTCACTCACCAGCCGCAGGTGAACGAGCAGGTAGTCTGCTACGGGTCCGTGGACGTCTACGGCGGCCAGGGCAGATATCAGCTCTACTGCACGGACATAACGCTCCAGGGCGCAGGAACCCAGGCGGCAGAGCTGGAGGCGCTCCGGCGCAGACTGGAGCAGACGGGGCTGTTCAACCAGCACCGTCCGATACCTGCTATGCCCAAGACCATCGCGGTGGTCACTTCCGCAGGCGGAGCCGCGCTGACCGACATCAAGAACGTACTTTCAAGGCGCTGCCCGATGGTGAAGCTGCTGCTTATTCCTGCACTGGTGCAGGGCGTGGAGGCTCCCGAGTCGGTGGCTGCGGGAATACGCCGCGCACAGGACACCGGCGCTGACGTTATCATATTCGGCAGGGGCGGAGGATCCGTGGAGGATCTTTCCTGCTTCAATTCCGAGGTGATAGCGCGGGCGGTCTACGCCAGCCGTATCCCGACGATATCCGCAGTAGGGCACGAGCGCGACTACAGTATCTGCGACTATGTTGCGGATCTCCGCGCGCCAACTCCGTCCGCGGCGGTGGAGCTTGCTACGTCAGTGACCGCTGATATGATGGTCGACGACCTCAACGGCGCACTGAGCCAGATACGCAGCCGAATGTCGCACTACATTGCGGAGCGCGGCAGTATGCTGGATTCCCGAATGGCGCTCATCACTGCGCTTTCGCCCGCGTCCAGGCTCCGGACGGCTTCGCAGCGGCTGGACTCTATCGAGCAGCAGATACGCCAGAGCATACACAGCCGGATTGACAGGCTCGACCGCGCAGTTACGGCAAGCGCCGGAGTTATATCCGCGCTTAATCCGCTCGCGGTGCTGTCGAGGGGATATTCCGTCACCAGCAGCGGCGAAAGGATAGTCACGGAAGCAGGACAGCTTTCTCCGGGCGACGATATCAGCATCAGGCTCGGGAAGGGCTCCGTCACCGCCAGGGTGACTTCAGTCAGCGAGGACTGAACTAACGGAGGTACACAATGGATTTTGAACAGGCAATGAAACGCCTTACAGAGATATCGGAACTCATGGGAAAGAGCGACCTCAAGCTTGAGGACTCGATGAAGCTTTACACCGAAGCGGTGGAGCTGACAAAAAAGTGTAAGGAATACATCAAAAATGCGGAGCTCCAGGTCCAGACCCTGGAAGCTTCCAACTGATCCGGAGGTCAGAATTGAATAAGGAAACAGTCAGGGAACAGCTCCGCGATTACGCGGAAATGACCGAGCGGGCGATAGATTCCTACCTGCCCGAGATCGAGTGTCTCCAGAAGAACGTGATTTTAGCGGCAAGGCACAGCCTGACCGCAGGCGGGAAGCGCCTCAGACCCGCGCTCGTGATGGAGTTCTGCCGGGTCAGCGGCGGGGAAGCGGCGTCGGCGCTTCCGGTGGCGTGCGCCATTGAGATGATGCACACGTTTTCACTGATACACGACGACCTTCCGTGCATGGATAACGACGGCATGCGCCGCGGCAAGCCGAGCTGTCACAAGGCGTTCGGGGAAGCCAACGCGCTTCTTGCCGGGGACGCGCTTGCGATTCTCCCGGGGGAGATAATCGCGAAGGCGGGGCTGAAGGGGACGATATCCCAGGGCGCCGCGCTGAAGATCATCTCGCTGCTCGGGGAGCAGGCGGGCATTTTCGGAATGATCGGCGGTCAGGTGATCGACACTGAAAACGAGGGGAAGCAGCTCCCGGAAAACGTGCTGCTTGAGATGTACCGCATGAAAACCGGCGCTCTGCTGGAATTCTGCTGCCGCGCGGGAGTTATCGCGGCGGGCGGCGGAGCCGACCTCCAGCTTGCGGCGGGAACATACGCAAGGAAGCTGGGACTGGCGTTCCAGATAATCGACGATATCCTGGACGTCACCGCTGACGAGAAGCTGCTCGGCAAGCCGGTAGGCAGCGATAAGGAGAGCGGGAAGTACACATACGCCGCCGTTGTGGGGCTTGATAAGGCTCGCAGCGAAGCGGCAAAACTCACCGAAGAGGCAGTCCGGGCGCTGTCTGCGTTCGAGGACAGAGAGTTTCTGGAGGGGCTGACGCGCCTTCTGCTCGAGCGAAACTACTGATCGTCCGGAGGAAGTAATTTATATGAATATTTTTATGGCGAACCCGACTGTGACGGTCGGGCTGATATCGTTTATTTCAGCGCAGATAATCAAGACTGCGCTGTTCGCGATAAAGCAAAAGACCTTCAACCCCGAGCGAATCACGGGCGCGGGGGGCATGCCGTCGTCGCACTCGGCGCTGGTGGTATCCGTTGCGCTGTATCTGCTGCGGCTGGAAGGATTTTCAAGCTCCACGTTTGCGCTTTCGATAATCATAATGGGCATAGTTATCTATGACGCGCTCAGCGTGCGCTATAACGCCGGGCTCCACGGCAAGGAGCTGAACCGCCTGCGCAAGGTGATAGACGAGATGGACGACGAGATCTCAAGGCTCAGCGGCGAGGAGCGCGACGAGAAAATGGAGGAACTTTCCGACCGCAAGGAATTCAAGGAGTTCCTCGGCCATAAGCCGATAGAGGTGCTTGCAGGAGCGCTTCTGGGAATACTTATTGCAATGCTGTTCCCGCTTCCGGCGTAAATTTGCGAGGAGATCATGATACTAGACGATTCAATAAATCACGAAAAGATATCAAACATGACCCTGCCCGAGCTGAAAGAATTATGCCGTGAACTGCGGCGCTGCATTCTGAACACCGTATCCGAAAACGGAGGCCATCTTGCCTCCAACCTCGGAACAGTGGAGCTGACGGCGGCGCTGCACTTTGTTTTTGACGTAAAAGAGGACAGGTTCGTGTGGGACGTAGGCCACCAGGCGTACGCTCACAAGCTGCTCACCGGGCGCTATTCGGAGTTCAGCACGCTGAGAAGCCTAAACGGAATATCCGGATTCACCCGCCGGAAGGAGTCCACGGCGGACGCGTTCATTTCCGGGCACAGCAGTACTTCGATATCGGCGGCGTTCGGGATCGCCTCCGCGATGAGATTACAGGGGCACCGCGGAAGCGTAGCCGCAGTGATCGGCGACGGAGCACTCACCGGCGGCATGGCGTACGAGGGTCTGAACAACGCCGGAAAGAGCAAAGCTCCGCTGGTGGTGATACTTAACGACAACGCGATGTCGATATCCAAGAGCACCGGCGCGCTGGCGCTTTATCTGGCGCATATCCGCTCCACAAAGAAGTACTACTGCGCGAAGGAGCACGTAAAATCCCTGCTTTCAGCAGTCCCGGTGGTGGGAGATAAGCTGGAGCGCACGATACGCACCGCAAAGGGGCTTATCAAGGACGCGATATATGACAGCAGCAACATGTTCGAGAATTTCGGGTTCCAGTACATCGGCCCGGTCAACGGCCACGACCTTGAGGACCTGATCGAAGCGCTCCAGGTCGCGAAAATAATGCGCCGACCCTGTGTTGTGCATGTGTTCACCACGAAGGGAAAGGGCTGGAAGCCTGCGGAGGAGAACCCCGGCGAGTACCACGCGGTCACGAAGAAAAGCTCCGCGCCCTCAGGCGAGACGTTCACCGAAGCTTTCGGCAGGGAGCTTGAGCGCATAGGCAAATCCGACAGCCGCGTCTGCGGCATCACCGCGGCGATGAAGTACGCCACCGGCATGAATTACTTCAAGAATGCCTGCCCGGAGCGCTTTTTCGATGTCGGCATAGCGGAGCAGCACGCGGTGACTTTCGCCGCAGGCCTTGCCGTGGAGGGAATGCTCCCGGTGTTTGCGGTGTACTCCACATTTTTGCAGCGCGGATTCGACCAGATCGTGCATGACTGCGCGATAGAAAACACGCATGTCACGTTCGCTATTGACCGTGCGGGCTTCACCGGCGAGGACGGCGAGACCCACCAGGGAATTTTCGACGCGGCAATGCTGGCTTCGATTCCGAATACCACGGTGTTTTCTCCGGCAAGCGCCGAGGAACTCCGGCTGTGCCTGAGCGAGGCGCTCTACAACACGGACGGAATCGCGGCGGTGCGCTACCCGAAGGGCGGCGAGAGCGGCGAGGTGGAGCCGTCGGTAAGCTGGGACTGGTCGGGGAAGCGCGGCGGTACGCTGGCGGTAAGCTACGGAAGGCTCTCCGCAAATATGACGGCCGCAGCCCGGGAGGCCTCCCAGCGCGGCGAGCCTGTGGACTGGCTCCGGCTGGTCCGGATAAGCCCGATCCCGGAGGAAGCGCTTCAGACTGCGCTTTCGTACAAGCGGGTGGTGTTATTCGAGGAGGGCATACTCCAGGGCGGCATAGGCGAGCGCTTCGGGGCGGCTCTGCTGGAGATGGGATATTCCGGCGGCTTCGAGGTCGTCGGGGTGGACGGTCAGTTCGTTCCGGCGGGGACTGTCGCTCAGCAGCTCGAGCTGTTCGGGCTTGACAAGGCTTCTATGGCGGCAAGGCTGACTAACCTCCCGGGAGGGAACAATGCGACTTGACATCTATCTCGCTGAAAACTCGCTCTGCAAGAGCCGCACGGCGGCGCAGAGCCTTATAGAAGGCGGGGGAGTTTCCCTTAACGGGACACCCTGCACGAAGCCGTCTCAGGAGGTCGGCGAGGGCGATACGGTCGACATCATCGGGGAGCAGCTCCGGTATGTCGGCAGGGGCGGTCTGAAACTGGAGGCCGCTCTGGACAAATTCGCGCTGGATATCACCGGCGCGGAATGCATAGACATCGGCTCCTCAACGGGCGGCTTCACGGACTGCATGTTGCAGCACGGTGCGGCGAAGGTCTGGGCGGTGGACGTCGGCAGAGATCAGCTCGACGAGAGCCTGCGCCGCGACCCGCGGGTAGTCTCCATGGAGCAGACTGATATCCGTACGGCGGAGCTGCCGCAGGTGGATTTTATCGGCACTGACGTGTCATTTATCTCGCTGAAGCTGATACTTCCGCACATATACCGCCTGCTGAAAAACGGCGGGAGGGCTGCGGTGCTCATCAAGCCGCAGTTTGAAGCCGGCAGGTCGAACCTCAGCAAGAAGGGGATAGTGCGCGATGAGAAGGTGCGTCTCAGGATACGCGATGAAATAGCCGAGTTTGCACAGGGCTGCGGATTTGCGGTCGTCGGCACGGAAACCTCGCCGATAACCGGCGGAGACGGAAACACAGAATACCTGATGTGCCTTGAAAAGCGCTGAGCTTTCAGGCGGAACGGAGGCAGGCATGAACGGAAAAAGCGTCATGATAGGCTATAACCGCAGGGACCCCAAGTCCGTCCGTATCGCGGAGGAAATATGCGCGGAGCTTACCGCTTCGGGATTCGCTCCGCTGTCGCTGAAATACGACGACGGCGGGACGGGCGGTCTGAAGGGCGCAAGGTCCTCCGAGAGCGGCGAGGGCTGCGTATGCATGATAACCGTCGGCGGCGACGGCTCGATAATTTCGCACGGTAAGCTGGCGGCGGTCTGGGGAATTCCTCTGCTGGGCGTCAACACTGGGCGGCTGGGATTCATGGCGAACCTGGAACCCGGCGATATCAGGCGAATTCCGGAGATAATCACCGGGAATTTCAGGGTGAGCCGCCGCATGATGATGTCCGTGGACGTCAGCTACGCGAACGGCGGGAAGCTCCACCAGAACTGCCTGAACGACGTTGTGGTGTCCCGGGACAGCAAATCCAAGCTTCCGGAATTCTGCGTTTACTGCGGCGAGACCGAGGTCTCCAGGCTGCGCGCAGACGGCGTGATATTCAGCACTCCGACTGGCTCCACGGCGTACTCGCTGTCGGCGGGCGGGCCTATAATCGACCCTGCGCTCCATTGTATCGAATACACCGCGCTCTGCCCGCATTCGCTGTTTTCCAGACCCATGATCTTCTCCGCAGAGCGCGAAGTCACGCTGCGCGTGACTTCCTATCAGGACAGCCGCGTGACGATAAACTTCGACGGTGACAGCGGCTATCCGTTCGACGAAGGCGACGTGCTGACGCTTCATATAGGCTCCCCGGATCTTATGCTGATCGAGACCGGCGAGGGCTTTTTCGGCTCTGTGAACCGCAAGCTCATGCAGCCACTGAGATGACGAGGTGACCATGATACAGAATTACGATGAGTTCATAGCGGAACTCCACCGCGCGGGATTTTCCCTGGGCGGCGGAAGCAGCAAGGGAATATACGCGGCGGTGCCGTTCGACTGGACGGAGCAGCCCGAAGGAACTCAGGTGCGCTGGCACACCGGCGAGCCCGACACCGACCCCTGGGAGTGGCGCATGCGCGTCCTTGAGGAGCGCAGCGACATCGCCTACGCGAAGGTGTTTTTCCGTGGGAGCGGCTACATAACCCGGGAGTGGTACCCATGCTTCATGTCAGTTCGCCGCCAGGGCATGACCTTTGAAGAAATGTGGGAATCCGGCAGGGTGACGGAGCTTTCCCGCAGGATTTACGAGGCGGTCAGGGATAACGGCAGGGTCGCAATGCACGATATAAAGCGGATTGCGGGGCTGTCCGGCGAGACCTCCGCGCACATTGAGAAGGCGATGACCGACCTCCAGATGAGCATGCTGCTGACGATATGCGGCAGACAGCAGAAGCGCAATGCGTTCGGGGAACTCTACGGCTGGAGCAGCACGGTATTCTGCACGCCGGAGGAATTCTGGCACACTGAGGATCCCGGAGATATCCCGCCGGAGGAAGCGGCGGAGAGAATACGCGCAAGGGTGCTTGAACTCAACCCTGACGCGCAGGAGCGTAAAATAAGGAAGTTCATTTACGGCTGAGAGGTACACTATGGATAAGAAGCAGCGGCAGCGTGCTATACTCAAGATAATATCCTCGCAGGAGGTCGAAACCCAGGAGCAGCTCGGCGAGCTTCTTGCCGAGGCGGGCTTCCCGACCACGCAGGCGACGGTCTCAAGGGATATGCGCGAGCTGAAAATACGCAAGGGAATGGCGGAAAACGGCGTGAATTGCTACTATTCCCCGGAGTGCGAGAATCCACCTGAGTACAGCAGCGTGTTTGCACAGGCGGTGCTGTCCATAGATTACGCGATGAACATTGTGGTGATAAAATGCCGCCCGGGTCTTGCGAATGCCGCCTGCGTAGTCCTGGACGACGAGGAATTCGGCTTTGTGGTCGGTACCATCGCCGGAGACGACACGATATTCGTGCTCACCAGAACGGAAAACCACGCCGTGCAGCTTATAGAGCTGCTCAAAAAGATGATGACGAGATAAGGAGAATGCCGCTTGTTAAGAGAACTTTCTATTGAAAACCTTGCAGTTATAGAAAAAGCCTCCGTGGAATTCGGCGGCGCGTTCAACGTTTTCACCGGCGAGACCGGCGCGGGCAAGAGCGTCATCATCGGCGGTATCAACGCGGTGCTCGGCGGCAGGACTAACAAGGATATCGTCCGCAGCGGGGCGCCAAAGGCGGTTATTTCCGCGCTGTTCGACGATATTTCCGACCGCGTGAAGGCGAAGCTGTCGGAGCTTGGTTTTTCCTCCGAGGACGGCGAGCTTGTGCTCATGCGCGAGATAACCTCCGAAGGCAAAAGCTCCGCGCGGATAAACGGCAGAGCGGCGACGGCGGCAATGCTCCGGGAGGTCGGGGAGCTGCTGGTGGATATCCACGGCCAGCATGAGAACCGGATTCTCATGAACAACGACAACCAGCGCCAGATCCTCGACAGCTACGGGGAGATTGACGGGCTGCTCGAGGCGTACCGCGGGGAATTCCGCAGGTTCTCGAAGCTCTCGAGGAAGCTCCGCGAAATGCAGGAGGAGAACAAGACCCGGGAACTCCGCACGGCTCAGTTAACCGCCATCATCGAGGAACTCACCGAGCTTGGGCTGGATTACGGCGACGGCGAGCGCATGGAGGAGGAGCTCCAGAAGATACGCAGCACCGCGAAGATACAGGGCGCGCTGTTCACCGCGAATAACCTGCTCAATGGCGAGGAAAATCCCGGTGCGGTGGAGCTTGTCCGGCAGTCGATGAACTCGTTTGCGGCGGCGGGGGCGGTGCTTCCGGAGGCCGACGCGCTCTACCGCAGGCTTGAGGAGCTTCTCCCGGAGCTTGAGGACATCAGCAGCGAAGCGGCTTCAATGGCGTTCGGAGCCGACGACAACGAGGAGCGCGAAGCCGACCTCGAGGACAGGGTCTCCGCGATGAAGCATGCCTGCCGTAAGTACAACATGGATCCCGACCAGCTTGTCGACTACCTCGAGGAGTGCCGGCAGGAGCTGTCGCAGCTCTCCGGGCTGGACGGTGAGATAGAGCGGCTCTCCGAGGAGAAGCACGAGCTTGCGGGTCAGGTGAAGCGCATGGCGGAGGATATCAGCGCAAAGCGCCGGGAGGCCTCCGAGAAGCTCTCTGCGGAGATATGCGAGGTGCTGAGGTTCCTGAACATGCCGAACGTAACGCTGACATTCGACGTGCGGCCGGATAAGATCACGATAAACGGCATGGACGAGGTGGAGATACTGATCTCCGCGAACGCCGGCGAGGAGCCGAAGCCGCTCAACAAGACGGCGAGCGGCGGCGAGCTTTCCCGTGTAATGCTCGCGATAAAGAGCGTAATGGCGGAGGGCGACGATATCCCGACGATGATTTTCGACGAGGTAGACGCGGGTATAAGCGGCAGGACTGCCGCGAAGGTCGGCATAAAGCTTGCGGAGACCGCCCGGAAGCGCCAGGTACTGTGCATAACTCACCTCGCGCAGATAGCGGCGCTTGCGCAGACCCACATGCTGATCGAAAAGCAGACTGACGACAAGCGTACCTACACGCAGATAGTTCCGTTAGACCACGAGGGCAGAAAGCAGGAGCTCGCCCGCATAATGGACGGCGGGCTGACCGAAAGCGGTCTGAAAGCCGCGGAAGAAATGCTCAGCAGGCAGGTGGAATAATGAACGCGTGGTACATGCTGGCGGCTTATGTCGGCGCGATCCTGATTTGTCTGGCGCTGTGCGCGGCTTCGCTAGCGGTCATGATGCATGGTATAGTGAAGCAGAGAAGGCTCGGCGGACGGCTGGCTTTTCTCATTGCGGCGGGCGCGGTAACTGCGGCGGTTCTGCTGTTCACTAATTCCCACGCGACCTACTACAGATTCAATGATTGGGCTGTTTCCGGAAGCACTGTGCAGGATATCGTAAAGCGCTACGGCGAGCCGGATATCGACATGTATACCACGGGCAAGGGAGGCAGTCTGTGGTACTATATTTACACCGACGACGGTCCGGTAATGCCAGATCATCTTGAACACTTTTACCGTATCAGTATCGACGAAAACGGCAGAGCGGCTGAGATCAGTGATACTGTAAGGATAGGCGGCTGAACATGTATAAAAATGCAGTTTCCGGCGAAAATACAGTCAGCTTTATATTTGGAGGAAGAGCATGAAGGAGAAAATTTCAGAGTTCGTATATTCTCACCGTGAGGAAATGGTGGATATCATAAGGCAGCTTGTGGAGATACCGAGCGTAAAGGGCAAGCCGGAGCAGTCCGCTCCCTTCGGAGCCGAACCACGCCGCGCCCTCGACAAAATGCTTGAGATATGCCGCGAACACGGCTTCGTGACCGGCTGTCATGACAACGTGATGGGTACTGCCGATTACGCTCCCTCCGGGAAGGTGGGACTCGGCATACTGTGCCACCTCGATGTTGTTCCGGCGGAGCCGCTCAACTGGAGCTACCCGCCGTTCCAGCTCACCCGCCGTGATGGAAAACTGTTCGGCAGGGGAGTCATCGACGACAAGGGACCCTGCGCGGCTTCGCTGATGGCGCTGTACTGCATAAAGGAACTCGGGATCCCGCTCAAAAAGGGAGTGCGCCTGCTGTTCGGAACTGACGAGGAGAACGGCTCCGAGGATCTGGAGATATACCGCAGCACCCACGAGCTTCCGCCGATGGTGTTCACGCCGGACGGCAGCTTCCCGGTGATAAACATTGAAAAGGGAATGATACGCGCCGATATCCTCGGCAAGTACGAGCCGGGGCTGGTTCGTTCGTTCGAGGGCGGAAGCATTCCGAATGCGGTCCCCGATAAGGCGTCAGCGGTGCTGCGCGGGGTTTCATACGACGAGGTTCTCGCGGCTGTCCAGGCGAACTCCACCGGGGCGGTGATCAGGGCGGAAGCCGCCGAAAACGGCGACATCACGCTGTACAGCTCCGGAAGGTCGGCGCATGCGTCTACGCCGCAGACAGGCGTCAACGCTGTGACCGCGCTTATTGCGCTGCTGAACAGACTCCCGCTTTCCGGCGGGGAGCGCGAGATATTCCGCGGTCTGAAGCTGATGTTCCCGTTCGGCGAGACCGACGGAAAGTCGGCAGGGCTAAAGATAGAGGATACGGAATCCGGCGCGCTGACCCTGACTTTCAGTAAGTTCGCAATGCATAACGGAAACGTCACCGGCTGTATCGACATACGCTACCCGGTGTCGGCAGAGCTACCGGACGTTGTGGGGAAGCTCTCGGCGGCGCTTGAGAACTGCGGGCTCCACTACGGGAAGAACATGGAGGAGCAGCCGCACTGCGTTCCGGAGGACAGCGAATTCGTGCAGAAGCTGCTGAAGGTCTACAGCGAGGTCGAGGGCGAGCCGGGTCACTGCATTGCCATCGGCGGCGGGACTTACGTCCACACGGTGGAAGGCGGCGTTGCGTTCGGCGTAGAGCGCGGGGATACCGACTACCACATGCACGGCAACGACGAGTTCATCACCGAGGACGAGCTTCTGAAGGACGCCGTGCTGTTCGCCTGCGCGATAGCTGACATCTGCGGATAAAATAGCAAAAGAGCGGCTCAGCGCCGCTCTCAGTTTCTCAAAAATTGATTTTGCCCGCGAAGCGGGCTTTTGAAATACGTTTTTTGCCTCAGCTCTGCCGAGGCAAAAAACACTTCTATCCGCGCAAGTGTGCGGTTTGTCGGCTTTGCCGACAAACCGTGCGCGCGGCGCGGATGTTCGGCGGAAAAGTCCCAACGGGACTTTTTCGACGGTCTCAGAGCGGCTCAGCGCCGCTCTTTTGTTTACTCCGCAGGCATTTTCTTGATTCCGAACACCGCGCGAAGCAGTCCTGCGAACAGCTTCGGACTTTTCAGTACTACGATCTTCATATGTACTCCTTTCCAGTATCAGCACCTAAGCAGAAAAATGCCTATGACGATCAGCAGGAATGCGACCGCAAAGAGCAGCACCTTCAGTGAAAAGAACGATATGCACATCACCGCCCCGAAAAATGCCGCGACTGCAAGCGCAGCGCCTATCCCGCAGCGGCGTTTCCGCTTTCTGGGTCGTCTCAACAGCCTCACCCCGCTTTCCTTACTGCCTTATAGTATTCCAAAGCCGGGAAATTGGTTACAGCATTTTCGCGGAACAGCCATTGCAACAATTTGTACAAAAATTTGCACTAAATTTTGTTAAATCAGCTTATTTACAAATCAAACAAAATTACTTAAAATATTAGTATATACTTAATTTGTTCTACATGCCCGAAAGGATATAAAATGACTAAAAAAGCTGTTACAATGAGCGATATCGCTAAGGTTATGAACGTCAGCACCGTAACCGTCTCAAAGGCGCTGGGCGACCGCGACGGCGTAAGCGTGGAGCTCCGCGAGAGGATAAAGCAGAAGGCGACCGAAATGGGCTACCGCGTACATGCAGGCTCCCACGGCGCGAAGGACGGACTGACCTACAACATAGGGATAATCGTAGCGAAGCACTTCATCAGCGACGCAAGCTCGTTCTACTGGATAGTTTACCGCAACATCGTGGAGCTGCTCCAGAACCAGAATTACTACGGAATGCTCGAGGTAGTCGACAACAAGAGCATGACCGACCCCAACGCCGTCGAGGAAGTCCCCAACACGGTTCTCGACCACAAGGTCGACGGGCTCATCGTGCTGGGTCAGCTCTCCGAGGACTACATCGACCGCCTGATGGAGCACAACCTCCCGACTGTATTCCTGGATTTCTACGGCAGCCGCGAGGACGTTGACTCTGTGCTCTCCGACAGCTTCTACGGAGCCTACATGCTCACAAGCCACCTCATCGAAAACGGACACCGCCGCATAGGCTTCCTTGGGAGCATAAGCTCCACAAGCTCCATTCAGGACAGATACCTCGGGTATTATAAGGCGCTGCTTGAAAACCGCATTCCGCTGCGCCAGGACTGGGTAATAGGCGACCGCAGCAACGAGAGCGACATTTTCCCGGAGTTCACCCTGCCGAACGATATGCCGACCGCATTCGTCTGCAACTGCGACGAGACTGCATATAAGCTTGTCAATCAGCTCAAGGCGGCGGGCTATTCCATTCCCGATGATATCTCGGTAGTCGGCTACGATAACCACATTTACTCCACGATATGCAACCCGCGCCTGACCACGATAGACGTAAACAGCCGCGTGATGAGCACCGAGGCAGTGGATATAATACTGCACAAGATACGCGACGGAAACTACCGCCGCGGAAGGACCCTCGTCACCGGCAAGCTGGTACGCCGCGGAAGCGTCAAGAACCTCAACGAAGCATAAAAAAATCCCCCGGAACTGAAATCCGGGGGATTTTACTGTTAATCCAGGAACATTCTGAGGTTCTTGCTGCGGGACTGCTGACGCAGCTTTCTGAGCGCCTTCGCTTCGATCTGGCGGATACGCTCGCGGGTAACGTTGAACTGCTTCCCGACCTCCTCGAGGGTGTGAGAGCGGTCGCTGTCCACGCCGTAGCGGAACTTCAGCACGTCGCGCTCCCTGGCGGGAAGGGTATCCAGCGCCTTGTTGAGCTCGTCCTTGAATACCGACTGCATAGCGCTGTCGATAGGAGCCGGAGCGTCGTCGTCAGGAATGAAATCGCCGAGGAAGCTGTCCTCTTCCTCTCCAACCGGAGCCTCAAGTGAAACCGGATCCTGCGCGATACGCACTATCTCGCGTACGCGCTCGGGGGTCATGTTGAGTTCCTGTGCGACCTCCTCAATTGTAGGCTCGTGGCCGTTCTTGTGGAGCAGCATATTCTGCGCCTTCTTGACCTTCGTGATGGTCTCCACCATGTGAACGGGTATGCGGATCGTGCGCGCCTGGTCAGCAATGGCGCGGGAAATTGACTGCCTTATCCACCATGTGGCATAGGTCGAGAACTTGTAGCCCTTGGTGTGGTCGAACTTCTCGACTGCCTTTATCAGACCGATGTAGCCTTCCTGAATCAGGTCGAGGAACGGCATGCCTCTGCCGACGAAATGCTTTGCAATACTGACAACAAGCCGGAGGTTAGCTTCAATAAGGCGGTCGCGGGCGTACTCGTCGCCGGCGCTGATCTTTTCTGCGAGCTGTATCTCCTCCTCGGCGGAAAGCAGCGGGATCCTGCCTATCTCCTTGAGGTGTACCTTGACCGGGTCGTCCACCGCAATGCCGTCAGACGAAAAATCCGTATCCTCCTCGCTGTTGAAGTCGAGGGCGTTGTTGAGGTCGTCAGGCGCGATGTCGTCGACTATCTCGATGTTGTTCGCTTCGAGGTCGTCGTATAGCTTGTTTATCTGCTCGGCGTCGATGTCCATTTCTTCAATGGCGTCGGTTATCTCCTTGGTAGAGAGCTTGCCGCTCTGTTTTCCGCGTTCTAGAAGTTCGCTGATAACTTTTGCGTTGCTCATTGTTTTTCCTTTCCAGTTCTGAACGGATCTCGTGTTTCGAATATGTATATCATTCGAGGAAGTCCTTCAGCTTTTTGCTGCGGGTGGGGTGGCGGAGCTTGCGGAGCGCCTTGGTTTCGATCTGCCTGATACGCTCGCGCGTTACCTGGAACTCCTGACCTACTTCCTCAAGCGTTCTCTGTCTGCCGTCGATAAGACCGAATCTCAGTATGATCACGCGCTTCTCGCGCTCGGTCAGCGTGTCGAGGACTTCGCCGATGGTCTGCTTGAGCACGCTGTTGCATGCTTCGTCAGCAGGCGCGGGAGCGTCCTCGTCGGGAATGAAGTCGCCGAGGTGGCTGTCCTCCTCCTCGCCGATAGGGGTCTCAAGGGAAACGGGGTCCTGCGCTATGCGGATAATCTCGCGGACCTTGTCAAGCGGCATGTTGAGCTTTTCCGCTATCTCGTCCTCGGTAGGCTCGTAGCCGTTCGCGTGGAGGAGCTGGCTCTGCATTTTCTTGACCTTCGTGATAGTCTCGACCATGTGCACCGGAATACGGATAGTACGCGCCTGGTCTGCGATGGCACGGGTTATGGACTGTCTTATCCACCATGTAGCGTAGGTGGAGAACTTGAATCCCTTTGTGTAGTCGAACTTGTCGACTGCCTTGATAAGTCCGAGGTTGCCTTCCTGAATAAGGTCGAGGAACTGCATGCCGCGTCTTACGTATTTCTTTGCTATACTTACTACCAGACGGAGGTTGGCCTCGCTCAGGCGCTTCTTTGCGGCGGGGTCGCCGTTTGCCATGCGCTCTGCGAGCTTTATCTCCTCCTCGGTGGTGAGCAGCGGGATACGTCCTATCTCCTTGAGGTAGAGCTTTACAGAGTCGTCGGCGAGCATGCCGTCGGTGTCGTAGCTCTCGTCTGCGCTCTCGGTCTCGGCGAGGTCGATGAGGTTGTCAATGTCGAGGTCTGCGGTGTAGTCGTCTACTATTTTAATGTTGAGGTTCTCAAGCTCCTCGTAGATGCCGTTGATCTGCTCTGCGTCGAAGTTGAGTTCCTCCAGTACGTCGGTTATCTCCTTTGTGGTGAGGCTGCCCTTTTGCTTGCCCTGCGCCAGCAGCTCGCGAAGAGTTGTTGCGCCGCCGTTGTTCTCTGTCATTTGCTTTTCTTCTCCTTTTGCTTCTGTGCGAACTCCAGCAGCTCGTCAACTGACATGCTGCCGGGGTCTTTATTATTTATATTCTCATGATACTCGTTGAGCACCGTGATGTAATCGTTCATAACGTCCTCAGAATGAGCGAACTGCGCGAAATCGTTCAGAATGCCGTATATCCGCCCGACCTCCTGGGTCGTGAACGCCTCGTTGAACAATCCTCCGGTGAGGACTTGTCCGGCGTTGTGCTTCTGCTCCATGAACTCGAACACCCTGCGGTTGAACTCGGTGGCAAACCCGCCCGTGAGCTTCCGGCGGATATATTCGAGCTTGTCCTGATTGTGGAACGCAAAGCAGATAAGCCCGCGCTCCGCTTTTTCCTCCCGGGGGAGCTTCGCGGATTCGGGATTTATCCGGTCGACATTGCGGGGATTGATCAGCTCGCGCTGTTCTTCCCGCGCAGATTTCTTCCTTTGTCGCGTAATTTCGCTCTCGACTGCAAACCGAACGGTCTCTGCGGGGATACGCGCAGTTTCGGCAGCCTTCGAGACATACACCGCCCGCTCGAGCGGGTTATGTATCGTCGCGAGGAACACTACGGCCTTCTTGAGGTACGCCGCGCGGTCCTCCTCCTTGTTGAGGTCGAGACCTGCGGACTGCTTGCCAAGCTCGTAGTCTATCGCGCCGCCGGAGGATTCGATAAGGTGGGCGAACGCCTCCGCGCCGAATTTCTTGATGTATTCGTCGGGGTCCTTAGCGCCGGACATCTGAAGCACCCGCGCCTTGACTCCCGCCTCGCTGAGCAGGTTGATACCGCGGGAAGCGGCTTTCTGCCCGGGTCCGTCCGCGTCGTAGGAAAGAATGACCTCGGATTTGCCCATGCGACCGATGAGCCGCGCCTGGGTCGCTGTTATAGCGGTTCCCAGCGTAGCGACAGCGCTGTCAAACCCCGCCTGGTGCATGGATATCACGTCCATGTAGCCCTCGCAGAGTATGAAGTAGTCGGCTTTGGAGTTCTTTGCGTAGTTGAGCGCGAAAAGGTTGTCGCGCTTCTGGAAAACGTAGGTCTCCGAGCTGTTGAGGTACTTTGCCGGGGCATTAGGGTCGAGCGCCCTTCCGCCGTAGGCGATGATGTTGCCGCGGGTGTCGAAAATCGGGAACATCACGCGGTTCACGAACTTGTCGTAGACGCGGTTGTTGTTCCGAACCAGCAGGGAACCCTCCACCAGCTCGTCCTCCGAGAAACCGAGGTTCCTCATGTAATAGTGGAGCTTGTGGTAGTCGTTGACCGCATAGCCGATCCCGAAGTGACGTATCGTGTGCTCTGTGAGCTGCCGTCCGGTGATGTAGTTCCAGCCGTCCGCGCCCTCCGGTGAGAAAAGCTGGCGGTGGAAGAACTTTCCGGCTTCGCGGTTCATCTCGTAGAACCTCTGGCGGCGCCGTGCGGAATCGTCGTTCCTGTCCTCCGGCATGGGAAGCCCGGCACGCTGCGCAAGGAACCTGACGGCTTCAATGTAGTCGAGGTTCTCGATAGTGCGGATAAATGTTATCGCGTCCCCGCCCGCGCCGCAGCCGAAGCAGTAGTAGCTCTGGGTGTTCGGGTAGACGTGAAACGACGGAGTACGCTCCGAGTGGAACGGGCAGCGGCAGGAATAGGTCGCCCCTGAGCGCTTCAGCTCGACATAATTTTCAATTAGCGAAACGATCTCGTTTGCGTCTCGCACTTCCTGGAGGAAGCTTTCCGGGACTGCCATGTTCTCACCCCTGTCTGATATGTGAAATAACGCCGTTCCAGCCCTTGGGAATCGTGATCTCCTTAAAGAGGTCAACGGCGTAGTCGTCGGTCATGCCGCTGATGAAATCCCCGACCGCGACCGGAAGCCCGAAACGCTCCGCGAGGGTAAGATACAGCTCCGGCATTTTTTCCGGCGTGTCTATAAAGTATTTGTAAAGAAACCGGACAATATACTGTGCTTTGTCCTTTTCGGCGATGGTAGGTTCTGCGCGGTAGACTTTCTCAAACATGAACGCCCGCAGCTCGTCGTGAGCCTTTTTGGTAATATCGTCCATGTGAATATTTTCCGCGCCGTTGTCGATGATGGAGCGCACCATCGTGGTTATCCTGGCGGATTTGGTAGCGCCGAGGATCTTCACCGGGAATTCCGGAAGGTCGTTCTGACTTAACACGCCGCCGCGTATAGCGTCCTCAATGTCGTGATTGATGTATGCGATCTTGTCGCAGAGCCTTACGACCATGCCTTCCCGCGTGAACGGCAGGGAAGCGCCTCCGGAAGTGGAGTGCCCCTGGATCCCGTCAACGACCTCGGCGGTGAGGTTCAGCCCTCTGCCGTCCTTCTCGATGACCTGAACAACGCGCTTTCCCTGCATGTTGTGTGAGAATCCTCCGGGCATGATCTCATTAAGAGCGCGTTCGCCGTCGTGCCCGAACGGAGTATGCCCGAGGTCGTGCCCAAGCGCGATGGCCTCGGTGAGATCCTCGTTCAGCCCGAGCGCGCGTGCAACGGTGCGGGAGATCTGGCTGACTTCCAGCGTGTGCGTGAGCCGCGTGCGGTAGTGGTCGGAGTGCGGGATAAGGAACACCTGCGTCTTGTGCTTCAGCCTGCGGAACGCCCGGCAGTGGATTATCCTGTCCCGGTCGCGCTGGAAGTCCGTGCGGATATCGTCCGGAGCCTCCGGGCGCTCGCGGCCGCGGGTGTCGGCTGCCTTGCAGGCAAATTCGCTGAGGATAAGAGCCTCGTTCTGCATGATACGTTCTCTCGGAAGCATAGCGGTTCCTTTCGCAGAATGCCAAAACGTAAAAAGGGCATAACTACCCTCATTAATATATACAGATTATCGCTCCTGTTTCCTTTTAAAAAAACGTCGATTTGTTATATCTGCACAATAAAAAGAAAAACAATTGTGCAAGATTACTTTAAGCAAAATCAAAATTGAGCTTCTCAAGCTCCTCGACAGAAACAGCGCCGTTGCACACGTCAACGAGCTTGTCGGTGAGCTTCTGCGAGTTTTCCGCGCGTATATGGAGAACGATCCGCACGTTATCCGCGAACTGCTCGTCCTCGACGCGGGCGTCGAAATCGGCGAACACCTGGGCAAGCCTGCCGTAAAGCCCGTAATCCACGGTAACGGCGAGCTTGACTGCCTCGGCCATGCACTTTATCTGCGCCGCGTCAACGGCGTCCTTGGCGCCCTTGGTGTAGGCGCGGACTAGCCCGCCGGCTCCGAGGAGCACGCCGCCGAAGTACCGCGTGACAACGCAGCATACGTCGGTCAGCCCCTCCTTGCGGAGCACCTCGTAAATCGGGACTCCCGCCGTGCCGCCGGGTTCGCCGTCGTCGGAGTGGCGCGCGGCGTTGTTCTCCCGCAGAATATAGGCGTAGCAGTTGTGCGTAGCCTTGCGGTGCATCGCGCGTATCTCCTCGATGAACGCGACCGCCTGTTCTTCAGTCTGGACAGGGCAGAGGTAGCCGATAAATTCCGACTTCTTTTCAATGAATCTGGCTTCGCAGCGGCGCGCGATGGTCTTATATTCCATGAGTCCTCCATAAACGCAAAAACACACGCAGGAAAATCGAGCGTGTGTTTTTTACTACATTAGTACTACCTGTTACTGTGCAATTACTTGCCCATGTTGTAGCGCTTCTTGAATCTGTCAACACGTCCGCCGGAGTCAACCAGCTTCTGCTTACCTGTGAAGAACGGATGGCACTTGGAGCAGATTTCTACTCTGATGTCCTTCTTGGTAGAACGTGTCGGGATCTCATTACCGCAAGCGCATCTGATAACAGTAGCTTCGTATGCGGGATGAATACCTTCCTTCATTGATTTTCACCTCAATCCGTATATGCCAAACCCTGGTTTGCTTACCATCAGCGGTTCAGACTATGGCATAGTCATTAACAATTATATAGTATATCACAACTCTTCCGAAATTGCAATAGGTTTTTCAAAATTTTTTGAAAAATTTTCGGAATTTGTGAAACTGCATCAGAAATCAGAAGCCGAGGATCTTTGTGAAGTCAGCGGAGAGCTTCTCCTGGAGAGCCACAGCGTCAGCCTTCTTAGCGCCGGTGGTGGTGTAGTAAACCTTGATCTTGGGCTCGGTGCCGGAGGGTCTGATAACAACGCTTGCGTTATCCTGGAGGAAGAAAGTGATAACGTTGGACTTCGGCAGGGTGATCTGCTCGGTCTTGCCGTCAGCGGAGGTCTTTACGGAAGCCTCGTAGTCAGCGGTTGCAACTACGCTCAGACCGCCGATAGCCTTCGGGCCGTTCATTCTGAGGTCGGACATGATCTCGCTCATGCGTTCCATACCGCTCTCGCCCTCGCAGGTGAAGGTGTCGAGCTTGTTGAAGTATACGCCGTACTCGTCGTACATTCTCTTTCTCGCCTCGATGAGGGAGATACCCTTTGTGCGGTAGAAAGCAGCCATCTCGCAGATGAGCATGGAAGCTACGACAGCGTCCTTGTCGCGTACATAGCCGCCTGCGAGGTAGCCGTAGCTCTCCTCGAAGCCGAAGATGTAGCGGTTCTCCTCGCCCTTAGCCTCGAGGAAACCGATCTGCTCACCGATGAACTTGAAGCCTGTGAGGACTTCGCGGAGCTCAACGCCGTACTTCTTGCAGATAGCCTTTGTGATGTCGGTGGTAACGATGGTCTTTACTGCAACGGGGTTCTTGGGCATGGTGCCGAGAGCGATACGCTCCTTGCAGATGTATTCGAGGAGCAGCGCGCCGACTTCGTTGCCGGTGAACAGCTCGTAGTGGTCGCCGTCGGGAACTGCGATACCTACACGGTCGCAGTCGGGGTCGGTAGCGAGCAGCAGGTCAGGCTTCTCGGTCTCGCAGAGCTTCAGACCGCAAGCGAGAGCCTCCTTGATCTCGGGGTTCGGATAGGGGCAGGTGGGGAAGTTTCCGTCGGGGTTCTCCTGCTCGGGAACAACTACCACGTCCTTGACGCCGATCTCTCTGAGAATGCGGCGTACGGGCTTGTTGCCGGTGCCGTTCAGAGGAGTGTAAACCACCTTCAGGCCGCTGGAAGCAACGAGGTCGGTATGCAGACCCTGCTCCTTGACCTTAGCCATGTAAGCGTCGATAACGTCGTCGCCGATGAAGCTGATCATGCCGTCAGCCACAGCCTTGTCGAAATCAGTGGACTTAACGCCGTCGAAGATGTCGATTGCGTTGATCTTGGCGAGAACAGCCTCGGCAGCCTCGAGAGTGAGCTGGCAGCCGTCGTTGCCGTATACCTTGTAGCCGTTGTACTTAGCGGGGTTGTGGCTGGCTGTAACCATTACGCCTGCGCCGCAGTCCAGCGCTCTTACCGCCCAGGAAAGCATAGGGGTAGGCATAAGCTCCTTGTAGATATGTACCTTGATGCCGTTCGCTGCGAGAACTTCGGCAGCGCTCTTGGAGAAGTAGTCGGACTTGATGCGGCTGTCGCAGGAGATAGCCACGGACTTCTTCTCGCCGCTTGCGAGGATATACTCAGCAAGACCCTGAGTAGCCTTCTTAACGGTGTAAACGTTCATTCTGTTGGTACCTGCGCCGATAACTCCGCGCAGACCGCCAGTGCCGAACTCGAGGTCGCGGTAGAAACGGTCGTTCTTGCCGTCCTCGTCGTCCTTTATGCTCTCAAGCTCAGCCTTGAGATCGGGGTCAGCAGTTGCCTTTGCGAGCCACTGCTCATAGAGCTTCTGTATGTCTGCCATTGATGTGTCCTCCTGTTATTCTGTTCAAATCAGGCGAGTAATGGTACACTACTCCCTGAACAATCACAAATATTATAACACACTCTTGACAAAATTTCAAGAGGTCTGCCGGAAAATTTTTAGTTAAAAACAGAGATTTTTTTCTTACTTAATAACTTTGATTTCATCAGCCTCGGAAAATTTTTCAGCAGCACTTGACAAATCGGAAAATTTATGATATGATATACGTGGTTAGAAAACACTAACCCAAATGCAGAGCTTATTCTGCATTATATTTTAAAATTCGGGTTAGTGCGGACTAATATCAAGAATAAAACTCCACGAAATGAACAGGATAAGGTGAGAGCTATGTCAAAAGAAGAGTGCAGGCGTTTTGAGAAGAAGCTTGCGTTTCATACGGCGCCGTCTCTGCTTGGGATAAAGTGCGCGAGTCTTTTCACGCTGTCGCGCAGCGAGTTCGACATAGGCGGAAACGCACGCAGATTCAACCGCCGCGCCGCCGCGAGGGGACTGAAAATCAAGGTGCTCCGCGAGGAGTGCTCCTGCGCTGAGCGTTCGCTGATACTTGTCTACAGCCCGAAGCTCCTTGCGGCGAGGCTCAGCGCGCCGGAAAACCGCGAGCTCCTGAGGGAATACGGCTACACGGACGACATGCCGCTTGACGAGTGCCTTGAGCGGCTCTCGGAGCGCACGAAGCGCGACGATTTCCCGCACGAGATTGGAATTTTTCTCGGCTATCCTGCGGAGGACGTCCGGGGATTCGTGGAGAATGGCGGTTGCAATTACAAGCTGTGCGGCTGCTGGAAAGTATATGGCAGCGTGGAGAGCGCCCGCCGGAAGTTCGCAGCCTACGACCGATGCAGGGAATACCTCTGCGGCAGGCTGGAGCAGGGCGAGGATCTCTACCAGGCGCTGAAGATATCATAAGGAGGACAACTACTATGAAAATTGCAGTTATTTACTGGAGCGGAACAGGCAACACAGAGGCTATGGCTTCCGCAGTCGCAGAGGGGGCTGGCGCTGAGCTTTACTCAGTTTCCCAGTTCTCCGGCGACGTTTCCGAATATGACAGACTGGCATTCGGCTGCCCGGCTATGGGCGCCGAGAACCTTGAAGAAGGCGAGTTCGAGCCGTTCTTTGAAGGAATCGAAAGCAAGCTCTCCGGCAAGAAGGTAGCGCTGTTCGGTTCCTATGGCTGGGGCGACGGCGAATGGATGCGCGAGTGGGCTGAGCGCGTCAAGAATGACGGCGCAGTTCTCGTTAATGACGAGGGTCTGATAGCCAACGAGACTCCCGACGACGCAGCCCTTGCCGATTGCAAGGCTCTCGGAGCCAAGCTTGCCGAATAAGCACAAAGTTTTGACCGTTCCTGAAGGATCAAAGTATCTCCAAGCATCTTCTCATTTTGCCATGCGCAGTAAAATGCGCATGGCTTTTTTTCGCAAGTTTCGCGGAACTGTCGATAATTGACGCGCGAAATTTTCCCATTGCTTGACAAATCACCCGCGCGGGGTTATACTATATTAATAAAGCGAATGGAGGCGGTTCGATGACGGATATTCAGAAGGGGCTCTCCCAGAGCGAAGCCGAAGAGAAAATACGCCGCGGGGAATGCAACGGCAGCTTCTCGGTGAAGTCAAAGAGCGTCGGCAGGATCTTCGCGGACAATATTTTCACGTTGTTCAACCTGATAAATGTGATAATAGCTGTGCTGGTGGCTCTTGTAGGAGCCTACCGCAACATGCTTTTCATGGGGGTAATCCTCTGCAATATAGCGATAGGAATATTCCAGGAGGTACGCTCAAAGCGCATTATAGACAGGCTTTCCGTGATTTCGGCTCCGAAGGCTCACCTGCTGCGCGATGGGGAAGAAACGATCCTCCCGGTTTCGGATATTGTCCCGGGGGACATCATGCTGCTTTCCGCGGGACGGCAGCTATGCGCTGACGGAACTCTCGTGCAGGGGGAGCTAGACGTTGACGAGAGCCTACTCACCGGCGAGAGCGAAACGGTGACGAAGCGCCCGGGCGACGTGCTGTATTCGGGCAGCTTTGTTGTGAGCGGCTCGGCGCGGGCGGAGGTCACGAAGGTAGGCGCGGAGGCTTACGCGAACAGCATTTCAGCAAGCGCGAAGAAGCCGAAAAAGCGGCATTCCGAGATGATGAGCGACATAAACAACATAATTTCGGTGATCTCTGTGTGCATACTTCCGTTTGCGCTGGTACTGTTCACCAAGGCGCTTTTCGTTGCCCGTGAGGAGCTTCAGTACTGCGTGACGAGCACGGCGGCAGCGGTTACCGGAATGATACCGGAGGGGCTGGTGCTGCTCACCAGTATTGCCCTTGCGGTCAGCTCGATAAGGCTTGCAAAGCGGCAGACGCTGTGCCAGGATCTGTACTGCGTCGAGAGTCTAGCCCGCGTGGACGTCCTCTGCCTTGACAAGACCGGAACGATAACCACGGGCAAAATGCAGGTCAGCGGCGTAAAGCAGCTCGATGAAGCGTATCCTGCGGAGTCCGCGCTGGCGGCGCTCGCCGGAGCGATGGGTCCCGAAAACCAGACGATGGCGGCTATCGCGGAGCGATTCCCGGACGGCTCGGGCGCGTGCCTAAAAAAGGAGCCGTTTTCCTCGGCGAGGAAGTGGAGCGGCGCCCAGGTCGAGGGCTTCGGGACGCTGATACTCGGCGCGCCGAGCTTTGTTCTGCCCCCCGAGAAATACGCGGAGCTGAGCGGCGAGTGCAGCGAATATTCCGGGAAGGGTCAGCGGGTGCTGCTTCTGGCGCATTCTGAGGAGCCTCTGCCCGGGAAGGCGCTTCCGGAAGGGCTGTCTCCGAAGGCGCTGGTGATACTCTCGGACGAGATACGCGAGAGCGCTCCGGAAACGCTGCATTATTTCCGCGAACAGGGGGTAACGCTGAAGGTCATCTCCGGCGACGACCCGGTGACGGTTTCGAATGTGGCGCTGAAAGCGGGGCTTCCCGACGCTGGGAAATACGTGGACGCTTCGCTGCTCTCCGACGAGGAGATACCGCAGGCGGCGAGGGAGTACGCGGTATTCGGCAGGGTAACTCCCGCCCGGAAGCTGGCGCTTGTTCAGGCGCTGAGAGCCGCAGGGCATAAAGTCGCGATGACCGGAGACGGCGTAAACGATGTGCTCGCGCTCCGTGAGGCGGACTGCTCGGTCGCCATGCAGTCGGGAAGCGACGCGGCGCGGTGCGTTTCGCAGCTTGTCCTGTTGGATTCGGACTTTTCCTCGATGCCGCTCGCGGTGCAGGAGGGAAGGCGCTGTATCAACAATATCCAGAGGTCGGCGGCGCTGTTCCTTGTCAAGACGATATTCTCGTTCCTGCTGGCGTTTATGTTCATGTTTGCGGCGTCCGCGTACCCGTTCCAGCCGATACAGCTGACGCTGATAAGCGCGCTGTTTATCGGTGCGCCGTCGTTTCTGCTGGCGCTTGAGCCGAACCACGACCGTGTGCAGGGTAGCTTCATTGCAAATGTGATGAAACGCGCTCTCCCCGGCGGACTTACCGTAGTGCTTGGAATAGGCGCGCTTCTGGTGCTCCAGAATGTATTTTCAATTCCGCAGGAGCGGCTGTCCGTGATGGCTGTTTTCAATACGGCGGCGGTGTGCTTCGGTGTGCTTATCGGCGTGTGCCGGCTGTTCAGAAAGTGGCATACGGCTATGATCGCCGCGGTGGCTGCGGCTTTCTGTGCGGCTTCCTGGCTGTTTGGAGGGCTGTTCTACATCACTCCGCTCAACTGGCAGGAGTGGCTCTGCCTGGCGGTGATGATCCCCGCTTCGCTTGTGGTTCTGTATGGACTGCGCCTGCTTCTCGGGAAGCTGCTTTCGAGGTGGTCGGGAGGATTCCCGGCGGCTTCGAGGCTGAAAAAAGCAGCGGCAGTGGTTGTGCTGTCGATTTCGGCGGTGTACGCGCTCTGGTTCGGAACGGTTTTCACAGACCACATGTGCGTTGCCTCCGGAGCCGAACCGGTATTCGCGCGCCAGCAGCCGGACGGCTCCTGGCAGGGCGTACTCTATAGAATAAATAACGGGACCGTCCTGATTTTCGGGCAGAAGGGTGAATAAAAAATACCGGAGCGAATAACTCCGGTATTTCTGTTTTATTTTGCTGATTGTTCCTTGATCTTATCAAGGATCTCGTTTGTCTTGAAATCCTTCGGATTGTTTCCGGGAACGGGATCCGGCGTAGTCGTGTACATATTGCCACTCTTGATAAGCGAGGTTATCGCGAGGAACTCTGTTCCGATTCGGGAGGTGATGTCCTTTTCTGGGAACATGCACATGTGAGTAGCACAAAGAGCGCTGATACCGTATGTATAAGTCCACATGTGCTGGAAAAGCACCTTGGATTCTTCCATATTAAGACCGTAGTCGCGGCTGATAACCGATGTGCAGAGATCCTCGTATTCGCCGAGGTTCCCGAAGAAAGAGCCGGGATTTACAGGCTCCTGGTTTTCAGTCATGAAAATGAGCTGGAACAGCTTCGGCTCTCTGATCGCGAACCGCACCATGCGCACTCCGGCTTCCTTGAAAGCAGGCGTGAAGTTTACGATCTCGCGGATATAGCTGTTGAACTTTTCAGTGGCAGCCTTCCGTACCTCATGAATAACCTCGTCCATACTGTTGAAAACAGTGAAGATAGGGCGCGCTGAGCTTCCCATCCACTTTCCGAGATTACGCGTTGTTAAGTAATCTATGCCCTTTTTACTGACGAGATCGACTGCGGAGGCAACGATCTCCTCGCGTGTGAATTTTGGTTTTGGCGGCATTTTTTGACCTCCTTAACTGCATAGCAGTTATAATCCAGGTGATATAATCACCTCTGTGAGCGCTTGCAATTCATTATATCACAACTAGTATTTTTTGTCAACTCGAATTTAAGGTAACTGCAAAATAAATTAGCACCGTGTGCCGTAAGCACGGAATTTGCAGGTATCCTTGAGGTTGCAGTCCTCGCAGCTCCGGCGCTTCTTGTCCAGTTCTCCGCGGAACAGACCTATAACGCCGATGATTGTTTTCCTGGGCGTGAGCATATGAGTTGCTGTGCAGCATACGCCGATCTTTCTAACTGCGTCCACGGAAGCGATGAGCAGCGGAGCGCACTCAATCGGGAAATCGCCGTAGCCTGCGCCGTAGCACCATGTTGTAGCGTACCCGGGCATGTTGTTGATGATGTCCTGGCGCGCCTCCTCGTTGACCTGCTCGACCATTGCGTTTGCGAGTGCGTCGGTGATGAGCGCCTTCATCGAGTCGGAAACGTCAAGCTTCTTCAGGAATCTGTCAGCCGAGGACGAAAGCGTCGAGCAGACCACAGCCGCCTTGTCGCAGCCGCGGAGGTGCTCCGCGATGTCGTGACCTTCAAGCTCGAAATCGCAGTCGGAGAGGAAAACCTCCCTGCCGCTGCGCTGGATATTGAACACGCGCCAAACGAACTGCGGGCGCGCCTCTTTTAAAAGCTCCTGCTCGCACTGGTCGATGACCGCGCTGATCCTTTCGTCCGGCTCATGTGTGTAGCCCATGTAGCGGAGCGCTTCAGCACGGTTGATCTGTGTAATTTCACTTGTCACAGCGTATCACCTTTTCTATGCTTTCAGTAATTTTTCTTGCAACGTAGGGGTTGTTCATCGTGTAGAGATGAATGCCGTCCACGCCGTGGGCAACAAGGTCGATTATCTGGTCGACTGCGTAAGCGATACCTGCGTCGCGCATTGCTTCGGGGTTGTCGCCGTAGCGGTTTATCATCTTCGTGAACTTCACTGGAAGGCTCGCGCCGCACATTGAGACCATTCTCTGCACCGACTTTGCGTTAACGCAGGGCATGATACCCGCTTCGATAGGAACGTCTATCCCGGCAATACGCGCCTTCTCGAGGAACTCAATAAAGCTCGAGTTATCGAAGAAAAGCTGCGAAATCAGGTGGGAAGCGCCTGCGTCCACTTTTTTCTTCAGATGGAGGATATCCTCGACCATCGACGGAGCCTCCGGGTGGACCTCCGGGTAGCAGCCGCCTGAGAACGACAGGTTAGAACGAGGCTTCATGTATTCGATGAGGTCGCTTGCGTGGAGGAATTCGTTTTTCGGAGGGAAATTCGGATTGATGTCGCCGCGGAGCGCGAGGACGTTTTCAATGCCGTTCGCCTCGAATTCCTTGATCTTCTCGTCGATGTCGGCGTGCGTGGAGTTCACGCAGGTAAGGTGCGCGATGGACTCGGTGCCGAGATTCTCCTTGATGTGGCGGACAAGCTCGGTGGTAGTAGCGCCCGCAGCGGAACCGCCCGCGCCGTAGGTCACGCTGATGAAATCGGGGTGAAGGTCTCCAAGCTGATCAAGCGTGTCATAAATAACGGATACATCGGCGTCCTTCTTGGGAGGGAATACCTCGAAGGAGAACACGGTATGGCCGTTTTTGAACAGTTCAGGTATTTTCATAGATGTCTTGATGTCTCCGTTTACTTATTTTCTTCCAGGAACTTTTTCAGCCCGGACGCTATCTGGTCGGGGCAGGAGGTCGGCTTGTTACCGCAGGGGATACCGTTGAGGCGCTCGATTACGTCCTCAAGCTTCATTCCCTTGACGAGGGAGGCGATTCCCTTGAGGTTGCCGTTGCAGCCGCCTACAACTTCCAGGTCTTTTACAACGCCGTTTTCGATCTCAAATATCATTTTACGCGAACATACGCCGCGGGGATAGAATTCGTAAGTCATGTTTTTTACACCGCCTGTATTTATTATTTGCCGCTCTTGAGCCATTCTGCCGCAACCGCGTCTGCAACTGCGCTGGCAACGGACTTGTCGAGCGCACTGGGGATAATGTAGTCAACCGAGAGCTTGTCGTCGGTCACGAGATCTGCGATAGCGTGAGCCGCAGCCAGCTTCATGTCCTCGGTGATAGCCTTTGCGCGTACCTTGAGCGCTCCCTTGAACACGCCCGGGAACACCAGTACGTTGTTTATCTGGTTGGGGTAGTCGCTTCTGCCGGTGCCCACGATGTAAGCTCCGCTCTGCTTTGCGAGGTCGTAGGTGATCTCAGGCTCCGGGTTAGCCATCGGGAAGAGAATGGGCTTCTCCGCCATGGACTTCACCATCTCGGGAGTTACGAGGTTCGGCTTGGAAACGCCGACAAATACGTCCGCGCCCTTGAGTGCGTCCGCGAGGCCGCCCTTGATGTTCTTCTTGTTGCTCATCTGAGCCATCTCAGCGTGCGCGGGATTGTCGTAGTGGGCGTCGCGGTTGAGGATACCGCAGAGGTCTACCATAACGAGATTTCCAACGCCCAGCTTGAGCAGGAACTTGCCGATAGCGATACCCGCAGAGCCTGCGCCGTTGATAACTACAGTGATGTCCTCGAACTTCTTGCCTGCGAGCTTTACTGCGTTGAGCATAGCTGCGCCTACAACTATCGCAGTACCGTGCTGGTCGTCGTGGAATACCGGGATATCCAGCTTTTCCTTGAGCTTTGCCTCGATCTCGAAGCAGCGGGGAGCGGAGATGTCCTCAAGATTTATGCCGCCGAAGCTGTCGGAGATAAGCTCGATGGTGCGTACGATCTCATCGGGATCCTTGCTCTTTATGCAGAGAGGGAACGCGTCCACCCCGCCGAATTCCTTGAACAGACAGCACTTGCCCTCCATAACGGGCATGCCTGCGAGTCCGCCGATGTCGCCGAGACCGAGCACCGCGGTGCCGTCGGTGATGACTGCAACGAGGTTGCTGCGGCGTGTGAGCTTGTAGGAAAGCTCCGGATCCTTTGCGATCTCAAGGCAGGGCTGTGCAACGCCGGGAGTGTACGCAAGGGAGAGATCCTCGCGGGTGTTGATGGGAGCGCGGGAGATCACCTCCAGCTTTCCGCCCCATTCGTAGTGCTTCTGTAGTGCTTTTTCTTTGATGTCCATGTTGTTTCCCTCTTTAATATGTATTATGCTTTACCCTTATGGGTGATTATCCTGTTGAGCGACTCGTCGGGAGTCGTGTTGGAACCTATCTGGATAGCGTAGTGATTGTAGAATCCGTGGAAGTCGGACCCGCCTGTCACCAGCAGACCATTTGCGGCGGCGATGTCCTGGAGCTGCGCGCGGTACTGCTCGTCGGCGCTCTGGTGCCAGACCTCTACGCCGTCTATCTCGTGCTTGGAGGCAAGCTCCTCGAGCAGGTCGGTGCTGTCGTAGACCTTCGGGTGCGCCATTACCGAGATACCGCCGGAAGCGCGTATCAGCGTGGTAACGAAATGCACGTCCGGGTAGAAATCCGCCTCGGAAGCGACTTCATCGGCGCAGATACCCTCCTTCGCGTCGAAAATGGAGTCGTAAACGTCGCCGTAAAGTTCGGTGGTGTAGCCGTAGTCCATCAGCGCGTGCATGATGTGGCATTTGTAGATCGCCTTGCTTCCTGCGGAGTAGCGCAGAATGCTCTCGAGCGTTATCGGGTACTTGTCGAGCACCTTGACCGCCATGCGCTTTCCAAGCTCCATTCTTCCGGTGGAGGTGCGCAGGCACAGACCCTCGAGACGGTCGGGCTTTGCGGGCATGTAGCACAGGATATGTACTTTCTTTTTACGCTCGCTGTCGAACGCGGAGAATTCCACCGCGGGGATAACGTTCACGTTGTAGCGCTTTCCGAGCACTGCGGAGCGTGAAAGGGACGCAAGGCTGTCGTGATCGGTTATCGCAAGGCACCGGACGTCGTTCCTGTCAGCCTGGCGGATAACGTCGGATATGCCGAGCGAGCCGTCGGAGATCGTTGTGTGGCAATGCAGATCTGCTTTCATTAAGTCACCTCGTATTAACATCTCCCGGGGGATTCCGGGATCGGGATACGCTTTAGCCGAGTACATACGCTATTAAATATTATACCACTTTCCGTGTTTTAATGCAAGTGTTTTTTATGATAATTCAGCAAATTATCGCACAAAAGCGCGTAAGAAGCCGTATCAAGTTGACTTATCGTCCGATATGTGGTATACTTTTCACTATATAAAGGAGGTGCGGACATGGAGCGGACAGAGCTTGAGCGGGACGGGTTCCTCGGGTGTTTTTTCAGGGGAACGCGCCGTCCTGACATGGCGGTGATACGCACGGGAGAGTTCAGCGAAGGCATGGAGCAGGCTGTGGAAAGCAGTCAGTTCCTTATTGACGCGGGATTTACCGTGCTGGTTCTGTGCCTGTGCCCGGAGGGTCGGCGGAGCGCTGTCCCCGCCGAATACGCGGAACGTGCTGTGAAGTGGCTCCGGGAGCGGCTCGGAGAGGATATCCGCACTGCGATGACCGGCACCTCCGGGGGCGCGCTGTATACGCTGACCTGCGCATGCTTCATTCCGGAGATAGTCTGCGCGGCGGTGTGCTCTCCGTTCGACCACATGATGGAAGGGACGGCGGGGCGCAGACCTGCGGGCTGTTCCGTGATATCCCGGGGCGGCGAGGATATGCCGTTCACGCCCTGGGACGTCCTGCGGAAGGGAAGCGCCGTAGCGTTCGTGCAGGGTCTGTTTTCGAAAGGTTACGGGCCGCGCCGCCTGTCGAGGTACATATTCGATATCAACGGGACAGTTCCGGAGTCGGCGATGCCGCTTGAGAAGATGAACTGCGACATACTGATACTGGCGTCTGAAAACGACGACGTACTCCCTGCCGAGGAAGCCACCCGGCGCATTGAGGAAGCGATACGCACTCCGGATTACCCGCACCTTGTGGTAACGCGCGTCTATGAGCACGGGAGCCACATTCTTGGCTGTACTCTCAGTGAAAAGCGCAGGAATAAGGTCAGCCGCAGCCTTAAAGCCTGGAGGCTCCACCCTGCGGAGTGCGCGGAGGCGCTGGAGGACAGTCGGCGGCGGATAATCGAGTTTTTCGACAGGGCGAGCATGATATGAACTGCCGGAGCGGTACGTGGAACGCTCCGTCTTATTTTGCGCTGTTATGCGGCTTGTCCGGAGTCCGGATCTGCGCCTCTGGAAGCGCCTGGGAGGCCTGCCCGGCGTATTTCTGAGCCAAGTAAGAGCAGGTAAACAAACTTTTTTGAAGTTAGCGGTTTCTAACCTATTGCAAAATGACGAGAAATGTTGTATAATACAGTTGTATGTCCGGGCAGACTTCTCCGGACAAAATGTTGAAAGGAGTTCAAACAACAATGACTTATTCTCATGAAGTTGAAAACATGTGTCCCGTAGCACAGGGCGTTGCACACGGCGCTGCGCCTATCCCCGAAGAAGCAAAGTGGGTAAAGGCTAAGGAGATCACCGACATCAACGGCTTCACACACGGTATCGGCTGGTGCGCACCCCAGCAGGGTACCTGCAAGCTGTCCCTCAACGTAAAGGGCGGCGTTATCCAGGAGGCACTCGTTGAGACCATCGGCTGCTCCGGTATGACTCACTCTGCTGCTATGGCGGCTGAGATCCTCCCCGGCAGAACCATTCTTGAGGCTCTCAACACCGACCTCGTTTGCGACGCTATCAACACAGCAATGAGAGAGCTGTTCCTCCAGATTGTTTACGGCAGAACCCAGTCCGCTTTCTCTGAGGACGGTCTTGCGATCGGCGCAGGCCTTGAGGACCTCGGTAAGGGTCTCCGTTCCCAGATCGGTACAATGTACGGTACTCTGAAGAAGGGTCCCCGCTACCTCGAGATGACCGACGGCTATGTTACTGAGCTTGCTCTGAACGAAGATGACGAGATCATCGGCTACAAGTTCGTAAACTTCGGCAAGATGATGGAATTCATCAAGAACGGCGATGACGCTAACACAGCATTCGAGAAGGCTCACGGTCAGTACGGCCGCGTTGCTGACGCTGTTAAGTTCATCGACCCGAGAAAGCAGTAATAGGAGGTAGAAAACAATGGCTTTATTTGAATCCTACGACAGACGCGAACCCCAGATCCTTGCTGTTCTGAAGAACTACGGCATCAACTCCATCGAGGAATGTGCTGACATCTGCAAGGCAAAGGGTCTTGACATCTATCATGAAGTTGAGAAGATCCAGCCCATCTGCTTCGAGAACGCTAAGTGGGCTTACACAGTAGGCTGCGCTATCGCTATCAAGAAGAATTGCACCAGAGCTGCTGACGCTGCTGCTGCAATCGGCGAAGGCCTCCAGGCATTCTGCATTCCTGGTTCTGTTGCTGATCAGCGTAAGGTTGGCCTCGGCCACGGCAACCTCGGCAAGATGCTGCTCGAGGAAGAGACAAAGTGCTTCTGCTTCCTGGCAGGTCACGAGTCCTTTGCAGCTGCTGAGGGCGCTATCGGTATCGCAGAGAAGGCTAACAAGGTTCGTAAGGAACCGCTCCGCGTTATCCTGAACGGTCTTGGCAAGGACGCTGCACAGATCATCTCCAGAATCAACGGCTTTACATACGTTGAGACCGAGATGGATTACTACACCGGCGAGGTTAAGGAAGTATTCCGCAAGGCATACTCCACCGGTCTGCGC